>JAUVBB010000348.1 GCA_030591445.1 Deltaproteobacteria bacterium | reverse complement strand
GCGGACGCCTGGTCGGTGGACAATCCCAATGCCCAACCCGATCACAAGGCCTTTCCCGAGCTGGGTTTCGCCGAGCCCGAGAAGAAAGAGCGTTTTCCCCTGGCGGTCAGCCTGATGGGTAAGTTTCAAAGTTACTTCAAGGATCGCGAGGCGCCCATGTTGATTGGCGAGTCCAAGCCGGCGGCACCGGGTCAGCCCCCGGCACCGGCGAAGGATTCTGGCAACCGGGCCGGCGTGATTGAACACTCCAGCCAGGAGGCCCGCCTGGTGGTGCTGGGCTCCTCCAATTTCTTGGCCGACATGGTGCTTTCGATTTCCAGCCAGGTCTCCGATACCCATTTGGCCAACATTCAGCTGGTGACCAACCTGGTTGACTGGGGAGTGCAAGATGTGGGCTTGCTGTCGATTCGCGCCAAGGAGCAGTACGCGCGAACATTAAAGAAGTTGGAGTCGGGTGAGCGCTTTGGTTGGGAATTGGGCAACTTCGCCTTCGTGATTCTGGCCGTGTTGCTTATCGGCTTGTTTACCTTGGGTCGCCGGGGCCGGGCCCGGCCCATCTTGAATCTCGACGCCAAGCAGTCAGAAGAGAGGAGCGCCTGATGAACCGGACCAATAGCATCCTCAGCGCTTTGTTGCTGGGTCAGATGATTTTGTTTGGCATGTGCTATGCCTTTTGTGGCGAAGACCAAACCATGCAGAGTTCGCGGGTGGTGTTGCTCAAGGGAATCGAACGCCAAAACATCCAGGGCTTGCGCATAGAGAAAGAAGATGGGACCGGCGTCAACCTGGCCCGCAAAGACGGCAAATGGGTTTTGCCCGACCAGGCGGGCTACCTGGCCGACGATCTCAAAGTGGATCGGCTGCTGGGCACCTTGTTGGGCATGGAGTCGAGCTATGTGGTCTCGACCGGCACCGATCACCACGTGGAGTTGAAGGTGGCGGCCGACCAGTTCGAGCGCAAGGTAACTATCGAGACCGCCAACGAGAAGAAACTTGTGCTGGTCGGCAAGGCCGGCAGTGGCGGTTTTACCTACCTGCGCCTGGATCCCGCGCCCGAAGTCTACGCCGTCGACGACATCAAGACCTGGGAGTTGGGCACGCGCGTGGCCGACTGGGCCCGAAAAGACTATGTGGTAGTCGACCGTACCCGCTTGGCCCGCCTGGAGATAAAGACCAAGGGCCAAAGCCTGGTGCTTTCCCGCACCGCGCTCGACGCCTGGCAAGTCAATGGCCAGCCGGCCAAAGCCGATGCGATCAAACCCCTGATAGACAAAGCGGTCAAGATCGATCTCAGCGACATCGCCGGCCTGCTCAGCGACTCCCAGCTGAAATACAAAGTAGACCAGAGCGCGGATGCGGTGTTGGTAAGCCTGGCCCTGACCAAGGACCCCCTGCCGGCCACCGCGCCTCCCCCTAGCCCGCCCGCGGCCGAAGGCACAGAAGGCACTGCCCCTCAAGCCGCGCCCGCCGAAGCCCCGGCCGCGCCCGAGATTGTCGAGACCAAAGTCCTGCACTTTGCCCAAGATCCCGAGAAAAGCTCCGCCTACCTGCTCTATGCCGAAGATGCCACCCACGTGGTCCTAGTGGATCAATGGCGCATCAAACCCCTCCTGGAAGCCGAAGCCGCCAAGCTTAGCAACTAGTCTCCGTCCCAAAACTTATGTTTTGGTATGGAGACCGGACATTTTTGACAAAAATGAATCTCTGGGGCCAGAATCAGGTCAAAGCAATAAATAGAACCCATATTACTAGGAGGTTTCAGGATGAAAAAGTGTCTAATTGTCTTTGTTTGCTTAGGCTTGGGTGCCAGTGTCTTTTCTTGCGGTAGCAGCGATGACGGTGATGATGGCTTTGGCTATCAGTCCTGCGCCGAACTAATGGCGGGCTATTCTGGCTGCGGTGGCGACTTGCTGGGAACCTGGCAGATTTCCATGGCTTGTATCGACGACTCCGCTCTTGAAAATCCCATGGCCACCGACTGTCCCGATTCCACATTGGTCTTCAGCTTGGATTGGGCCGGCAGCCTCGAATTCACCGAAACGGCCATGATCGGAACCTTCACCAAGCAGGCCTTCCAGGTCGAATTCACGGTGCCGGTAAGTTGTCTCAACAGCGGCACCTGCGCCGATCTGCAGACCCAGATTGGCGACGGCACCACTTGTAGCACGGCCGATCCTTGCGTATGCCAACAAACTGATGACGAAGCCAGCGGCCAGCCCACCAGCGATGACTACACCCTAAACGGCAATACTCTGACCTTCCCCAACGCCGTAGACGGCCCCGACAGCATCGAATTTTGCATCAAGGGCAATCAAATGGCAGCCAAAGCCACCGCTCCCGATGGTGAAGGTGGCACCACCACCTTTTTTATATTGATGGATAAGATCTAAGCGAAGCCTTCCAGCTTGTCGCAATCGCGACCCGTTTTTCCTCCCAGACTGTGTCTAGTTCGACACGGGCAATAAGCGCGTATCCTGAAACAAATAACGAAATGGCGATGGCACCCGATTTGCATGGGAAGCGAGCAAATCATTTTAGCGGAGGGTGCAAATGAAATTCAGTCCTTGTTTGTCGGTATTGGTGTTGTTTGCTTTTGGCGAAAATCTCGCGAGTGCGGCTACGCCCATTATGGCGCATCGGGGGGTGTATCAGACTTTCTCCAAAGAAAATCTGGGCCCGCAAACTTGTACGGCGGAGAGAATAGATAAGCCGACGCATTCATTTCTGGAAAATACCGTGGCCTCGATGGCGGAGGCATTTCGGCTGGGGGCCGATTGGGTGGAAATCGATGTTCATGCCACCGTCGATGGTGGGGTAGTGGTTTTTCATGACTGGGAGCTAGAGTGCCGTACCAATGGCCAGGGCGTGACCGAAAAGCAAAGCCTGGCCTATCTGCAGAGTCTCGATATCGGTTACGGCTACACGTTTGACAATCACCAGACTCATCCCTTTCGTTGCCGGCAGAAAGAAAAGGGCTATCGCGACTGCCTGAGACGCAATCGCATGCCCAGCCTCGCCGAAGTGCTCACCCGTTTTTCCGAGCGGAAATTTGTGATCAATCTGAAGAGCGGAAGCAAGCGGGCCCTGAAGATTATTCTGTCCGAACTCAAGCGAATCGAAAAAGAGCATGGCTATGACCTGAGTCAGATTATTTTCTTCTGTTCCCAGCAGCCCATACGGGATCAGGCCAGAAAAGAAATCCCGAAGATGCTGGTTCCCAAGCTCAACTGGCAAGGCGTCAGAAAATGCATCAAGAATTACTTCTCATCGGGACAGTTTGACAGCCAATGCCGAGAGGCAACATTGGCCGTGCCTTATCCTGATTTCAAGAAACTGTCCTCGGTCACGGCCAAGAAACTCATCGCCGATATTCACCACATCGGCGGCCAGTTCTGGGTGGTTCGGGTCAACAGCAAGCAAGCTCTTCAGTATCTACTCCCATTCAAGCTCGATGCCATCTGGACCGAAAAGATCGAAGTCCTGGCCGAACTGGCCTTGCCGGATGACATCGCCTCTATCTTTTCTGAGTTCGAAGGCTGCTTCTTGCTCAAGGATCTCGATAGTGGGCGCCTACTGAGTCATAATCCTTCCCTCTGCCAAGTCCGGCACCAGCCCTGTTCGACTTTCAAGATCCTGAACTCACTGATTGGACGGGAAACCGGTGTGATTGAGAACCAAAACACTCTGTTTCGCTGGAATGGCAAGGCCATGCCCATCAAATCCTGGCAAAGAGATCATACTTTGGCCTCGGCCATCCAATACTCGGTGGTCTGGTACTATCAAGAACTCGCCCGCCGGGTCGGTTTGCCGGCCATGCGCCGACTGGTAAAACAGTCCCGCTATGGCAATAGCGACATCGGCAAGGATGTAACTCGGTTTTGGCTAGACGGCCCGCTGGCTATTTCGGCCGACGAACAGATCTTGTTTCTGGAAGACTTGTATCTCAATCGTTTGCCGTTCTCCCCCCGCAGCACAAAAATTGTAAAAGAGATTCTCATCCTGGACCGTCAGAACGGTCGGGTGTTGAGCGGCAAAACTGGTTCCGGCTATAAGAACGGAAAATATTTCCTGGGCTGGTTTGTCGGTCATTTACTGAAAGGTGAACGACGCTTCCTCTTTGCCACAGTCATCACCGCTTCCGATCAGGCCAATGGTTACCGGGCAAGAATGATCACCGAGGAGATTCTGCCGGCGATTGGTCTGTGAATGGCATAGATGTTGCTGTTACTATGCAATAGTGATCATATATTCACAGAAAAGGGAGGTCGAGTGAAGGCTTACTATTTGATTGAAATGGGATTTGTTGCCTTGATGGCGTATGCTGCGCCGAGCTCTGCCAACTGTGCTATGGGGCCAACATATGACATTAACGTCAGGGATAACACTGTCATGATATGCGCGTATGGCGAGGGTATGTGCCCCTACACTTCAGCCCTGCTTCGGCAGAACGTCAAAACAGGGGAGACAGTGGAGCTTCATGCTTTTTGTGCCGAGATCTGCTACCTGGATGAATGCGTTCCCCCGGGCACATACCGCTATGGATTCGCCCAACCGTTTGATTGTCACCCAGGAGCCTGTGGGCCAACCGAGTTCTATGGAGAAGCCGAGGTGGATCAAGATTCGACCAGCTGCGAGCTGAGTGAGGGTAACCAAGGGACGGTTGCTTATGAACTGGATGTGCCCTGGAAGGACTCGTCCGATGGACTGGTCTGTGACCCGGGTACTGGTTGCGTGCATGCTGGTTCTGGTGCGCCGACCGTGTTTTTTTTCAACATCGGTATCATGATTCTGGCTTGCTGCCTGCGCGCACGACGTCACCGTCGCTGACCCAATTCATGCCCCGATGATGACCGGATATCTAACCGCGTTGGTGATCACCCTGGCGATCGAGATCCCGATCGTAGCGCTGGTATTTAAAGGCCAACGGGCGCGTATGGCTCTTTGCTGCTTGGTGGCCACGACCGCCACTCACTTGGCTATGCACTTCTTGCTGCCCCGGGTGGTCTCGTCGTACCAGCAATTCATCCTGGTGGGCGAGCTTATGGCAACCATTATCGAGGCGCTGGTTTACGCACTTTCCAGCCGACCCCGTGACTGGTCACGGGCCATGCTGGCTTCGGCTTTGGCCAACACCACCAGCTACGCCGCCGGACTGATCCTGATCGGATGAGCTGAAGGGCAGGATTGCTCGGATCTGGTTAATCCGACAACTCAAATATGTAGGCAGCTCCCGTGTCGATGTCTGTTTCGTCCTTCCATCTGGCGCCGACAATGACATTGCTGCCGTTGATGTCGATAGCCTGACCAAACCGGTCGAGAGATTCCCCGTCCGGTGCGGCAAGTGATGACACACTAGCCCAGCCCTCCGTTCCGTTATGAAGGAGGTAGACAACTCCGGTTTCGTCTGGTGGGTATTCTGAGTGGAGCAAACAGGCTCCGATGACGGCGAATTCACCACTGATGGACACAGAACAGCCAAAATCAGCCCCGCGCGGGTCATAGGTTGGTCTGAGCCGCTTTATTTGCTCCCATTCGACAACCCCTTTGTGAAAGACATACACAGATCCGTAATCACTGCCCGCAGTGCTTTCTCCGGTGGCACTCACAAAGGTATAGTCGCCACTGGTGGATACCGATCCACCGAAGTAGGTAAACGAACCTCTGTCTGCGGCAAATAGCTCCTGGGATCTTATCCAGTCTGTTCCCTCGCGGTGGAACATGTAGGCGGCTCCGGCACTCTCGAGTCGATCCGACATATAGCCCCAACTCGCACCAACAATCATTTTATCTCCTCTGACGGATAGCGATTTGCCAAAGGAGTATGCCGAACTTTCGGGACCTGCGGAAATCCTCTGCGCTTCATTCCATTCTCCGGAATCTCGATGGCAAATATAAACGGCACCATCACATACGCCAAGCAGGCCACCACATTCCTCGGTGTCCGCTTTGTAAGCGCCAACGAATGCACTGTCTCCATTGATAGAGACCGACCAACCAAAATTCGCCCCGCCGACTCCATCGGAAGCCGTGAGCTTCTTCACCTCCTGCCAGCCCTGCGCATTCTTTTGAAAAACGTATGCTGCACCCGCATCCAATCCTTTCTCGTCCTCGCCTTTTGCCCCCACGATGATAAAATCGCCGCGAATTGAAACTGAGTAGCCAAACTCGTCTTCTGCCTCGCCATCCGACGCGGTGAGTTTTTCTACCTCCACCCAGCCTGCCGCCTCTCTTTGAAAGATGTAAGCCGCACCCGCATTGTTACCCATCTGGTCTTCGTAGCGCGATCCAATGATGGCAACATCGCTGTCGATGGACACGGAAAAGCCGAATTCGTCGTCCCGCTCGCCATCAGATGCGACCAGTTTGACTACTGGGCTGCACGTGCCATTCGGTCCACAGAATTTCCCGGCCTCACAACAGAGATCTCCGCATTCGAAGAACTCGCATTCGCATTGTCCGTCGGCACAAATCTCGTTGCTACCAGAACACGTCCCGCAATCGTGTCCGGCTCTCGGCGATTCGCCGCACGCCCTCTCTACACAGTCATCCTCACACTGACCTTGGGAAGTACAGTAGTCGGTGTCACCACTACAATTACCACAGATGTATCCGGCGTTTGGCGACTTACCGCACTCTCTTCCCAAACAGTCGTCCTCACATTGTCCTTTGTCCGTGCAGTACTCCGTCAGACCCGCACATGTGCCACACTGGAATGCTTTGGGAGATTGACCGCAACTCCTCCCATCGCAGTCATCCACGCAATTGCCGTCATCACTGCAAAACTCTGTCTCGCCCGGACAAATCCCATCCCGCTCGAGGCAGTTGAGGCCTTCCTGGTAGCACTTGTCTTTAATGCATTCGTATCCCTGGTTGCACCTCTCGAATTCCAGGCAGGGTTGCCCTGGTCCACCCAGGTTTGAGACGCCTTCAGTACACGAGAAGAAAAAACACATAGCAAAGACGCCCCATGCTCCAAAGAACACTCTTGCCAGCACTGCTCCACGCCGAGTTATGCCTCGATCTGACAGTTTCATAATCAATCCCCGTTGATCACAATTGACCATTCAATGAGTATTTCCCATACGATCCCCAGCTCCTCGTGCCACATGCCTCTCGCCTGAGTCGATATCCAAGACTATCAGGATTGCATTCAATAGGGGATAGTTTCAGGTATTAATTCGTGAGAGTTAAGCTCGTTTTCCAGTTTCAGCATACCAAGGCAAAACGATTTCCACTTTTCGATGGGAGAAGCGTGGAAGGATTGATCCGGTGGGGCCTAGCGGTTGGGAGAAATCTGATTTCTAGAAGCGCTCGACGGCCCCGATGTCTGGGCTGGCGTCGCGGGCGCGCAGCCAAAAATCGTAGGTCAGGGCGGAGGGACTGCCGGCGTCTATGAGTGGAGAACCCACCCCGGGCGCAGGGGGGGTAAAAGAGCTATCGAGCAAAGGATCTGAGGTTACATAGGATGAACCGGGTGCTGCTGCCCCGTTGTAGTTGGCGGTGTTGCCGTAAAAAGCGTTGTGGGAGAATTCATAGGCGGCATCGGTGAGGTCTACCCCATATTCATCAGAAAAGGCGATGATGTTGTCATGGTAGGTGAGGGAATAGGCGTGACCGTAGAGCCCCGAGTTTGCCAGGATACCAATGTTGTTGTGCAGGATGGTGTTATTGATGAGGGTCACGGACATGTTGGACATGCCGAGCTGGACTTCGACCGCTTTGTTGCTATCGTGAAGGTAGCTATTGCTAATGGTGAGATCGGGGCAATTGGAGTAAACAAAGACTGCGGAGCCGTTGCCGACGGCCGAGATATCTGAGTAATGGATAGAGATGCCATGCAGACTTCCGGCTTCGATTCCATGACCGCCGGCTCCGCCTCCCTTGATGACGCAACTATC
>JAUVBB010000245.1 GCA_030591445.1 Deltaproteobacteria bacterium | reverse complement strand
GGTCGTTGCAGTCGGGCCTGTTTGAGATAATGCTCACGGCTTTCGAGTTCCACCTTGGGGGCGCGCAACTCGGCCACGGCCAATTTGATTTGCTGGCCCAGGTCTTCGCTGCCGGTCAAAAAGCGCAGGGCGGCCAGAGAAATTTCCTTTCCTTGGCGGGCCTGGGCCAACATGGTTTTGACTTGGGCGGAATAGAAGCGCAGCTTGTGTAGATCGCGCTCGGTGACGTCCTCGTTGAATTCTTCGAGCATCTTTAATAATTTTTTCTCAGCCTCCTTGATTTTCCCTTCGCCCTCTTCCAATACTTCCTCGGCTGCGTTGGCCAACAGCCAACCGTAATAAGCCCGCCGCACTTCCAGCGCTACTTCCTGGCGCACGCGTACAATGCCGGCCTGGCCGGCATCGACGCCGGCCGCGGCCGCTTTTTTGACCGAGGATAGCTTGCCAAAGGTGTAGAGCGGTATGGCCGCCTCCAGCTTGCCGCCGGCGGCCCAACTGACTTCTCCTCCCAGATCTCCAAAACTCCAGGACGAGGCATTTTCCAGTTCCACGCAAGTAGGGTCCGACTTGCAGGCCAGGCGTCTTTCCCCAATCGGTCCCCCGAAGAGTAGCTGCAGCTTGGCGGCAGGGAACCAGGCCCAGCGCGCCTCATCGTAACGTGCCCGGTAGCTGGCCAGTTGGGCATGCGCTGCCCGCAGGCGCCCGTCTTGTGCCAGGGCCAAATCGAGCAGATCGCCGAGAGCCAGCGCAACAGTCGGCTCGGGGCTCGGCGCGCTTACCGGCTGGGGCTCGACGGCCAGTAGTGACCAACAAAGAATCGACGAAACCATCCAGATCATATTTGCCTCTTAGTTGACGTTAGCTGCTCCGGCTGGCAGTAGAGCGCGGAATGGGGTTTTGGGTCAACCCTGATTGACTCGCTATGGAAAAACACCTATTCTTGGGCCATTCTTGAGGAGGATGCTGAGTGGCAACCCAAAGTTCAAACCAAGCGAATCAGCCTTTGCCGGTGGCCAATCCTCGTAAGATCAAAGCGAGGTGGCTGAGGATTGTGGCCTGGGCCGGGACCTGCATGGTTTTATGGACCTTGATGGGTCTGGGCGGGATCTGGCTTTTGTTTCAGCTGGTCAAGGATGACATTCCCGATTTGCCCGAACTCGATCAGTACAATCCGGCCCAAACCACGGAAATTTATAGCCAGTCCGGCGCCCTGGTGGGCGAGTTTGCCATCGAGCGGCGCAGCGTGATACCGGCCAAACAGATTCCGCGCCAGTTGGTCGAGGCCTTTATTGCCTCCGAAGACGACAATTTCTTCGATCATAGCGGCATCGATCCCATGGGGATATTGCGCGCGGCCATAAAGAACCTGATGGCCGGCCGCGTGGTTCAGGGGGGCAGCACCATCACCCAACAGGTGGCCAAGACTTTCATCGGCCGGCAAAAGACCTTTACCCGCAAGTTCAAAGAGGCCATTTTGGCCGGGCGTCTGGAGCAGAAGTTTAGCAAGGAAGAAATTCTTTATTTGTATCTGAATCAGATCTATTTGGGTCATGGCTCCTACGGCGTGCATGCTGCCGCTCGCAATTACTTTCACAAAAACGCTTGGGATCTGAACCTGCACGAAATGGCGACTCTGGCCGGCTTGCCGCAGGCGCCTTCCACCTACGATCCGGTAGACCGACCAGAGGCCGCCCTGGAGCGGCGCGGTTATGTGCTTTCGCGCATGCTGAATATCGATTTTATCAGTGCTGCTGAGAAGCAAGAAGCCAGCGAGGCCAAACTCGATCCCTATCCCATCTCGGATATTTTCCGCAAGCACGCTCCTTACTTTGTCGAAGAGGTACGCCGCCGTCTGCAAGGTATGTTTGGCACCAAAGGGGTGTATGAGGCTGGGCTCAAAGTTGAGACCACTCAGGATATGGATTGGCAGCACGCTGCCCAAAAAGCGGTCAACCTCGGTTTGCGCTATCTAGATCATCGGCAGGGCTACCGCGGTGCGCTGCACCGGTTCAAAGACAAAGAAAAGTCGGCGGATTTTTTAAGCAAACTCCAAGCGCACCTGGAGAAAAAGGACCGGGCCGAATTGCCCATGGGGGTTACGGTTCCGGCGGTGGTCGAGCAGGTGAAAGAGAATTACGCCTGGGTCGCGGCCGGCCATACCCGTTGCTTTTTGCCCATATTCGGTATGCGCTGGGCGCGCAAGCCCAATCCTACCGTGCACTACAAAAGTGCCGCCGCCCGGGTGCAGGACATCCGCAAGGTGCTGGCGGTCGGTGACCTGATCCTGGTCCGCCGCGCCGATGCCAAGGCTTTGCTAGCCGGTGAGCCGCCGGCCATGAAGAAGATACTACCAACTGCCGAGGCCGGCAAAGCCGAAGTCGTCATTGTGGCGCTGGAGCAAATCCCCGGGGTGCAGGGCGCTTTGGCCTCGGTCGAGCCGGCGCTGGGCTATCTCAAGGCCATGATTGGCGGCTATAATTTTGCTGACTCCGAATTCAACCGGGTGCTACAGGCTTGCCGGCAGCCGGGCAGTTGTTTCAAGCCGGTTCATTATTCCCTGGCCATCGAAGAGCATGATTACAATCCGGCCACCATCATTATCGACAGTGCCATTGTTTATGATGATCCGGAAAACCAAAATCGCTGGAAACCAGAAAACTACGAACGAGACTTCAAAGGCAAAGTAACCGTGCATACCGCCCTGGTCAATTCCATGAATGTTCCCTCGATCAAGGTGCTCGATGCGGTGGGCATCAAGGAGGACATTGTCTGGGCGCATAAGCTGGGCATTACTACCGGCCTGCGCGAAGAGTTGGGTCTGGCGCTGGGATCTTCTTGTGTCAAACCCTGGGATATGATTCAGGTGTATTCGGTGTTCAATCAGGGCGGGCGCAAACCCAGACTGCACCTGATTCGCAAAGTGACCGATCGATTCGGTCGGGTGCTGCTCAACCGCACCTCCCACGAAGACCCCTGGCAGGCCTGGGACGAGAAGTTCGACCGGGCTTACGACCGCTTGGCCAATCCTTGGCCACGCCTGCTTTCTGCCCAGTCGAATTACATCCTGACTCATCTCTTGCAGGGAGTGGCCACCCGGGGAACCGGCGCGCGGGCCAAACGCTTGGGTAAACCGGCGGCTGGCAAGACCGGCACTACCAACGACTCGGCCGACGCCTGGTTCATGGGTTTTACCCACGACGTGGTCACCGGCGTTTGGGTTGGCCATGACGAACCCAAGGATCCCTTGGGCCGCGGTGAGACCGGTTCACGGGCGGCATTGCCGATCTGGCTCGACTTTATGCAACAAGTGCTCGCCGATCGTCCCCAGGATGACTTCGATGTGCCGGAAGGGATCACCTTTGCCCGGATCGATCCCCTGTCCGGTTTGTTGGCTCGGCCCGACACCCCCCAGTCAGTCCTGGAAGCCTTCAAGAAGGACGAGCAACCCAAGGAATTCGTGCATGCCAAGGACGTGGTCAAGCCAGGTCAGTTCTTCAAAGTGGACAAGATGTACTGACATGACCAGCGATGCCAAAGAGCCGACTTCGTCGCCAGACCTGCCGGAAAACCAACCCACCGAAGAGACGGTTTTTCCAGAAATCGACGCTGGCGAAGCAGAACTCGATCATGAGTCGGATGAAGAAACCTTCACTGAGCCGCAAGAGGGACCCATCCAAAAAGAATTGACTCGCCGCGGCCTGCGGGCCCTGGACGAAAAGCGGCAAGTCCCGGCCGCTTCGACGGTGGCAGATCCCGATCCCACCGACACTTCGAAGTTTGAGACTGCCCAAGAAGAATCGACGCCGGAACCCAAATCCGAAATTGACCCGGGTCCTGACCCAGTCCCCCTCGATCCCCCCAGCAGCGACCAGGAAATCCAATTGCCACCAAGTTCCGCCGCCAGCGCACGGGCAAGTGCAGGGCGCGGTCTGTTGACCAAGCCCTGGCTTCTGGTGTTGGCTTGCCTGGTGGTATTGATTGGTATTGCCGGGATCGTAAAGAACTTGCAAAACGGCAGCCCGCTGCCGGCAGGCTCGGTTTTGGTCCAGAGCACAAATCTGAAACTTCCGCTTAGCCCATTTACCCAGGTGAAAGAGTGGGTCAAGTCAGGACAATGGTCCCAGGCCCTGCCCTTGGTCCAAAATTTGGTCGAAGAACAGCCGAACAACCGTTTGTTTACGGAGTATTTGCGAACCATCAAGCGGGAGGTTCTGGTTACGGCACTGATGCAGGAGGCCGCGGTCGAAGTCCAAAGGCACAACTTCAAAAGCGCCCTGGCCCAATTGAGAAAGGCTCCAAGCGAAAGCCTGCAGATAGAAAAAATCAAGAAGCTGGTGACCGAAATTGAACAACAGCATGTCCGCGTCAATCTAAAGCGAGCCCAAAAAGCTTTTCAGGCGCAAGAATATGAAAATGCCGAATTGCTGGCCGATGATGTGTTGCTCTCCGCTCCGCGGAACCAGGTTGCGATCGAGCTCAGGGACCAGGCCCGGGCAAAATCGAAAGAGAAGCTGGCGAGTACCGAGAGCCAAAAGAAAGACCTTTCGCCGTCAGTTCTGCTTAGCGAGAAAAAGAGTTCGGTCAAACTGGAGGGTAAGTCCCTGGTGGCTTTTCGGCAGGCCCAGGTCGATCGAGCACTGGCGCAAGCGACTTCCTCTCGACTGAGCAAGGCTGCCCACGCGGGATTGAAGAGTTTTAAAAAACTGTACGCCCAGGGGATGAATTTGGCCAGCCATGCCGGGCGCCTGGAGCGGGCCGAGAAATTGTTGCTACAATCATTGACCTTGGCCGAGGAATTGGGCGGTGGTCAGGGAAAATACTTGGAACTTTTGCGGGCCAAATTAGCCAAGGCCTATTTCGTTATGGGCGAGACCGTGTGGCGGAAGAAGAAATACCCCAAGGCCTTCCGCTATTTTTCCCAGGTTTTGCAGTACCAACCCGGCTTCAAGCAAGCCCAAGCGCATCTGCGCGACTTGGAACGCGAGGCCCTGACCCTCTACAATACCGCCTTTGTGATCAAAGCCAGCCAACCAGAGCAAGCTATGGCTCATTGCCGCACTGTTACCGCCATGGTTTCTGAAAGTTCCTATTCCTATCGACGATGTCGGGTCCTGATGGCCGAAATTGAGCCGAGCGGGGACTGAGTACTAAAACGACCAGAAACGAGCTTGGACTGCTTGGGCCGCCTTGAGGATGGCCCCGGCCTGTCCGGTCTCGTTTGGGCTGGCCTCCGGTTCACTTTCACCCAACAGGGTTCGGACACTTTGGGCCACGCCCCGGGCCAGGCCGCCGAGATCGTATCCTCCCTCCAGAACCATGACCAGCTTGCCCCCGCAAATTTCCTGGGCCATCTGCATCAGTTCCCAGGTCAAAGCGCCGTATCCCGCAGCGGTCATTTTCATTCCGCCCAGTGGATCATGGCGGTGGGTGTCGAAGCCGGTGCTGACCAGGATCAGCTCGGGGGCAAATTGGCTGGCCACCGGTCCCAGCAGCTGACGAAAGATTGCCCGATACTCAAGATCACCCATTCCCGGCGCCAAAGGAACATTGATGGTTCGGCCCAGGCCGCCACCCACGCCTACATCCTCTAGGGCGCCGGTGCCGGGGTAGTATGGGTATTGATGGGTACTGAAATACAAAACTTCTTTGCGGTCATAGAAAGAATGCATGGTGCCGTTGCCATGGTGCAGATCCCAGTCGATGATGAGTACTCGCTCTAGTTCCAGTTGGGCTAGGGCGTGATCGGCGGCAATCGCCACATTGTTAAACAAGCAAAAACCCATGGCCCGGTCCCGTTCGGCGTGGTGTCCCGGCGGGCGTACCAGTGCGTAGCCGTTGTCCAGGCGACCGGCGACAACTTCTTCCATCAAGGCCAGCAGCCCGCCGGCTGCCAGCATCGCCGCCGAGAAGGAGTCGGCGGAGGTTGCCGTGTCCGGGTCTAACATCACTTGCTGGCCTTCGCTGGCAGCGATGCGCTGGAAGTATTCCTGGCTGTGGATTCGGCAGATCTCCGCCTGACTGGCCGGGCGCGCGGGGACGGCGATGCAGCGGGCATCAAGCTCTTCTTCGGCCAACTGCGCGTAAATGGCTTGCAAGCGTTCGGGAGATTCGGGATGACCCGGCCCGGGATCGTGTTGTATATACAGGGGATCACACACAAGTCCGGTGCGGTTCATGGCTATCCTCACGAGAGTGGTTTTGGTGCCATGAAGTTTACCCCGCTGCGGGCGCGTTTGGCAAGGTCAGTGGCAAAAATGACCCGAACAAAATCTTGACAGTGATCAAGATCGCAACGTATGATTTTATCACGATGTTTCCGCAGTTTGGCTAAGTGGAAGAACGATACCGCGTGGTGTTAATACGCCGATATCGCCGGTGACGCAAGCGGACGTTTTTGCTTTCTTCGTTCGCGATGATGTAGTCAGGCTGATGCGGTAGGTTGGAGTCATTCGAAGGGAAGGTAAGCATGAAGCGACGAGCCATTTCAACCGGACAAATCGGTTTGCGCGGAAAAACCATCGGCACCCTGGCTGGTGCCCTGGCGATCATTATGGTGTTCGTGGGCCTGACTGTTTACTACCAGGTGTCCACCCAACTCCAGAATTCGACTGTTGCCCTGGCCCAGGAATTGGTCAAGGGGGTGACCGCGGCGAGCTTGAACAACCTGATCGACGATCAGGTCAAACCCGAAATCCGCAGATTGAAAAGGATCATCGAGGAAAAAGAGGATGTGGCCTACATTATCGTTTTGAAGAACACGCCAGCAGGGAAAGACACGCCCGCCGGTAAGACCCCGGTGGTATTTGCCGCCGAGTTCCGCGAGCACGGTTGGCCCATGGATCTCGATAGTCTGATTGCCATGCACCTTTCCCCGCAGGAGGGGCCGGTCGAAAGAAGCGATTTCGTCGGCGTGACCGAAAAATACCGGCTTAGCGGCATGACCGATCTTGAGGCGAAAGATCCGGCCAGCGCCAAGGCGCGAAAAGAGCTGGCCAAAGGAGCCGTGGTCTACCAAGAGTTGGAAGAACCCGAACCGGTCGGAGATGCCAGCCCGAAAGCTCCGGTACTGCAAGCCGAGCCCAACGCCGAAGGTCAGTGGGGTTATGTGCTGCTCGGTTTGAAAACCACCGAGATCCAGGCGCAGAAAGCCAAGATCCTGTGGACCTTGGCCATTGCCCTGCTCTTTGCCATGGCGATTTTTACCGGGTTCATCTATTGGGCCGCAACCAAGATTTACCACCGGCTCTTGGCCATGATGAGTGTTGCCCAACGGATCTCCGAAGGCGATCTGACCGAGTCGATCCCGGTGACTTCTACCGACGAAATTGGCCGGCTGGCCGACGCGCTCAACCGCATCGCGCGCAACTTGAACGAAATGATCCGCAACCTGGCCGGGGTTACCGATGGCTTGTCCGACGCCACCGAGCGTATCACCGCCAACACCGAGGAAGTCGTGCTGGGCGCCGAGTATCAGGTGGCCTCGGTGGACGAGACCTCTTCGTCCATCTCCGAAATGGTCATTTCGCTCAAAGGCGTGGCCGAGAATGTCGAGATACTTGCTTCCAGCGCCGAGGAAAGTTCCAGCTCCATCATGGAAATGGCCGCCACCAACGACGAGGTGGCCGACAATATCAGCTCCCTGGCCTCCAGTGTGGAGCAAACCACCACCAGCATCGAGCACATGACCGGGGCCATCAAAGACGTGGCCAAAAGCGTCGAGGATCTCTCCACCACCACCGAGCACACATCGACCTCGATGCGCGAAATGGATGTTTCTATTGGCCAGGTTGAAAGCAATGCCAACGAGACTGCCCTGTTGTCGGAGGAAGTTCGGCGTGATGCCGAGCGGGGCTCCGAGGCGGTCAAGCAAACCATCCAGGGTATCAGCCGCATCTCCGACTCGACCAGTACTGCCTTTTCGGCCATGGAGGCTTTGGGCAAAAAGGTCCAGGCCATTGGTCAAGTGCTTTCGGTGATCGACGATGTGGCCGAACAAACCAACCTGCTGGCACTCAACGCTGCCATCATCGCCGCCCAGGCCGGCGAGCACGGCAAGGGTTTCGCGGTGGTGGCCGATGAGATCAAAGATCTAGCCGAACGGACCGCAACCTCGACCAACGAGATTTCAGAGTTGATTCTGGCCGTGCTCTCCGAGACCAAGAGTGTTATCAACGCCATGGAGAACGGCCGGGTAAGCGTCGACGAAGGGGTTAACTTGTCCGGCGAGGCAGAAAAGGCCCTGAGCAAAATTCTCGAGAGCTCCACCAAGTCCACCCATATGGTACGAGAGATTGCCCGCGCGACCGTGGAACAAGCGCGGGGCTCGAAGGTGGTTACCGATGCCATCAGTCGCATTGCCGAGACGGTACAGCAAATCGCTTCGGCCACCGCGGAACAGGCCAAGGGCTCCGAGCAAATCATGACCTCGGCCGAGCGCATGAAGGTCATCACCCAGCACGTGCACTCCTCGAGTCAAGAGCAGACCCGCGGTTCGAAACAAATTACCGGAGCTATTGAGAATATCTCCGAGATGGTTCATCATCTCAACCGGGCTCAGAAAGAGCAGGCCCGCGGTTCGGAACAGGTGATGCAAGCGATTGAGAAAATCAAGGAAGTGGCCGAGCATCATTCGGAGTCGATGGGCAACATGAAAAAGACGGTCGATTTGATGGCCCAGCAAGCGGAAAGTCTGCGATCGGAGATGAAGCGCTTCAAGTTGTGACGAAGTTCCTGCGCGTGTTCTCATGAACGAAAAAGTACTTACCTTCCGGGGACACCTAGGCGAACTGCGCCGGGCCTTGATCTATTCCTCCATCGCCCTGGTGATTTGTTTTATCGTGGGGGTGATTTTTTCCGACTACATCGATAAGGCCCTGCGCCTGCCCATCAAAGACATGCTGCCGGAGGGCAACGAAGATCCGGTCTACTTGGGCATCTTTGAGCCGATCTTCTACCGCTTGAAGCTGGGGCTCATCGGCGGCATTTTCGCCGCCAGCCCCATCGTCTTTTCGCAGCTATGGTGGTTTATCTCGCCGGGGCTTTATCCCAAGG
Source organism: Deltaproteobacteria bacterium (assembly GCA_030591445.1). Taxonomy (GTDB): domain Bacteria; phylum Myxococcota; class B64-G9; order B64-G9; family B64-G9; genus JAUVBB01. The sequence continues at coordinate 1,560 of JAUVBB010000245.1, read as the reverse complement.
AACGCCGGATGGCGCTGCCCTTCATCATCGTAGCCACCATGTTTTTCCTGGGCGGGGCCGCCTTCTGTTACTTTATTGTTTTGCCCAAGGCCGCCGCCTTTTCGATTGGCCAGATGGCGGAAAATACCCGCATCATCCTTTCGTTACAAATGTATTTGTCCAACGCGGCCATGTTCATCCTGGCCTTTGGTTTGGTATTCGAGACGCCGGTCATGGTGTTTCTGATTTGCTGGATCGGCTTGGTTACTCCCAAGACCCTCGCTCGCTATCGTAAGTATGTCTTACTGGGCTCGTTTGTGGTGGCCGCCATTCTTACCCCCACACCTGACGCGGTCAACCAGTCCATCATGGCGCTGCCCATATACATCCTGTACGAACTGGGCATGTTGACGGCCCGGCTGATGATCCGCAAGCGGCAAAAAGCAGAAGCCAAAAATAACGACTAAAAAATTAGCCGGGCTGGCAAATCTCGGTGAGTACGCCACCGGCGCTCTTGGGGTGGATAAAGGCCACCAGGGTGTTGTGGGCGCCGGGACGGGGCTCGGAATCAATGAGGCGGACGCCATCGGCTTTGAGCTCGGCGAGCTTCGCCGCTACATCCTCGACCCGGTAGCAAAGGTGGTGGATGCCCGGTCCTTTTTTTTCTATGAACTTGGCCACTGCCGAATCCGGATGGGTCGGCCATAGCAGCTCTACCTGGGCGCCGCCGGCGTTCATGTCCACCATGCAGATCTTGAGCTGCCGATCGGGCAGTTCTTCGGGCTCGGAAACCGTAAATCCCAAAGACTCTCGGTAGAACTTACAGGAGGCATCCAAATCGCTTACGGCGATACCAATATGATCGAGCTTCATCTTTTTCTCCCTGGCCAAGAATTATCTTTCTTGGTGAACGCCGAAGACCTTGCGCATAGCATCGGCAATTTCTCCCGTGGTGCACTCGGCGCGAACCGCGGCCAACACCGCGGGCATAAGATTGGCGCCATCACGCGCGCGGGCCTCGACGGCGGCCAGTGTTTGGGTGGCGGATGCTGCATTGCGCCGGGCCCGCAAGGCCTGGATTTTCTCAATGCCCTGAAGGGCCACTTCCTCCGATACTTTGAGAATCTGGTGTTTGAGATTTTCTTCCACCTGGAATTTGTTCAAGCCCACGATGATGTGCTCAGCCGATTCGACTTTCTTCTGGTACTCATAGGAAGCATCGCCGATAGCTTTTTGCATAAAGCCTTCTTCGATGGCCGGCACCGCGCCGCCCAGCTCGTCGATCTTGTCAATGAGGTTTTCGGCCTGGGTCACGATGCCGTCGGTGAGTGATTCAAGGGCGTAGGAACCGCCCAAGGGATCGACGGTGTCGGCCACGCCCGATTCGTGGGCAATGATTTGTTGGGTACGCAGGGCGATGCGCACCGAGTCTTCGGTGGGCAAGGACAAGGCTTCATCCCGGGAGTTGGTGTGCAGGCTCTGGGTGCCGCCCAGTACCGCGGCCAGGGCTTGTAAGGCCACCCTTACCACGTTGTTGTCCGGCTGCTGGGCCAACAGCGTCACCCCGCAGGTCTGGGTGTG
>JAUVBB010000033.1 GCA_030591445.1 Deltaproteobacteria bacterium | reverse complement strand
GCAGGGCGTTGGTGCGTTTCCAATTGAATTTGCGCAAGAGAGCGGTGGGTTTGGCGTTAAAATAGTATTGCTTGGCCACGTCTACCATGGTTTGGCCTTGTTGCACCCGGTGCCGCAGCAAAAAGGGAATGGTGATGACGGTACCGATTTTGAGCTCGTTGGGGGACCGAATTTTGTTCAACCAGGCCAGGAACTCGCCTCGCCGGGCGTCCTTCAGGTACTTGGCCGCCAGAGTGGACAAACTTTCACCCTTGCGAATGCGGTGTTTCCAGACCGTGGGTACGCGCAGTGACTTACCTCGGGGGATTTTATCGGGGTCAGCTATGCCGTTGGCGGCAACCAGGTAGACCAGTTTTCTCGGACTGCCATAGTAAATCAAGGCAACGTGGGAAAGGGTTTCTTCGGTTTTTGGTGTGTAACGTAGGGCCCAAGCTAGGGGCGAGATCAGAAAAAGCATCACGCACAAGACTCCCAAACTTGTTTGCCGCCATCTGTGCATATTTGGTCCCTTGGCCATCCCGCCCTCAAGGATTACGGCGCTCGAGGCGGAACTTTCTTTTGATGGGCACCCCGGGCTCGATCAATACTTTGGCGGTGATGGTCTTGAAGTGCGGATTCTTCAAAGTAAGCTCGTGCATCCCTGGGCTAAGCGAGAAACTTCGGGCCACCGGCGATGTCTCCATGTAGGCCCCGTCGATAAATATTTCGGCCCAGGGCCAGATGACAACCTTTAGCGCGCCCGGTGGACCATGGACCATGGTGGCCGGAGTTTGTCCGTTGGCCGAGCCCATGATCAAGTGGATGATCAAGATCCACAAAACCAAGGAAGCGCCCAAGGCGCCTTGCACCCAGGCAATGGAAGAGATCGACAGTGAAGGGGGGAGGTTTTCGTCTTGCCGAATCAGTTCGGCATCGGCTAAAAACCGCGGGTTTACAAAGGTCTCGGCCTCTTCGCGGCTGACCAGTTTTTTATGAAACAAGAAGGTCACCATGCGGCCGGAGTAATTCATATTGATCTGCTGCGCCAGGCAGGATTCTAACTCTTGGCGCAACTGGCCGGTGGTATGGTAACGGTCTACCGACTCGCGCGCCATGCAGCGAAGGATGATGTTTTCAATCTTTCGTGGGAGGTTGGGGTTGAGTTTGCGTGGTTTGGTAAACTCAGCATGGAGAATCTTGTGCATCAAACTCTTGCCACCGCCCTCGCGAAAGGGTTTGGACCCGGTGAACATTTGATAGAGCACGACCCCCAACGAGAAAATGTCGGATCGAAAGTCGGTTTTTACGCCCATGACCTGCTCGGGTGACATGTAGGCGGGCGTGCCCAGGGAAGTGCCTGGTCGGGTGAGGTCGCCCAGGTTCTCGTCCCGAGCGATGCCGAAATCCATCAATTTTATTTCACCCTTGCGAGAAATAATGATGTTGGAAGGCTTGATGTCACGGTGGATGATGCCGCGGTAGTGGGCGTACTCGAGCGCACTACAAATGGCATAGCCAATTAAGAGGCCGATGCTAGAGGGAAGCCGGTGCACTTCTTCGAGAAGATCAAAGAGATCCACACCCTCGACATATTCCATGATCATGCGGAAATTGTCGTCCTCTTTTGCGAAATCGTAGATGTGCACGATGTTTTGGTGTTGCAGCATTGCCAGGGCGGTGGCTTCCCGAAGGAAACGCGCAATCACTTGGGGATCATTGATGAAATCTGATTTCAACTCTTTGATGGCAACCGGGCGATTGAGCGAGTTCTGCACGGCCTTGTAGATGATGGCCATGCCTCCCGAGCCGATCTCGCCGATAACGTCGCAGTTGTGTATTTGTGGGGGTGACATGCAATGTTTAGGCTACAACAGTGGCCCCACATATGTCAACGGATGGACTCGAACAGCGCCTCAATGGCTAAGCGTATAGATTAGACTCAGGTTTCTTGACAAGCCACCGAGTTTGGGTAACACTTGGTCTTATCGATTCAGGAGGTCTAAGGCATGGCACGGCCGCAGATTACCACACCGGAAGCTGCCATTCGATTGGCGAGGGCGATAGCTTCGGACTTGAGCCTTTACAACGAAGATAAAATCATCGAAGGCCTTGAGGGCGATACCCTTTTCGAGGTCATGAATGATGAAATCGAAGAAGGCCGCGAGTTATACCGAAGCCGGGTGAGTCCTGATTTGTACGATGCTACCAACTTTTATGATCGAGCGCTGGTGGATATCATCGTCAAGACCAAGGCTCATATCAAGACCAAAATCTGGTGAGTTTCTCCCGAGATTCCTGCATCCCCCCAGCTCGCACCCGAACATTAACCGTGGATTCCGCCGTGGCCGGACAGCGTTTGGATAGCTTTCTGGCCGACACCATAGCTAGCTTGTCCCGCTCTTTTCTGAGAAAACTCATTGATGAACACCAGGTTCTGGTCAACGGGGCCAGCGCCAGAGCTTCGTATAAAATCCGTGGCGGCGATGAGCTTGTGGTTTACGAACCGCCACCAGAGCCGGCAGAGCCGCAGGCGCAGGACATTCCAGTGCCGTTCTTGTACCAGGATGAAGACATCTTGGTCATCGACAAGCCGGCCGGATTGGTAGTCCATCCAGCTCCCGGCTGCCCTGACGGCACTCTGGTCAATGCCTTGCTGCACCACTGTGACGATTTGTCGGGGGTGGGGGGTGTGATTCGGCCTGGTATCGTTCACCGGCTTGACCGGGGCACCAGCGGAGTGATGGTGGTGAGCAAGAACGACCGCGCGCACCGACATTTGGCGGCGCAATTTGCAGAGCACACGGTGCGCAAGAAATACCTGGCCTTTGCCGCCCGGCGTCCCGGTGCCAAACCGCTGCCAAACCAATGCCGCCTGGAGACTCTTTTTGGGCGTCATCCGGTTCATCGCAAGCGCTTTTCCTCAAAGGTTACCAAGGGAAAATCCGCCATCAGCGAGTTTCGCCTCCTGCGCAAATTCGAAGGGAGCAACTGGTCAGCCGTCAAAGTCGAAGTTGCGCTAGAAACCGGTCGAACCCATCAAATCAGAGTACATTTGGCCGACGCCGACCATCCCATATTAGGTGACAAGCTATACGGCGGCCGCAGCGCCCGCGTGTTTCCCGCCGAAATCCTGCCCGCCCGCCAGGCACTCCACGCCTGGACCCTGTCTTTTCAGCACCCACGCACCGATAAAATTGTCAGTTTCGAGGCGGAATTGCCCGAAGACATGGTCAAGCTGGAAAATCTTTTGGCCCAAGGCCCGTTCAAACCCGGGTCTTGACATTGGGCAAAGAGGATGCAGACTTTGGCCCATGACCGGCCAGGAGGGCAGCTCAGATAGCTTGGATCGTTTTATCGACTTATTGCGCGTGCAGCGGCGGCTATCTGAGCATACAATTCGTAACTATACTAGTGACTTAGGTCAACTGGAACGCTTTTTGGATGGGCAGGGTTTGGGTCTGCTGCAAGCGGATGCCAATGACTTGCGGGCCTTTCTGGCGCATCGGCATCGCGAGATTAATCCGGCGAGCATGTGCCGAAAAATCGCGGTCATTCGTGGTTTTTACCGATTTGCGCTCAAGAACGATCTGGTCGAATCCAATCCCGCCGAACGCATCAAAACACCCTTGGTGGACAAGAAGTTGCCCCGTTATCTGGACCGAGATGAAATTTTGGCATTGTTGTTAGCTCCCGACCTGAATACCGCCTTGGGGCTGAGGGATCGAGCCTTGTTGGAAATGCTCTATGCTACCGGAACCCGGGTGTCGGAGTTGGTCGGTATGAACCTCGCGGATTTGGATATCCGGGAGGCAATGGTCAGGGTGCGGGGCAAAGGCCGCAAAGAGCGCATGCTGCCGGTTGGGAGCAAGGCAATCGAGGCGGTGAAAAGCTATCTGCCGGAAAGGGATGGCTTTCTCCTCCGCGCCAAGAAGCCCGATCCTAAGGCATTGTTCCTCAATCGTTTGGGTGGCCGCTTGTCAACCCGTTCGGTTCGCCGGCGCCTGGATAAGGCTATTGTGAAAGCCGGCATTCTTCACAACATGAGCCCGCATGCTTTGCGGCATTCCTACGCGACTCATTTATTGCAAGCAGGCGCGGACTTGCGAGTCATTCAAGAGCTTCTGGGCCATGCCAGCCTTTCGGTGACCCAGAGATACACCCACGTTGAAATAGAGAAACTTCTCGAGGTTTACGACCGGGCCCATCCCCGAGCACATAGGTCGGCCGGTGCCGCTTCCACAAAAGGAGATAGTTCATGACGACAATTTTGGCGGTACGAAGAGAGGGCAAGACAGTGATAGCCGGCGACGGTCAAGTGTCGCTGGACAAGATGATACTCAAGCAGAATGCGCGCAAAATTCGAACTCTGCTTGATGGCCAGGTATTGGCTGGTTTTGCCGGCAGTACCGCGGATGCTTTGACTCTGTTCGAGAAGTTCGAAGGGAAATTGAAAGAATATTCAGGCGGTTTGGTTCGGGCCGCGGTAGAGTTGGCCAAGGACTGGCGGACCGATCGCATTCTGCGCCGGCTAGAAGCGCTGCTGCTGGTGGCGGATCGGGATCAAATCCTCTTGATCTCGGGAAACGGAGATGTGATTGAGCCGGATGGAGATGTGATGGCGATAGGATCCGGTGGTCCTTACGCCCATGCCGCCGCGCAGGCTTTGCATGAGCATACCCAATTGCCGGCCAAGACCATCGCCGCCGAATCCATGCGCATCGCCAGTGAGATGTGTGTATTTACCAACAATAAGATCGAATTGGAAAGTCTGTAGGATGTGGTTACTCCTGAAAGAGAGAACAGGGTGAAATCGATGGAAAAACGACTGAGTAACTTTACTCCCCGAGAAACCGTGTCAGAACTAGACCGTTACATTATCGGCCAGGATAAGGCCAAGCGCGCCGTGGCCATCGCCTTGAGAAACCGATGGCGGCGGCAGCAAGTGCCAGACCATTTGCGGGACGAGATTGCACCCAAAAACATCATCATGATTGGTCCCACCGGTGTGGGCAAAACGGAAATTGCCCGCCGACTGGCCAAGCTGGCCCAGGCCCCTTTTCTGAAAGTGGAAGCCTCCAAGTACACCGAAGTGGGCTACGTGGGCCGGGATGTAGAATCCATGATTCGGGATCTGACCGAGATTTCGGTCAAGCTGGTGCGGGACGAAGAGGCAAAGCGGGTCGAAATCAAAGCCCAGGAGATGGCCGAGGAGAGAGTCCTGGACTTGTTGGTGCCGCCCACGCCTGGATTCGAAGACCGTCCGGCCGGCGGGCAGATGAGCTCCACCATGCCCGCGGTGGCTGCTGACCCGGGGCCCGAACGCTCGGATGCCACCCGGGAAAAATTCCGAAAAATGCTGCGCGAAGGCAAGCTGGATGAGCGAGAGATAGAGCTCAAGGTACCGGATCGCTCCGGCGGTTTTCCCTCCATGCAGGTTTTTTCTACCTCGGGCGTTGAAGAAATGAATATGAACCTGCAGGACATGATGGGCAACATGTTTCCCAAACGTACCAAGAACCGAAAAATGAAGGTCAATGAAGCTCTCAACCTGTTGGTTCAGGAAGAATCCCAGAAGCTGGTCGATAACGAAAAGGTTACCCAAACTGCCATCTCCCGGACGGAACAGACCGGCATTGTTTTCATCGACGAAATTGACAAAGTTGCGGGTCGGGAAACCGGCAAGGGGCCGGATGTGTCACGCGAAGGCGTACAGCGGGATTTGCTGCCTATCGTGGAAGGCTGCACGGTGGCTACCAAATATGGAATGGTCAGTACCCAGCACATCTTGTTCATCGCCACCGGCGCCTTTAATGTGGCCAAACCCTCGGACCTGATCCCCGAGTTGCAAGGCCGTTTTCCCATCCGGGTGGAATTACAGAGTCTCGGTCGGGAGGATTTTGTCAGGATTCTTACCGAGCCCGAAAACTCATTGAAGCGGCAATACGTGGCCCTGATGGATACCGAGAGCGTGAAGCTAGAGCTTACCCCAGATGCCTTGGAAACCATTGCGGAGATTGCCGCGGAGGTCAACACCCGCACCGAGAACATTGGCGCTCGCCGCTTGCACACGGTCATGGAGAAACTGCTGGAAGAGCTTTCTTTTCAGGCACCGGAGATGGGTGGACAGGAGGTCAAAATCACCGGGACCCAGGTCAGAGAAGCCCTGCAGGACATTATCGAAGATCAGGACCTAAGTCGGTACATCCTTTGATTTTCTGACTATTCTCTAATAAACTTATCATGCTAAAAAGTGGGTCGGGCGGGGTCGGTTGACCGATACGCTCCGCTTGACACTCTTGTAAGTACGGGATAATTTAAATAGAATTCTATTGCTCATGGAGTGTATCCCCGGGTTTTGACCAACAAGATCGACAAAAATGACTTGGATGTTGTTCCCCGCGTGATTGCGATGCCCAAGGCTGGAGAGCATGCTCTGGGTGCGGAGGAGAGCTTTTTGTTCTCGCGGGTGGATGGTGCCACCTCAATCAAGGTGTTGATTCAGTCATCTGGGGTGCGCGAAGAATTGGCTGAAAGCGCCCTGCTGAAATTGAGAGAGCATGGCGTTATCGGCTGGGAGTCAAAGGCAAAACCGGCGAGTGTTGAAGGAAAGACTGCCGTCGAAGAAAAGAGCGACGAATATGAAGGGGTGTATTTCGATCCTTTTGAAATAGCCGAAGAAGTAGACTTGAAAGAGGCAGACAAGAAGAAGATTCTTTTTCTCTACGCGCGCATGCACGAGATGACGCACTATCAAATGTTACAGACCGAACGGCGCGTAGATGCAAAGGAAATCAAGAAAGCCTACTTCCATGTTTCCAAAGAGGTCCATCCCGATCTTTTTTTCCGTAAAAATCTAGGTAGTTACAAGTCGAAAATCGAAGCTCTTTTCAAGCGAGTCAGCCAGGCTTACGAGGTTCTCTCCGACCCAGATCGGCGCCGGGAGTATGACGCCATTCTTCCATTTGAACCTAGTCCAGAAGAAATCGAAGACAAAGAACGGGCCGAAAAGAGAAAGAAGCAAGACGAACGGTTGCGACAGGAAAGAAGAAAGCGCTTGATAAAGCGTACTCCCATCGGGCGCAACAAGAGCAAGGCTCAGAAGTATCTCAAAGATGCTATCCAGCAGAAGGCCGAAGGCTTTGTGGTTCAGGCGGCCAACAGCATCAGGCTGGCCCTGGTGCTTGATCCCGAAAACGAGGAAATGAAGGTCTTTGCCCAGACAGTGCAAGCAAAGGCGGCGGACATACGGGCGGAGAAGGAATACAAGCGGGGCCAGGGAGCCGAATCCATGGGTCGCAGTGAAGAGGCTTTGTCGGCCTATCGGCGGGCCATAGAGGCTAGCCCCACTGATGCCCGCTCGTTTCATGGTGCAGCGAACGTATTGTTGGACTTGAATCGGGATCTGCGCGAGGCTGCCGGTTTTTGCCGGGAGGCGCGCCGTTTGGAGCCGGATAACGACAAGGTGCGCCTGACCCTGGGTCAGCTGTTTATTAAATTGGGAATGAAAAAAAACGCATTGCGTGAATTGACGGCTTACGTTGCCGCGCAACCGTTAGATGAATTTGCAGGGCGGGTTTTGCGCGATTTAAAGAAGATAATGTAAGAATTCCTTAAGGGTACGGCTATGGAGCGGGTGCTGGGAATCGATCTGGGAACGACCTATTCTTGCGTTGCTTTGGTGGAAGACGGCACGCCCATGGTCATAGCCAATAAAGGGGGCTATCGGACTACCCCCTCGACGGTCGCGGTGACCGCCGGCAATCGCCGCTTGGTTGGACATTTGGCCAAGCGGCAAGCTGTGACCAATCCGCAAGATACGGTGTATGGGGCCAAACGATTTATCGGTCGCAAGTGGAACAGCGATATTGTCCAGAGCATGAAAAACAATGTGCCCTATCGTCTGGTGGAAGGTCCTCACAACGATATCCGCGTTCGTCTGGGCGAAGAGGACCTGAGCGTGCCTGGAATCTCCGCCATGGTGCTGACTGAGATGAAGCGCATGGCCGAAGAATATCTGGAGGCATCGTGCCCGCGGGTGGTGGTGACGGTGCCGGCCTATTTCAACGACGGGCAACGCCAGGCCACCAAAGACGCCGGACAGATTGCCGGCTTGGACGTCGTTCGTATTATCAACGAGCCGACCGCCGCCGCCTTGGCCTATGGATTCGGCAAGAAGCTGGACAAGCGGGTGGCCATCTATGATTTGGGCGGCGGAACCTTTGATATTTCCATTTTGGAGATTGGCGGCAGTGTCTATGAAGTTATTTCCACCGCCGGCGATACTTATTTAGGTGGCGAGGACTTCGATCTTCGTTTGCTTGATTGGTTGATTGACTCTTTTGCCGACGAGCACGGCGTCAACTTGCGCGAAGACCCGATGGCTTTGCAGCGCATCAAGGATGCGGCCGAAAAGTCGAAATGTGAGCTGAGTTTTCAACAAGAAGTGGAAATCAATTTGCCGTTTCTCTACAGCGTCGGCAAGGGACAGACCTTGCACCTGCAAAAGGTTTTAACCCGCGGCAAACTCGAAGAGCTAACGGTCGATCTCGTCGAACGTACTATCCGGATTTGTGAGCAAGCCTTGTCCGACGCCGGTATTTCCGCCCAGGAAATCGGCGACGTAATCCTGGTGGGTGGGCAAAGCCGGATGCCCAAGGTTCAGCAAACCGTGCAGCAGTTCTTCGGCCGGGAGCCGTCAAAAAATGTGCATCCAGATGAGGTGGTGGCCCTGGGTGCCGCCATTCAGGGCTATGCTTTGTTCGCTGCTTCGGGCTCGGAAAAGGAAGAAACCCTGCTTTTGGACGTGACTCCGCATTCCTTGGGGATCATGATCGTGGGCGGTTATTTTCAAACGGTCATCGAGAAGAACACTACTGTTCCCACCAGCGCGGCAAAAATATTCGCGACCGTCAAAGATGGGCAGACTTCGGTCAAAATCATGGTTTTTCAAGGCGAGCAACAACTGGTGTCCGACAACGAGTTACTTGGCGAATTCATTTTGACCGGTTTGCGCGAAGCCCCGCGCGGCGAAGTTGAAATAGAGGTCTCCTTCGAGATCTCCGCTGACGGCATCGTGGGCGTATCTGCCCGGGATCTGGAAACCGGTCGACGACAGTCTATTGTGGTGACGGCATCGTCAGGCTTGACCGAGGAAGAAATCCAGAAGATGACCGAAGAAAACCAGGACTACTTGTTGGAAATGAAACAAGGAGATCAGGCGGACAAGCTAAGGTCCCAGGCCGAGAAACTATTGGCGGAAATCGCTGATCTCGAAGATGACGTCCGCGAGGTGATTGCCAACTCGAAATTTGGACCCGAGGCGCTGGACAAAGCCGATGCGGTTGTCAGCCGCGTTCGCCAGGCGATGAAAGAAAAAGACATCGATAAATTAGCGGAAAACATGGACTCGTTGCAAAGAACATTGGATACCTTCAAGAGTTTGGCTGGGCGCAGGCAGTAGTATTCTTCGACACCGACGGGTGCTTGTGGCATGACGGACAAGGATAACGACATCTTGAGCCTGCTTGACGTGGGGCTTTCCGAGTACGGTTTGGGCCGCATCAAAGAGGCTGTTGATGTGTGGCGCAAAGTTCTCATGCAAGACCCCAACAATGCCCGGGCCATGGAGTACATTCGATTTGTCGAGCAAAACTGGGCACCACAAAAGAGCACGGCTCCGGTTCCCAAACCCTATCGGCCCGATGAGGGGGCCCAGTCTGTGAGTCCCGGTTGGGTCAAGGCTTCGGCCGAACAAGAAGCAGAGCAGTCGAGTCAAGCCTCGGCCCCCGTGGCCGCCGCGCCCGTCGCTGAGGACTTTTCTGCTCCTCCCGCGCCCCTCGTCGATGCCAACCAGTGGGGTGAATTGTTCGACGCCAAGTTGTCAGTAGAACCGGACGCGGTACCGACGGCTGGCAAGGTTGATATCGAAATCAATTTGCCGCCGGAGCCGGTGATGCTGCAGGACATCGATTTGGATATTGAGACCGGTGACACCAAACTCCCGCAGGAGAGTCCGGTCCCCGCGGAATCGTTTCCCGTGCCGCGGTTGCCAGTGCACCCGACCCGTTCGGATGCAGAACAAGAACAGAGCCAGGGAGTCTCATTGGATGTGCTGGACTTGGTCAATGAGCCCACGCCAGAGCCACAGCCTGCGCTGGTAATAGACGGAGCGGATGCCAAGGGCCATGAAATTGCAACCTTGCTCAGTGGGATCCGTTCGCTGCTGGAATTAGACGATTTTTCCGGTGCCAAAGAGTTGCTTGAGAAGGTCTTGGAACTAGAGCCCACTCACAGAGAAGCCGCGGAGCAATTGGCTGGTGCTGAACGAAAACTTATCTTTATATACTCGTCCAAACTGGGGGAACTTTCCCAGGTGCCAAAGATTTGCATGGCCGAGGATGAAGTCATCTGGCTCAATCTAGATCACCGCGCCGGCTTCGTCATGTCCTTGGTGGATGGCAATTTCTCTTATGACGATATTGTATCGGTTAGCGGAATCGAGGAAGTAGAAGCCTTGAAAATATTGGCCCAACTACTCCAAGAAAAAGTCATTTCAACTTCCTAGCGATTGCTGTTTCAGGCGAGAGGGTCGAAGGTCTCGTTCTCTTTTTTTCTAGCCCGATAAATGCGGTTCACGTAGTTGATCAAATTGTGCATGTAAGTTTCGAACCTGGGGCAATGAATGCCGCTGCCTCTGAGCAGGGACTCGGTATTGGTATCGTTGTAAATGGCCATGGTGTTGACGTAGTCGATGGCTTGCCGATGGGCCCGAGATACCTTTTCCAGGCCGGGGATCTTGAGCAAGGTTTTGGTCAGACCGGCCGAAAGCCGGATCCGAGAAGGTTTTTTTCCGGCTTGTTGGGCGATGATTTCGTATACTTTCCGGGCTGACATAGGGTTGGAATCAACAATGTGAAAGGTTTTGTTCTCCGCGGCTGGGACTTGGCTCAGGTGATAAATTGAGTCCACGACATAGTCTACCGGTACCATGTCCAAGGGGGCTTCGCCTTTTCCTGGCAAGGGCAGTGGAACCGAAAGGGGGGATGATACCAATAAGATGCCTAAAAAATAAGGTCCGTCAAAGCGCCCGATTTCTCCCGTCTTGGAATCGCCGACCACGATTGACGGCCGGTAGATAGACACCGGTAGTTTGCCCATTGCTTTTCGTACTTTTTTTTCGGCTTCGTACTTGGTGGACTCGTAGGCGTTGCGAAAATCTTGTCCTTCGCTTAGCTCCGACTCAGTGATTACGCCTTCCCGGTTTCCGGACACGAAACAAGTGGACACGTAGTTGAATCGTTTTAGATGCCGGGTCTCCTCGGCAACCTCGAGGATGTTGGTGGTTCCTTGCACGTTGACTCGCCACATTTTCGTCTTGGCTACCCCCAAATAGGAAATGGCGGCGAGATGGTAGATGTCGGTGACCTGTCGTTGAAGTTGCTTGAGTTCTTTGGCGGACAAACCAAGGTGTATGTCTGCAATGTCACCAGTGAAAATCTGAATTTTGTCTCGCCCCTGTTGCCGAATCGAGCGGATGTATTGGTTTGCGTCTTTCAGGAACTTTTCCTGCACCAACAGGGAAAAGGTGCTATCCGGCTCTTCCTTGAGTAACTTTCGTACCAGGCATTTGCCGATGAAACCCGGGTAACCGGTGACCAGAACATGTCTTTTTCGACGGGCAAATTTCTTACTCTTACCGAGTCCGGCGGCCGGCGATTTCTTGGTGACCTTCTTTTTGGGTGTTTTGCGAGGACTTACCTTTTTGCTGCGGGTTTTTACCGGACTCATGCTGAGCCTCCCTGTTCTTTGGTCAACATGGCACATACCGCAGCCACCTGATCTCGGGTACGGTTGTTGCTGCCCCCGTTGTCGATAAGGTAATGGGCATGGAGGATTTTATCGGCGGGATTCATCTGGGCCGCCATCCGAAGTTTGAGTTGGGCTACGCTTTGGCCATCTCGTTTTCTAAGTCTTTGCAGCCTGATTTTTTGGGGCGCAGTGACAATAACCATCCCGGCCAGGTCAAAGCGGGTGGCACTTTCGAGCAAAACGGCACCTTCGAGTAGGCACCAATTCTGCTGGGGGCCCAGCGCCGTGATGCACTCGTTTTGAAACTTTTGCCAGATAAATGGATGCAGCAAGCTTTCCAGCCAGCGGCGATCTTTTTGCTTGGAAAAGACTCGCTCAGCCAAGCGTGCCCGGTCAATTTCTTGATTTTGATAGCAGTCCGGGAATCGTTCAGAAATTTTTTTCTGCAGCACTGAATCGTCGGCTAGCAGCTGTCGGCCCAAATGATCGGCATCGAAGCAGGCGATGCCCAAGTCCGTAAACATGCGAGCCACCGTGCTCTTGCCGGTGCCAATCCCGCCGGTAAGGCCATATGTCATCGGTTTTTTAGGGGAGTGATTTCCGACCGGAGTGCTCACTTCTTTTTCCCGCCCTTTGGCACTCCCTTTGGCTCGGTGAACATAAAGGAATGGACGATATCCTTTTCTTTCTTGAAGAAGACCACCATGCCCTCTCGCCAATAATTGAAAAGGATATATCCCTTTTTGGTAATACCTTCGAGATAGTCCATGCCGAAAATCTTTTTGACTTGCTTGGTATTGATTTTGAGTTTGGGAAATACGTCAATGCGAAAGAGCAAGTCGTTTTTATCAAAGAAGAAGCTCACGTCCCGGGTGCCGGCAATGGACTGATCCCCCTGGTAGTTCACCGCATTTGATAGCTTGCCCCCACGGGAGTATTCGCGAAAAGGCTCGCCGAGTTTCTCCAACACCTCATCTCGTGTGCTCACGCCGGGAGTGACGCCCTTCCACGCTTTTGCGCTGACCGTAGCTGCCGACATAAAAAGCAGCAAACCCATCAGGGGAACGCCCAGCAATCCAATACGCCCGTCCATTCTAAAAAGCATACCTTAGGATATATCAAACCCCGCGGGATTCTGTCAATCCAGATCTGCGGGAACCTGTCTTTCGCTTGTGCCGCATTCTTTTAGGTGGTAAGCACACGGTAGCCAGGAGGGAAACGATCGAGGAATCTGGGCCAGAAAGGGCAAATCCCGCGCGTATCGCCATGATTTCAGCGGCCGTGCTTGTGTTGGAACTAGCGTTTATTCGGCAAGTTCCGGCTGAGGTGCGGGCGATCTCCTATTTTACCAATCTCTTGCTCATGTCCGCATTTTTCGGTTTGGGCTTGGGCTGCATTTTGCAGGATCGCCTTCGGCTTCGTTGGTTGCTGCCGGTGGGACTCTTCTTGATGTTGGGTTTTATCTTGGTGGCGCGCGGTCTGGTGGTGTACGAAGACGCCTCCTCGGTGCACTATTGGATTCAGCATGGCAGCGAAGCGCACACCGCGCCGCGACTGCCCCTTTTCCCTGCCGCTCTGGTCGCCTTTGCCATTGGCGCGATTCCTTTTGTGGCCCTGGGCCAGAGCCTGGCCGAAAGTATGAATCGCTTTCCGCGGCTGGTGGCATACTCTTGGGACATTGGGGGTTCGCTGGCGGGTACGCTGCTGTTTTCGCTGGCGTCCTATTTTTCTCTGCCGCCCTGGATTTGGCAGCCATTGCTGGCCGCCGGCCTTGCCTTTTTGCTGTTTCGGTCGCGATGGGGACGGAGTTTGACCCTGTTGGCCGGTTTTGCCTACCTGATCTTTGCCCAGCTGGCGCCGAACGCGCAGTGGAGCCCGTACTATTTCATTCAGCACGAGGAAGATAGATCGGGATTGCGGGTTTTTGTCAACTCCAGCTTTCATCAGCTGGCGATCGATTTTGCCTCCGAGGATCCCGCCCTAGAAGAGTTGCAGTCGAGCATGATGAAAAAGTTTTCCATTCCTTACCAGCGCTACCGCGATTTGCATGAGGGTCGGGGACCGGAAAGGGTGCTGGTGCTAGGTGCCGGCACCGGCAATGACGTGGTGGTGGCCTTGCACAATGGCGCCCGGAAAGTGGTGGCAGTTGAGATAGATCCGGTTATTTTGGCCCTGGGCCGAAGTTATAACACCTCCCGCCCTTATGACGATGCTCGGGTGACTACCGTGGTCGACGATGCCCGCCACTACTACAAGACCAGTGACCAGACCTTCGACATGGTGGTCTTGGGCACCCTCGATTCGCAGACATTGCTATCGGGCAACGTTAACCTGCGTCTGGAAAACTATGTATATACCGTGGAGGCCTTTCGGGATGCCCGTCGTCTGTTGGCCGAGGATGGTTTGCTTACGGCCTATTACTCGGTATTTGGCGAGCGGGCTCCCTGGTTGTATGGGCGCTTGTACGCCACCGTTGCCAAGGCTTTTGATGGTCAGGCCCAAATCCGGCGCCTGGATTCTGCTTTCCTGTTCAATACCCTGATTATGGCCAGCAAGCAGTCTGACGTGCTAAGCGCCGAAGGCTCAGCGCAAGTCTTTGGGACCCAGGCGCTGCCTTCTCGGGATGACTGGCCCTTCCTCTATCTGGAGAAACCCTCGATTCCTCCGGTGTATTTGAAGTTGCTGGGGGCGGTTTTGCTTCTGGTGGCTGCAGCCTTTGTGCTCTTGCGCCGCTTGCACCCGGTGCGCAAATTGCACGCGAACTTTCTCTTTCTGGGGATTGGATTCACGCTGATGGAGTCGGCGGCCATTGTGCGTTTGGCCCTGATTTTTGGCAGTACCTGGACGGTCAATGCGGTGGTGTTTGCCACCGTGCTGCTCACCATTTTCATCACCAACTGGATGGTGATGAAAGAAAAGGCGCTTGGTTTGCGTTGGGCCTGGATCGGTTTGGGCGCGTCGATATTGCTCAACGTCTTCTTTCCACTGCCTTGGCTGTTTGCGCTTCATCCGGTGGCAAAGATTGTTGCCTGCGGAGTGTTGATTGGCTTGCCGGTTCATTTTGCCGCCGTATGTTTCAGCCGGCTTTTTGCCAGCCAGAAAACCACCGGCTATGCCTTGGGGGTCAACCTGGTCGGCGCTATGGCCGGCGGTACCCTGGAGTACCTTTCGATGTATTTCGGCATGCGCGGCGTGTGGCTGGTGGCGCTCACGGTCTATGGGCTGGCGATGTTGGCCACCGGGGTGGCCAAGCGAAAGTAGGGGAGCCTCGCCATGTTAGGTCGTCTGGCATACCGCCGCGGAGAGTCTTTTAGCGATCAAGCGCAGGGCTTTGCTCGCCCTTTGTATGTGATGGCTCACCATGATGATGAGATCCTCGCTGCCGGTTTGCTGCAGCGCTTGGGCTCATCTGCCCAGGTCGTGTGGGTGACAAATTCTGACGGCCTGTACTTCGAGACCGATCTTTCCCCCCAGCGCTACGCCGCCGTGCGCAAAGCCGAGGGGCTTCAATCTCTGGCCGCCATCGGCATTGCCCCGGCACAAACCCGCAATCTGGATTTCTCGGAAGTCGACATATACCGCCACTTGAGTGAATTGCACGCCCAACCCGGACGTCTCGAAGAAATCCGACCCTTTTTCGATAACATTCGCCAAGCGGTACAAACTGAGATTTTTAGAATTCAACCGGACGCCGTTTTCACGCTGGCATGGCAAGGTGGTCATCCCGAGCACGATCTGGTTCATTTTTTCACCCGCTTGGCTTTGTGGGAGCTACAGAAGCAGACCGGCCAGAAGCCCGCCTTCTTTCACCTACCGGCCTACGAGTACACTATCCTGCTGGCCCTGCGCTTCCACCCCTTCTACCAGGGTGAGCGGATCCGTCTGCGTCTAAGCTCGTCTGAGTTGGCCAAAAAGATGGAAATGATCCAAGCCTACCCGTCCCAGCAGCGCTTGTTCGGCGATTTTCGCCGGGTGTTCAAATGGCTCATGACTCCCATTGGACTGCTGACCCAAGGGCCAAAAACAATCGAAGAGTTCCTCAGCACCGAAGAATTCGGCCCGGTTCCGGTTCCCCTGAACTACCGAGTCCCTCCCCACCGCCTAGATTTTTTCAGCTATATGTTCGATGACTTCGAAGGCAGCCCGGTCAGCTTCTCACGATCCATTCTTCCGCTAGTTGATAGCTATTTGAAAAGCCGCGACTAAGAGCTTTGCTAGAAATATTTGTTTGTCATTATCTTGGCTTGATCTTGGTATTCGCCGTCTTCGATGATGTGGTCGGGATTGACGGGGTGGTCGATGATCCAGTCTAGTTGCTCTCTGGCTTTGGGTTTTTTGCCCATATCCAGGTAAAGTTCAGAGAGGAAAAGGCGGTTGTGGATGAACTCGGGTGCCAACTCTACCGCTCTTTCGAGATGATCGAGTGCTTTGGTTTTTTTACCGATGCTAATGGGCCAGCCGGGGGCCTGGTGATATAAACGTCCCAGGGCCCGATGGGGTCCGGCAAAAAAGAAATTCTCGTTGTTATCGAGTACAATCTCCATCGATTTTTTCATCGGATCGATGGACTTTAGCGAGGCCATAATTCCGCGGCAAACCCCGAGCATGCCCAAGTTGGATCCGTACCAGTAGTTGCCATACAGCGCCGCCGGATTGAGGGTAATGGCTTCCTTGCCCAATTGGGTGCCCAAGTCGTGAAAATGTTCTTTTTCCTTGCCGGTGGAAAAATAGGCTTTGTAGAAATAGGCGTGCGACATCTTGCCGCGAATGATGTCTTTTTCCGGATGCTGTTCCTTGAGGTCCATGAGTAGTTCCAGGGCCTTGTCCAAGCTGGCCGGGTCTTCTTTGGTCTCAAAGCATTTGTTGACCTCTTCAAACATCTGCCACCTCCCAAAAAATAGTGATCACCGTTTTTTTATCAGAATGCACCATGGGCACATTTGGCGCCCCAGCGCAAAAACAAAATGAGCAGACAGAATAAGCCAAGACCATGGGCACCACTGGTATTGCATCCACCTCCCGACGATTTTGGACATTCGGTCCACTCCACACACTGGGATTGCCGGCAGATCATGCAGTTGCCGCACTCCTGGTTGAAGTGGTCGGGCACCGGCTCAAATTTACATCCATCGATTGGATCACACCAATCCAAGGTACAAGGATTGTTGTCGTCACAGACCATTTGGGAGCTTTGACAGATACCGGCGGCGCACACGCCGGTGCCGCAGACACCACCGCCGCAAGTGCTGCCGTCCGGAAGGGTAGAAAACACGCAACCGCTGTCGGGGGCGCAAAGGTCTTGGGTGCATTGATTGTGATCGTCACAGGAGATCTGTTCTCCCGGCTGACATATGCCGTTTTGGCAGCTGCCGACTTCCAGGCATTGGTTCTCGGTCGAACAAAGCAAGCCGTTGGCCAGGGGTTCATGTAAGCAACCAGTGATCATGTCGCAAGCTTCGTCGGTGCACTGGTTTTCGTCCTGGCAGTTCAATGCGGTTCCCGGCACACAGGTACCAGCCTGACAAGTTTCGGTACCGTTGCAAAGATTGCCATCGGAACAATCGATGATGGTATTGACGCAGCCGCTATCGGCTTGGCACGAGTCTGATGTGCAAGGATTGGCATCGTCGCATTGCAGTGGGGACCCACTTACACAGACACCCGCTTGGCAGGTCTCGGCACCGTTACACATATTTCCATCCGCGCAGCTGCCGCCATTGGCCAGCGGAGTGCAAGTTCCGAGTGAGCCGGCTTGGCTGCAGCTAGCGCAAACATCGGCACAGGCGGTATCGCAGCACACACCATCTACACAGTGGCTCGACAGACACAAGGCGTCCGCGGAACAAGAATCACCGGGCTGACCTTGCCCGCCCACAAAGTCGTAAATGAAGGCTTCAAATTCGTCCACCTTGGTGCTGAATCCAAACTTCACACAATACATGTCTCCATAGGAGGTGACTCCGGCCAGGTATTCTTTGCCACTGCGTAGAAAGAAGGCCGGCCCCCCGCTGTCGCCCACACAGGTCCCACCGTCTTGCTGTGATTGGCCGATGGTGTTGGGCGCGCCGACCACGTTGCCCCCATCATAGGCGCAACCTGGGGGGTCTGTGCATACCCAGTTAAGGGTGGCGGTATAGGTGAGCTTGGTGCCGCTGGCGCCGGTTTCGGTATCTCCAAAGCCGACATATTCGAGATCCTGGCCAATGTCGGCGCCGGTCAAGGCCAGATTGGCGGGCAAGATCGGGATGGGTGAGATTTCGGCCGGCGCGTTGCTAGAGAGCCTCAGCAAGGCAATATCATTTCTGGGGGGTGTGTAGCTGTCACCGCCAAAGTAAGAGGGGTGAACATCCACCTCACTGGCCTGGTACCAAACCATGTCGCCGCCGCCGTAAGAGCTGGTGTAGGAACCGAAGCCAACCGAAACCCGGCTGGCCAGCACGCGGTCCAGACAATGACCCGCGGTTACCACAACTTCTGGGCTAATCAAGGTTCCGGTACACAGCATGCTGCCCGTGTCCAGGTAAACCACCGCCATATGGGCAGGATTGGTATCCGGGCTACCATTGAAAATAGGCAGTTGGCTGGCTGATAAGTCGAAATCTTGGCTGGGAGAACAGGAAAAGGGCAAGATCATGAGCAATAATGGTAAATATTTATGCTTGGTTTTCATATCGATTCTTTGGCTCCTTTACCCCCGTTCAGCTTTGACACCCATATAGTTATGATATGGAGATGAAAAAGTATACAGTCATGATAATGATTCTGCTGATTCGCTCCATTGCTTGACAGGAACGTGGGGCCGGAATTAGGGTGTCGCTTGGTGCGTCGCGTCGGCGGCGGACAGGAATGTTTGGGAGGTTTCATGCGTTTTGGCTTGGTTTTGGCAACAGTGGTGATGGCCGGGCTGTTGGCTTCCGCGGTAGCGGCCACGGGAAGATTGAATCAGTTTGCCGGGGTGGACAGCTGCAAGAAATGCCATGCCCAAGAGGTAGAAGCCTGGCAGAACTCACCGCATGCTCGGGCGCACAAGGCATTGCCGGCTGACAAGCAGGCCGATCCGCGCTGCGTCCAGTGTCACGGCAGCCAACAAGCCGGCGTGGCTGGTGTCCATTGTGAGAATTGCCACGGGGCGGGTAAACATTACGCGAAGCGATATGTCATGAAAGACCCGGTACTTTCGCGGATCGTCGGTTTGGTAGACGTAAGCGAGAAGGTCTGCGGACGTTGTCACACCGAAACCTCTCCCGCTATCCGGACCTTTGCTTGGGACCGAATGTGGGGTGTCATCCAGCACGGAAAGAAGACAGAGCCCGAAAAGTGAGAACCTACAATGCCAAATGTCTGGTCTGGGCACCCGATAAATTTGCTTTTCTCCCGCCGGACCTGCCCGAGGTTGCTTTTGTTGGCCGATCGAACTCGGGCAAATCCACTCTGATCAATACTCTGGTCGGGCGCAAGGGCTTGGCTCGCGTCTCCGGGAAACCAGGACGTACCCGGGGCGTGGTGTTTTTTGAAATCGAAGAACGCTTCATGCTCATTGATTTGCCCGGCTATGGTTTTGCCTCTGCCCCCAAACCAGAGCGCAAGAGCTGGGAAAAGTTGATCGGCGATTATTTTGCCGCCGATCGACCACTGCGCACCGTAATTACTTTGTTCGACATCCGCAGAAAACCAGATGAAAGGGACAGTGCCTTAATCGACATGATGCAGCGATACCAACTGCCCTGGCAAGCCGTCTGGACCAAAGCCGACAAGATCGGCAAACGCTACCTCGCCAACCGTTGTGCCGAACTCGACAATCTGTACCAAACCCAACGCCCTGGAATTGCCAGCGCCCACAAATCCCGCCTAGGCCGCGACCAATTGCTCGAATGGATCGAGGCCCAGATCATTTCCTGAGATCAATCGGTCGGTCTTGTTCTTGTCTCTCAGCGGTGCAGAATTGAGTTGTCCCCCTCTACCGGCCTGGTTAGAATACTAGGGTTTGGGAGGTTGATTTGCCAAAGTGTGGAAAAGAACCCTGCCGGCAGTGGGCGATGGCCGGCTTGTGCTTGGCTATGTTTCCGACCGCTAGTATGGCCGGTGATGAGGGCATCCTGGTGGACGAGGTGGCGGCGGTGGTCAATCGGAATGTGATCACGCGTAGTGAGGTGGTGCAGGAAGGGGTGCTGGTGTTGGTGCAGCGGCAGGGCGAGGCGGGATTGAGCCGGCGGATGACGCCGGATTTTTTGGGGCAGGTTCTGGATATGCTTATCAATCAGCGCATTCTGTTGGATGAGGCGCTACGCATGGCGCTTTCGCCGGTGAGCGGGGACGAACGGGGCCGTTTGCTTGAGGGCTTCAAGGCTAAGTTCGTCAATGCGGAGACTTATGCGCGGTTTTTGTTCCGGCATGGCTTGCGGGAAAATGTCATCGCGGAAGTGTTGGCTAGGCATTTGATGGTGGAACGATTAAAAGAGCGAAAACTGCGTTCGTTGCCCGAAGTCAACGACGATGCGGTGCGCAGGTATTACCAGAAGCACTTGCTGCAGTTAGGGGGCAAAGATCTTTCTTTGGTGGCCGAGGCTATCCGGCTCAAGTTGATGACCCAACAGAGAGAGAAACTCCTTTCCAAGTGGGTTTGGGAATTGCGCAAGCGTAGCGAAGTGAAGGTATTGGTAGATTTTACCCAGGCCTCAGCGGTAGATGGCTAAGTGATGAAGCGTCAAATCATCGCCATGGAACCTGACTATCTGGATTTGGTGTTGGCCATTGAGCAAGCCAGCTTCAAGGATCCTTGGCCTCCTACCGCGTTTCGTAATGAATTGCAGCATTCTTGGTCCTGGTTTCGTTTGGCGGTCGAGCCAGACCCTCGGCGGGATGCGATGAAAGTTCTGGGTTATATCGTTTGCTGGATCTTGCCTGGCGATATGCATTTGTTGGATCTGGCGGTTGAAAAGGATAGCCGGCGCACTGGCATTGCCACCGAGTTGCTGTTAGATGGGATAGAAGCGTTTGGACACCAGGGCGGCGGAACGGCATATTTGGAAGTGCGTCCTTCCAATTTGGCAGCCCAAAAAATGTATTTGGCACAGGGCTTTGAGATTGTCGGCCGGAGGCCGGCTTATTATCGCTGGGACAAGGAAGACGCCTTGGTTATGAGCAAGAAGATTGCCCGTAACCTCAAGATTAGCTTGAACCATAGGGAGAGTCAGTGCCCATGAAACGATTTCACAACCGGGCAAAGATAGTGCAAGTGGAAGATGTGGCCCGCGACACGGTGCGCTTGTGCTTGCAAGTTGCCGAGATAGCGGACCAGGTCGAACCGGGCCAGTTTGTGATGCTGGGCCCTTTGGCGCCGGATTCGCACGATCCCTTCCTTAATCGGCCCTTTTCTGTTCATGCTTGTCATGACGATATTATCGAGCTGTTGATTGGGGTGGTCGGCCGTGGCAGTCGCATGTTGTCAGAATTTGTGCCGGGTCAAGATCTTTACGTTCTGGGGCCGCTGGGTTCTGGGTTTCAGGTTCCCGCTGGGGCGAAACACATGGTATTGGTCGGCGGTGGTTTGGGCATCGCACCTTTGTTCTATCTGGCCCAACATTGCAGCCGCTTGGCAGCCAAAACGGTCTTGCTCTACGGCGCGGGCAACAGTGAACAATTGCTATCAACGGTTACTTTGACGGATCTGGGTGTGGAGCTTGCTTTGGCCACCGATGATGGCAGCGCGGGCCATCACGGACACGCGGGCGATTTGCTGCTCAATTGGATAGCAGCCCAACCCGAAGCCCGCGGTCGTGACACTTACCTGGCCACTTGCGGGCCGGAGAAAATGATGGCAGCGGTGGCGGCCATCGGCCGTGAGCATGATTTTCAAGTCGAAGTGTCGCTAGAGGCTCGCATGGCCTGCGGCGTGGGTGCTTGTCTGGGTTGCACTGCCTTCGATGTCCAGGGTAAGGCCGTACGTGTTTGTCATGAGGGTCCGGTGTTTCCTGCCGGCGAGGTGTTTGGACCATGACGGAGGAAAGAATGACCAAGGTTAATACGGCGCTTTCCATCGGCGAGCTTAAATTAGCCAACCCGGTCATGGTTGCCTCGGGGACCTTCGGTTTTGGCGAAGAATACGCCGACTTGATGGATGTCAATGCCCTGGGCGCCGTGGTTACCAAGGGAGTGTCCCTGGAAGCGCGGCGGGGCAATCCTCCGCCCCGTACCATTGAGACCCCGGCCGGTATGCTCAACTCGGTGGGATTGGAAAACCCGGGGGTAGAGGTGTTTTTGCGCGACAAACTGCCTTGGCTGCGCAAAATCAAACCGGCAGTGATTGTAAATATTTTCGGATCGACCATAGAAGAATATGGTCGCCTGGCCCAACGACTCGATGGCCAAGAGGGTATTGATGCCCTGGAAGTGAACATTTCCTGTCCCAATGTCAAACAAGGAGGCATTGCCTTTGGTTCCGATGCCGACTTGGCCTACCAAGTGAGCGCCCATGTGGCCAAGAGTTGCCATCTGCCGGTATTGGTAAAGTGTTCCCCTAATGTTACCGACCTGGTTGCTATCGCCAAGCGAGTGGCTGATGCCGGGGTGGCCGGCTTGACCTTGATTAACACTTTGCGGGGCATGGCCATAGATTACCGTACTGGCCGGCCCATGTTGGGCAATGGTATCGGTGGCCTGTCGGGACCGGCCATCCGACCGGTGGCGATCCGGGCCGTATTCGAGGTTTGCGCGGCGGTGGATTTGCCCGTGGTTGGTTGTGGGGGCATTGTTCAGTGGCAGGATGCGGTAGAGTTTATGCGGGCGGGAGCTTGCGCTGTTCAAGTGGGTTCTGCTACCTTTCGGAATCCCAAGACCGCGAACGGGGTATTGGCCGGGATGACGGCTTTCGCGGCGGAACAGGGTCTGCATTCGACCCAGTCGCTCATGGTTACGGCTCACGCAAAGTCCGTGCCCACCGGTGACCGGAAGGAGCCTGGCGCATGAATCAAGCAAGCGACGGCACATCGCCCGTCCATTTTGGCAAGTACTTGCTGGTAGAACGCATTGGTACTGGCGGGATGGCCGAAATTTTCAAAGCCAAGTCCTACGGGGTTTCCGGCTTTGAGAAAACCATCGTGATTAAGAGAATTCTGCCATCTTTCTCCAACGACAAAGATTTCATCGCCATGCTGATTGACGAGGCGAAAATTTGTGCCGGCCTCCAGCATGCCAATATCATTCAAACCTTTGACCTGGGTCGGTTGGAAGGCCGTTATTACATTGCCATGGAGTTTGTCCACGGCGTGGATTTGGTCATGGTTTTGTCCCGCTTGCGCAAGGCCCGTCGGCTGATGCCGGTCGAATTGGTTTGTCACATCTTGTCTGAAGCGCTCAATGGTCTAGAACACGCCCACCGCGCCATCGGTCCGGACGGCGAACCGCTCAATATTGTGCATCGTGACTTCAACCCTTCCAATATACTCCTGTCTTACCAGGGAGACGTGAAGGTGGGTGATTTCGGCATCGCGCGGGCCGCGGATCGAGGCACGCGCACCGTCGCCGGGGGCATGAAGGGCAAAATGGGTTACTTGTCTCCCGAACAGGTGGCCGGCAATCGACTGGATCATCGTTCCGATGTTTTCACCGCCGGTATCACCTTGTGGGAATGTCTGACCTGCCGGCGAATGTACGCCGGTGGCACCGACCTGGATGTCCTGACCAAAATCCGCGACGCCGTCGTCCCGGACGCAACCCAATATGTTAGCGATCTCAATCCACAACTGTTGGCCATCCTGAATCGCGCCCTGCATAAAGACCTTAACCAGCGCTTTCGTTCCGCCCGCGATTTCAAAGATGCGCTGGACGACTTCTTGTTCGAAAACGGGGTCAAGGTCTCGGCCAGTTTGCTTGAAGGATACCTGAAACACTTGTTTGCCGATCGCATTGCCGAGGATGCCCGCAAGGCAAAAGAAGCCAGCATCGAACCAACGCGAGTAAAGCCGCCGCGCTACTGGGTTCGCAAGACCGGGCAAAGTGCCGTGGGTCCGATCGATATTGAGAAATTGGCAGAACTGCTCATCTCGGGCGAGGTTTCGCAAACTTGTGAGGTCCTGCGCGAAGGTGGTGCTTGGCACCCACTCAAGGAAGTGCCCGAATTGGCCGTGCACCTGACCAAGCTGCCCACCGCTGAAGAGTCCGACCCCGACGCGGTGGCCAACTACCAGGGTCTGATTGCCGAGGTCAGCTTCCCCAAGCTGTTTTATCGCTTGGCCATTGCCCACGAAAATGGACGCTTGGTTTTGACCCGGCCCGGGGTAAAGAAAGAAATCTATTTCAGTGACGGCATGCCCGAGTTCGTCAAGTCGGATATATTCGCCGAGCGGCTGGGGCAATACCTTTTGGAAATGGGCGCGGTAAATGAAGAACAGCTTGAGCAGGCAGTCAAGGCCATGAAAGGCTACTCGGGCCGGTTGGGAGACACCCTGATCGGCTTGGGCATGCTTCCGCCCCATGCCTTGTTCGAGCACCTGCAGCAGCAGGTCAAGGAGAAAATCCTGGAGGTTTTCTCCTGGACCGTGGGTACCTACCGATTTTTTGCCGGTCAGTCTTACCGGGGTGAAATTGTACCGCTCAAAATCGGTTCTTATGCCATTATCGCTGACGGTGTTCGTCGCTATACATCGATGGATTTGCTGAAAAGCCGATATCGCCCGCACCTGGACCGCGTAATTCAAGTACGGGAAAATCGCTACCTGAGCATGGACGCCCTGGGAATCTCCAGCCGCGAGCGCAGGGTGGTCGATTCCATAGACGGCAAGACCTCGCTACGCAATTTGTTGACCTTGGCCGCTACCGATCGGCAAGGTTTTGAAGAGGCGGTTTATCAAATGACATTCATATTGGAAGAGCTAGAGATGATCAGTGTTTCATAATTGAAATCGATTTGGATCAAGAAAAGGAGGCCGGGGTTTGACAAATTTCATCCAGGAACACCGCAGAACGCACACCTGTGGGCAACTAAGGCAAGAGGACATCGATCAAGAGGTCGTGCTGTACGGTTGGGTGGCTTCCCGGCGAGATCTGGGTGGATGTGTATTTGTCGATCTGCGTGATCGCAATGGCATCACCCAAATAGTCTTTGATCCGGATGTTTCGGCTGAAAATTTCGAGCTGGCCGGCCGGATACGTCCCGAGTGGGTGCTTGGCTTGCGGGGGCAGGTGCGTTCTCGTGGTGACAACGCCAATGACCGCATCCCGACCGGCGCCATCGAAATTCTGGCCCATGAAATTGCCGTTCTCAACCAAGCCAAAACGCCGCCTTTTCTCATTGCCGATCAGGTAGACGCCAAAGAAGACCTGCGCTTGCGTCATCGTTACCTGGACCTGAGACGCCCGGAAATGGTGGCGCGGATGGTCAAAAGGCATGCCATTACCCAGGAGATTCGCGCTACCCTTGCCGGGGAAGGATTGCTAGAGCTCGAAACGCCTTTCATGATCAAAAATACCCCAGGCGGGGCCCGCAACTTCCTGGTGCCCAGCCGGATGAGTGCCGGCAGTTTCTATGCCCTGGCAGAATCTCCTCAGATCTACAAACAACTGTTCATGGTTGCCGGCTACGACCGTTATTTCCAGATCGTACGCTGTTTTCGGGATGAAGATCTGCGTGGTGATCGGCAACCCGAGTTTACCCAGATTGATATCGAGATGAGTTTCATCACCCCGGCGGACATCTACCGACTCAGCGAGGGCCTGATGGCGGCACTGTTTCATGTCGCCCAGGATGTGAAAATAACCCGGCCCTTTCCCACGCTTACCTATGCCCAAGCGATGAGCCGCTTTGGCAGCGACAAACCGGATACGCGATTTGGGCTAGAGCTTACCGATTTGACCGAAGTGGTCAAAAAGCACGATGGCGGCGGCCTGGGAATGATGAAAGGCGCCGTCGATCAGGGCGATGTGGTCAAGTGCCTGTGCCTGCCCGCGGAGAATTCACTTAGCCGCAAAGACGTAGAGCGTTTGGAAGCCAAGGTCAAAGAAATGGGTGGCATGGGTTTGGCCCGGGCCAAAATTACCGCCGAGGGCACCTGGAGCCAATCTCCCTTGGCCAAGCGGGTGACCGAGAGCATGCGGGCCGAGATCAATGAGCTGGCCGGCGCCACCGAGGGCTGCATGTTGCTGTTCCAGATTGGCGCCGAGGCCAAGGTACACACCTTGTTGGGTGGTTTGCGCCTGGAATTGGCCCGCCACTTCGATTTGATCCCAAAAGATCGCTGGGACCTGCTCTGGGTAACCGAATTTCCCATGTTCGAGACCTCCGAGGAGTCTGGTGAAATCACCGCCTGTCACCATCCCTTTACCCTGCCGCATCCCGATGACGTCGACTTGCTCGAGACCGATCCCTTGGCCTGCCGGGCCCAGGCCTACGATCTGGTGCTCAACGGAGTAGAAGTCGGTGGCGGATCCCTCCGTATCCACGACGCCGAAATCCAGGCCCGTGTTTTCACGGCCCTGGGAATTTCCGACCAAGAAGCCCAGGAAAAATTTGGGTTTTTACTAGAAGCGCTGCAGTACGGAGCCCCGCCGCACGGTGGCATTGCCTTCGGCCTCGACCGCTTGGTCATGCTGCTGACCGGCAGCAATTCCATTCGCGACGTGATCGCCTTTCCCAAGACCACCAGCGGTCAATGCCTAATGAGCGGATCCCCCTCCAAAATCACCGAAGAGCAATGCCAGCAACTGCATTTGGCCTTGAAGTAGAGACTTCAATCCTTGGGGCATCTCCTGTTTTACAAATTCCTAGTCAGAAACACTTAAATATTTCAATGTTTAGTCGAGCTCTC
>JAUVBB010000147.1 GCA_030591445.1 Deltaproteobacteria bacterium | reverse complement strand
GCCCACGTAGCTCAGTAGGTAGAGCACTTCCTTGGTAAGGAAGAGGTAACCGGTTCGAATCCGGTCGTGGGCTTGCTTTTTTGGAATTAAGTTGCAATCGGTCAACAAAACAAGGAGTGACTGATGGCCAAAGAAAAATTTAAACGTACGAAACCGCATGTAAACGTAGGGACGATCGGCCACGTGGATCATGGCAAGACCACGCTGACTTCGGCGATCACCAAGGTGCAAGCCGATGCCGGGCTGGCCGAGTTCCAGTCCTACGATCACATTGCCCGCGCCTCGGTATCCCAGGGGCGGCGTAATGACATGAAGATCCTGACCATCTCCACCAGTCACGTGGAGTATGAGACGGAAGCGCGGCATTACGCCCATGTGGATTGTCCAGGTCACGCTGATTATATCAAGAATATGATTACCGGCGCGGCCCAGATGGACGGAGCCATTCTGGTGGTCAGCGCCGAAGACGGCCCGATGCCGCAGACGCGCGAGCACATCTTGTTGGCCCGTCAGGTCAACGTGCCGGCGATGGTGGTGTTTTTGAACAAAGCCGACAACGTCGACGACGCCGACCTGCTGGAATTGGTCGAGTTGGAAGTGCGCGACTTGCTCAGCACCTACGATTTCCCGGGCGACAAGATTCCCGTCATCGCCGGCAGCGCCTTGAAGGTGATGCAGGGAGATACGGGCGAGTGGGCCGATAGAATCAAACAATTGCTGACGGCGATGGATGAGTCCATTCCCGAGCCGGTGCGCGACATCGACAAGCCCTTCTTGATGCCGGTGGAAGACGTATTTACGATTTCGGGTCGCGGAACAGTGGCCACGGGTCGTATCGAGCGCGGCATTGTCAAGACCGGCGACACCATCGAGATCGTGGGCGTCAAAGAGACGGCCAAGACGGTGGTGACCGGGGTAGAGATGTTCCGCAAGCTGCTCGATCAAGGGCAGGCGGGCGATAACGTCGGTACCTTGTTGCGCGGCGTCAAGCGGGAAGAAGTCGAGCGGGGCCAAGTGTTGGCCAAGCCGGGCTCCATCCTGCCGCATACCAAGTTCGTAGCCGAGGTGTATATCCTGACCAAGGAAGAGGGCGGTCGGCATACGCCGTTTTTCAAGGGATATCGGCCCCAGTTTTACTTCCGGACCACTGATGTGACCGGAGATGTGGAATTGCCCGAGGGCGTGGAGATGGTCATGCCGGGCGATAACGTGAACATGAAAGTGGCGTTGATCGGGCCTATCGCGATGGAGCAAGAGCTTCGTTTTGCTATTCGCGAAGGCGGACGTACCGTCGGCGCCGGTGTGATCATCGAAGTAATCGAGTAGAATCATGATCAATATCCAAAAGATTAGAATTCGACTCAAAGCCTACGACAGCAAATTGCTGGACCAGTCGGCTGGTGAGATCATTGATACCGCGCGGCAGACTGGCGCTAAAGTTTCGGGTCCGATTCCTTTGCCGACTCGAATCAGCCGCTACACTGTTCTTCGTTCGCCCCATGTGGATAAAAAATCCCGAGAGCAATTCGAGATTCGAGTCCACAAGCGCATGTTGGACATTCTTGAGCCGACCCAGCAGACGCTCGACGCATTGATGAAACTCGATTTGTCGGCCGGGGTCGACGTTGAGATCAAGACCTGATCGGGAGTTGGATATGGCTACCGTCGACATTTGGAATTTAGAGCACGAGAAGGTCGGTACCCTCGAATTGCCGGAAGAGATTTTCGGGGAAGCGACCCGAGAAGATTTGATCTCCGATGCGGCCCGGGCCCAAATGGCTCGCATTCGTAAGGGATCGGCCAGCGTCAAGACCCGCGGTGAAGTCAGCGGTTCCGGCGCCAAGCCCTTCAAGCAGAAACGTACTGGTCGGGCCCGACAGGGACCCATACGGGCCCCCCATATGCGCGGCGGTGGAGTGGCTTTTGGCCCGCAAGTTCGTAGTTATTCTCCGCGGCTGACCAAGAAACTTCGACGCAAGGCCTTTCGTTCGCAGCTAAGCACGCAGGCGCGGACTGAGAAGCTTTTTGTCATCAAAGATTTCGAGATTCCGGAGATCAAAACCAAGGCGATGGCCGAGGTCATTAATCGCTTCGGGATTAAAAAGTGCATGATGGTGGATGTCAAAGAGAACAACAAGTTGCGGCTGTCGGTGCGCAACCTGCCCCATTCTTGCTTCCGCTCGGTTGACGGCCTGAACCTGCTCGACTTGCTTCGCTATGATGTTTTGATGATTAGCGAGGCTTCGGTCAAGCAGCTTGAAGGAGTGTTGAAATCATGAAGGCTCCGGAAGAAATCGTCCTCAGGCCGATGATCAGCGAAAAGAGCAATATGCTCCAAGAAGAGGGCAACCAGGTGGTGTTTCGGGTGGCGAAGGACGCGAACAAGATTGAAATCCGCACTGCCGTTGAAAAATTGTTCAATGTCAAGGTGGTTTCGGTCAGAACCTGTCGCACCCCCTCCCGGATGCGTCGGGTGGGTCGCAACGTGGGACGACGGCCATCATGGAAAAAGGCCATTGTTCGTTTGCGTGAGGGTGACAAGATCGAGTTCTTCAGCGGTGTCTAATCCGAAGTTCCGCTAGACGAGGAAGCCATGGGAATCAAAGTATACAAGCCTCTTACTCCCGGTCGAAGAAAAATGACCGGAAACGACTTTGCTCCGCTGACCAAAGATAGCAAGGTCGAAAAGAAGCTCACTAGCCCCAAGAAACGCAGCAGCGGCCGGAATAATCTGGGTAGAATTACGGTTCGCCGGCGGGGTGGTGGGCACAAACGTCGCTTGCGTTTGGTGGATTTCAAACGCCGCAAGCTTGATATCGAGGCCAAGGTCAAGGCCATTCAGTACGATCCCAACCGGTCAGCCCACATTGCCTTGTTGCACTACATCGATGGGGTAAAAGCCTATATTCTCTGGCCGGTCTCGCTCGAAGTGGGCGACACGGTTTTGGCCAGCGAACAGGCTGACATTAAACCTGGCAATCACTTGCCGCTGAAAAACATCCCATTGGGTACCGCCATTCATAACCTGGAAATTCAGATCGGTCGCGGTGGCCAATTGATTCGCTCCGGTGGTTCTTCCGGGCAACTGATTGCCAAAGAAGGAAAGTACGCGCAGGTGCGGCTTCCTTCCGGCGAAGTACGCAAGGTACACAAGAGTTGCTGGGCCACCGTGGGCCAGGTGGGTAATATCGATCACGAGAACATCAAGATTGGCAAGGCCGGGCGTAACCGTTGGTTGGGCCACCGGCCTTCCGTTCGCGGTGTAGTCATGAATCCGGTCGATCATCCTCATGGTGGTGGTGAGGGACGAGCGGGACAAGGCAATCCGCATCCGGTGTCGCCCTGGGGTTGGCCCACCAAGGGTTACAAAACCAGAAAGAATCGGCGCACGGACAAATACATCGTCCGACGACGCAAGAAGAAGTAGACCAGCGAGGAGCGAGCAGTGGCACGATCTATCAAAAAAGGTCCGTTTGTGGACGAGCCTTTGATGAAAAAGGTGGCCGAGGCAACCAGAACCGGCAACAAGAAAGTTATCAAAACCTGGTCTCGCCGTTCGACCGTAATTCCGGAGATGGTGACCTTGACTTTTGCCGTGCACAACGGCAACAAGTTCATTCCGGTGTTTGTCACCGAGAACATGGTTGGACACAAACTGGGCGAGTTTTCACCCACGCGAACCTTCCGCGGACATTCGGGCGACCGAAAGTCAAAAGCGAAACCAGGGAAAAAGGGCTAGGCCCACTCCTGGTAGGGACGCAAAACAACGCCAAGGATAGAAGGTACGAATCATGAGCCGTCGGAAAAGGCGCAGGAAAGAACGGGAAGCTGAAGCACGCGCAGTCGATAAGCACAAACACAGCGTGCTTCGTTACTTGCGGGTGACTCCCAGAAAGACAAGAGCGGTGGTCGACACCATCAGAGGAAAGAAAGTCGACGAAGCCTTGGCTATTTTGGACTTTACCAATCGTGCAGCAGCGGCTCCTTTGGCGAAACTGCTACGTACGGGCGTTGCCAACGCAGCCTTGTCGGAGAATCTTGACGTGGATGCATTAATCGTCAAGGAAATCCACGTCGATCAGGGACCGACCTTGAAAAGGTTCAGGCCGCGGGCGATGGGCAGAGCCACTCAGGTACAGAAAAAAACCAGTCACGTCAGTTGTTTTTTGGACGAGAAGGAATAAGGAGGTTTTCCCGTGGGTCAGAAAGTCAATCCCATAGGATTCAGGTTGGGTTACATCCGATCCTGGGACTCAAAGTGGGTGTCGCGCAAGAGTTACGCCAAATGGCTTCATGAAGACATTCGCCTGCGCCGACACATACGCAAGCAACTTGAGCGCGCGGGAATTTCACGCGTTTTCATCGAGCGCGCGGGTGAGAAGGCCAAGGTCAATGTGCACACGGCTCGCCCTGGTATTGTGATCGGTAAGCGTGGTGCCGGGGTAGAAAACCTGAAAAAAGAGTTACAGAAACAGGTCGACAGCGAGGTGTTCTTGAACATCCGCGAGGTGCGTAAGGCAGAATTGGACGCACAGCTGGTGGCCGAGAATGTAGCTAGCCAATTGGTAAACCGAGTGGCTTTTCGGCGGGCGATGAAAAAGGCGGTTTCCACCTCGTTGAAATTTGGCGCCAAGGGTATCAAGATTCACTGCGCCGGTCGACTGGGCGGTGCCGAGATGGCTCGCCGAGAGTGGTATCGTGAAGGTCGGGTTCCTCTGCATACTCTGCGGGCGGATATCGATTACGGCTTGGCAGTGGCCAAGACCACCTACGGTACCATCGGCGTGAAGGTGTGGATTTTCAAGGGTGAAGTCTTGGATCCCGCTCGACACAAGAACAAGACCTAAACGACGTTTGTTGAAAAGAGCGACCGTCGTTGTAGAGGGAGACTGCAATGCTGCAGCCCAGCAAAGTAAAGTGGCGAAAAATTCAAAAAGGCAAGCGTCGTGGCCGCGCCTACCGGGGCAGCTCGATGGCCTTTGGCGATATGGGCATCATGACCACCGAGTGCGGTTGGATCACGTCCCGTCAAATCGAGGCCAGTCGTGTGGCTATCACTAGACACGTCAAACGCGGCGGCAAGGTCTGGGTACGGATTTTTCCGGATAAGCCTTTGACCAAGAAGCCTTTGGAAACGCGGATGGGTAAAGGCAAGGGATCTCCCGAGTATTGGGTAGCGGTAGTCAAGCCGGGAAGAATCCTGTTTGAGCTCGAAGGTGTGGATGAAGCGGTAGCCCGAGAGGCGTTCCGCTTGGCTGGGCACAAATTGCCGGTCCACACCCAGGTGATTTCGCGCAAGGAGGAGTTATGAAAGCCAGCGAGTTTAGAGAGCGCACGCTGGAAGAGCTGGAACAAACGGTGGTTAATCTTAAACAAGATATTTTCAACCTCCGTTTTCAGCATGCCACCGGGCAACTGGATGACACTTCTCGGCTGAGCCAAACCAAGCGCGATTTGGCGCGAGTTAACACAGTCTTGCGCGAACACCAGCTGGGACTTCAAAAACTGGCGATTGCCCCGGTCGATGAATTGCAGAAGGAAGGTTGAGGAGAACCATGGAATCCAAACCAAGCAGCAATGCCAAGGTTCGTACCGGTAAAGTGGTCGGCAACAAGATGGATAAGACCGTTGTGGTCGAGGTTCGTACCAAAGTAATGCATCCCCGGTACAAGAAGTACATCCAGCGTCGCAAACAATTCAAGGCACACGATGCCGACAATTCTTGCCAGCTGGGTGATCAGGTTGTCATTGTCGAGTCGCGACCTTATAGCAAAAGCAAGAGCTGGCGGGTTCGAAAAGTAGTCAAAAGCACTTCGCAGGAATAGGTACCAGCGGCCGGTGGTAGCAGGGCCGCAGATGGGAGAGGGCCATGATCCAGATGCAAACGATACTCAACGTTGCGGATAATTCCGGGGCGAAAAGGGTGCAGTGCATCAAAGTGCTGGGCGGGTCCAAGCGAAAATACGCTGGAATCGGTGACATCATCGTGGTTTCGGTTAAAGAAGCGCTGCCCGGATCCAAAGTAAAGAAGGGTGAGTTGCGCCGGGCCGTCATCGTGCGCACGGCCAAGGAAATCGGTCGGCCGGACGGAACCTATATCAAGTTTGACGATAATTCCGCGGTGTTGATAAGCCCCCAGTTGGAACCGGTGGGAACACGTATCTTTGGCCCAGTAGCGAGAGAACTCCGGGCCAAGAATTTCATGAAGATCGTGTCGTTGGCACCGGAGGTGCTCTAACCCCCAAGGACCGGAATGGGAACGAGCGAAGGGAACGATCATGACAATGCATATCAGAAAAAACGACACGGTGAAGGTGTTGACCGGCAGGAGCAAGGGCCGACAGGGCAAGGTATTGAACTTGACCAACAATCGGCAGCGCGTGTTGGTCGAAGGCGTCAACATGGTCAAGCGACATGTTAAGGCTGGCCGGGATACCAACGCTCCTCAAGGTGGCATCATCGAGGCGGCGTCATCCATTCACATCTCCAACGTGAAATTGGTTTGCTCCAAATGCAACCAGACGACCACTATTGGACGCAGGATTCTGGAAGATGGCACCAAACGAAGATTCTGCAAAAAGTGCAACGAGGGTCTAGACAAATAGACACGAGCGGAGTGCGGGCATGGCAAGGTTGAAAGAAAAGTATAAGCAGGAAGTCATCCAGAAGATGATGAAGGAATTTGACTATAAGAATCGGATGCAGGTGCCCCGGTTGCACAAGATTGTTGTGAACATGGGCCTGGGCGAGGCCTTGCAAAATCCGAAATTGATCGATTCCTCGGCAGCGGAAATGGCTACTATCACGGGGCAAAAACCCGTCATTACCAAGGCACGCAAGTCCATCGCGAATTTCAAACTTCGCGAGGATATGCCCATTGGTTGCATGGTTACCTTGCGTCGCGAGCGGATGTACGAGTTTTTTGACCGTCTGGTAAGTGTGGCCATCCCGAGGGTAAGAGATTTTAAAGGTATTTCCCGGCGGGCCTTTGATGGCAAGGGAAATTTCTCCATGGGAGTGCGCGAACAGATCATCTTCCCTGAGATCAATTACGACAAGATCGACAAGATCAAGGGAATGAACATCACCGTCGTGACCACCGCGAAAACAGACGAGGAAGGTCGTTCATTGCTTACCCATATGGGGATGCCGTTCCGCAAGCCGCACGGTGCAACGTAAGGAGAAGGGTTCGTGGCCAAAAAGTCTAAAATCGCCCAGGCGAAAAGAAAATTAAAGTTCAAAGTGCGTCAGTACAACCGCTGTCCGCTGTGTGGACGTCCACGTGCCTACATGCGCAAGTTCGACATGTGCCGGATTTGCTTTCGCAACCTGGCTTTGAGTGGAGAACTTCCTGGAGTAATTAAGGCCAGTTGGTAGGGTTTTATTGCTTGGGTCAAGGAGTTAGCAAATCATGAGTATGTCAGATCCCATCGCAGATTTTCTTACTCGCATCCGTAACGGCTGCCAAGTAGCCAAGGAGGAAGTAGGTGTACCTGCTTCCAATCTCAAGGCTCGCTTGGCCGAGATTTTACGGGAAGAGGGTTACATCAAGGATTTTACCAAGGTTCCTGATCGTAAGCAGGGCATGTTGCATGTGCAACTGCGCTACGATGAGGATGGGCAGTCGATCATTCGCGGATTGAAGCGAGAGAGCAAACCCAGTCGTAGGCTCTATGTAAGCAGCGAGGAGCTTCCCCGGGTACGCAATGGTCTGGGTACTGCTGTCATCTCTACCTCCCGCGGTGTGTTGACCGACAAACAGGCACGCCGAGAGAAAGTGGGCGGAGAGTATTTGTTTTCGATCTGGTAGCCGCTTGGCGTTGGCTAAGCGGCCATTGAGGAGTTCGTCGTGTCACGGATAGGAAAAAAACCAATCGAAATACCCGATGGTGTGAAGGTAAACATCGACCAGGGAAAAATTTCGGTCACCGGCCCGAAAGGGACGCTCGAACGCCTGATCCCGCAAGGGGTGTCGTTGGAGATGAACGAAGCTACCCTCAAGGTGATTCGTCCCGATGATGCCCGACGCAGTCGAGCCCAACAAGGTTTGCTGCGGGCCCTGGTGGCCAACATGGTCACCGGTGTTAGCAAGGGATTTGAGCGTGGTTTGCTCATCAACGGAGTAGGTTATCGTGCGGAGAAAACTGGAAGCAAAATCACCTTTCATTTGGGTTTTTCTCATAAAGTAGAGATGGAAATTCCCAGCCAGTTGGATATCGTTATCGCCAAGCCTACGGAAATAATGGTCAAGGGTATCGACCGCGAATTGGTGGGACAGGTGGCTGCAAAGATTCGTTCTTTGCGCAAGGCCGACCCGTACAAGGCCAAGGGAATCACCTATCAGGGAGAAAAGATTCTCCGCAAAGCAGGCAAGAAGGCCATCGGATAGCCGTCGTGCTCGAAATAGGAGCTGTGAGATGATTTCGAATCTTAGAATTAAACGGAAAAGGTGGATCAACCGCAAGCGGCGCTTACGTAAGCGCATTGTTGGAACGCCGGAACGACCACGCCTGTCCGTGTTTCGCTCCAGTCGGCATATTTATGCCCAGGTTATCGATGACGATAGTGGCCAGGTATTGGCGGCGGCCTCGACGCTGGAAAAAGAGATGCGAGTTGCCGTCAAAGGATTAAAGAAAACCGAAGCCGCCGAGAAAATTGGTATTGCCTTGGCGGAGCGTTGTCTTAAGAAGGAAATTCAGAAGGTCGTGTTCGATCGCAATGGATTTTCCTTTCACGGTCGGGTGGCCAAAGTGGCGGACGCGGCCCGCGAAAAGGGTTTGAAGTTTTAGACGGGAGGCAGCAAGTGAATCGGTCGGACAATAACGAATTTGAATATCTCGATCGCGTCGTTAATATCAACCGCGTGGCCAAAGTGGTCAAGGGCGGGCGACGTTTTCGCTTTGGCGCTATCGTAGTAGTCGGCGATGGAGCCGGATCGGTCGGCGTGGGCAAAGGCAAGGCCAATGAGGTGCCTGAAGCCATTCGTAAGGCCAATGAAAATGCCAAAAAAGAAATGAGAGAGATACCGCTGGTGGAAGGGACAATTCCCCACGAGGTATTGGGTCGTGCCGGCGCCGGTTGGGTTTTGCTCAAACCAGCCCGAAAGGGAACCGGCGTTATCGCTGGCGGACCGGTCAGGGCCATCATGGAAGTCGCTGGGGTCAAAGATGTTTTGACCAAGTGCATTGGCAGCAACAATCCGCACAGCGTGGTTCGCGCAACCATGGCCGCGCTGGACGATCTGGAAAGTGTACAGCAAGTGGCACGTCGACGGGGAAAATCCGTCGAAGAAATTTCTTGATCGGGGACGAGGTGTTTCATGGCCGGACAGCTAAAAATTACCATGAAGAAAAGCATCATTGGGCGCTTGCCGCTTCACCGCAAGATTGTGGCCGGTTTGGGATTGCGGCGGATAAATCATTCGGTGGTCCGTGAAGACACTGATGCTATTCGAGGCATGGTGAAAAAAATATCTTTTATGGTAGAAGTCGAGGAGCTTTGAGCAAAGCCCTGCAAGGGTTTTGATCTTTAGCGGAGGATGCGATGGATCTGGAAAAACTAACAGCAGCAACCGGTGTCCGAAGTAAGCCCAAAAGAGTGGGCCGCGGACCGGCCAGTGGCCAGGGTGGAACTGCTGGTAGAGGCAATAAGGGTCAGCTGTCTCGATCCGGTGGCAAGGTTCGACCGGGTTTTGAAGGCGGCCAGATGCCCTTGCAGCGACGCATGCCCAAACGGGGATTCACGAACCACTGCCGTGAGGCATATGTGGTAGTGAAAGTGGGCGATTTGGCTCGATTTGAGGCAAACGCCGTGGTCGATCCGGCTGCCTTGTTTGAAGCTGGATTGATCAAACATGCTGCTGATTTGGTAAAAGTCCTTGCCGGCGGAGAGATTGATAAAGCTGTGGTGGTTCATGCCCAGGGCTTTAGTAAGGCGGCCAAGGAAAAAATCGAAAAAGCCGGCGGCAAGGCTGAGATAGTCGGCAAAGTTCGCAGAATGGCGAAATCCGCTAGCTGAGGAGATATTCGGTGCCATCGGTATTTGGAAACCTTTCGAAGATTCCCGAGCTACGCAAGCGAATCCTCTTTACCATCTTCTTGCTCGGCATCTACCGCATTGGTGTTTTTGTCACCGTGCCCGGCGTGGATCGGGGTGTGGTGCAGAAAATCCTGGGCGGCAGTGGTGGCTTCCTGGGTCTATTTAACATGTTCTCCGGCGGTGCCCTGGCGCAAATGTCTGTGTTTGCCCTCGGCATCATGCCCTATATTAGTGCCTCGATCATTTTGCAATTGATGGCGGTGGTGGTTCCGGCCATTGAGCGGCTGCAAAAAGAAGGGGAGATGGGTCGGCGCAAAATCACGCAGTACACTCGTTACGGCACCGTCATGCTAAGTATTATCCAAGGTATCGGCATCGCTTTCTACCTTGAGAGTATGACCTCCACCTTGGGTGAGCCCGCGGTGACCACTGCCGGCTGGGGTTTCAGAATCATGACCGTGATTTCGCTTACTGCCGGTACCGCCTTTATCATGTGGTTGGGTGAGCAAATTACCGAACGGGGCATTGGTAACGGCATTTCGCTGATTATTTGCGCCGGTATCGTGGCGGCTTTTCCCGATGCCTTGTTTAGCGTTGCTACCTATGTGCAAAAGGGCTTGATGATGCCCTTCACCTTGTTCTTGGTAACCGTAATTGCGGTGGTGGTGATTGCGATCATCATCTTCTTTGAACGAGCGCAGCGACGGATCCCTGTGCAATATGCCCGCCGAGTGGTGGGACGCAAAATGTACGGTGGCCAAAGCACCCATTTACCCTTGAAGGTTAATACTTCGGGCGTGATTCCGCCCATTTTTGCCTCGTCGATCTTGCTCTTCCCGGCAACCTTGGCGAATTTTATCCAGAAGCCCTGGATGCAAGATGTTCGCGACATGCTTAGCCCTGGCTCAGCGGCTTACATGTTCATGTACGTGGTTTTGATTATATTCTTCTGTTATTTCTACACGGCGGTTACCTTTAATCCCATCGATGTGGCTGATAACATGAAGAAATACGGTGGTTACATACCTGGTATCCGACCGGGTAAACAAACCGCGGTGTATATTGATAAAGTATTGAGCCGGATCACTTTCGGCGGGGCGATCTATATTTCAGCGGTTTGTGTGTTGCCTAGTCTTATGATCCAGCAATTCAATGTGCCCTTCTATTACGGTGGTACGAGTCTGCTCATCGTGGTCGGGGTGGCCTTGGATACAGTCTCTCAGATCGAAACTCACCTCATTACCCGTCATTACGATGGCTTGACTGGGCCAAAGGGGCCACGAATTCGTGGCCGCAGCCGAAAGGGCTAGACAATGAAACTGGTATTGTTGGGGCCCCCAGGGGCAGGCAAAGGCACGCAAGCCAAGAAGCTAATCGATCGACTCGGCGTTCCCCAGATTTCAACCGGCGATCTGTTACGGGCCGCGGTAGCCGCCAAATCCGAACTGGGCATCAAGGCCAAGGCCAAAATGGAAGCTGGCGAGTTGGTGCCAGATGAAATCGTGATTGGCATGGTTGAAGAGCGGCTGAAGCAGGATGATTGCCAGCCGGGTTTCATCTTGGACGGTTTTCCGCGTGCCGTGGGCCAGGCCGAGACTCTGGAGAAATTATTAAAAGCCAAGAGCAGTGGTTTGGATCATGTGGTTAGTATCGAGGTTGCGGAAGAAGAGTTGGTGCGTAGGCTAACCGGACGAAGAAGTTGCCCGAAGTGCGGGGCCATGTTTCATGTGATGTTCAATGCGCCCCAAAAAGAAGGCGTTTGCGATTCTTGTGGCGGAGAGCTAATCACCCGTGCCGACGACAACGAAGAGACGATTCGAAATCGGATATCGGTTTACCGAGAGCAAACCGAACCTTTGAAAGAGTTTTATGGTGGCCGGGGTTTGTTACGGGCCATTGATGGTATCGGCAAGCCTGACGAAATCGGCTCGAAAATTGCGGAGGCCGTTCGCGGTAACTGAGTGTCATGGCCATCTATCTCAAATCTGTAGCCGAAATCGAAACCATGCGCCAGGCGGATCTGATTGTCGCCAAGGTGCTGGCTGCGGTGCGCGAGCGGGCGAAGCCCGAAATAAGCACCTTGGAACTCGATCAGATGGCCGAGGAGATGACCCGCGAGATGGGCGCGCGACCTGCCTTCAAGGGTTATCAAGGCGCCGGCCCCTATCCTTTTCCGGGTTGTTTGTGCACTTCGATTAACGAAGAGGTTGTGCACGGAATCCCAGGGGCAGACCGAAAGCTACGGGAAGGCGATATTCTCAGTGTAGATTTTGGCGTTGTTCTGGACGGCCTTTACGGAGATGCCGCCATCACGGTGCCGATTGGGAAAGTGAGCCCAGAAGCCGAGAAATTGCTTCGAGTTACCGAGGAATCGTTGCAACTTGCAATTGAACATGCCGTGGTCGAGGGAAAACGTATTTCAGATATCGGTGCGGTTATCCAGGACCATGTTGAAGCCGCCGGCTTTTCCGTGGTTCGGGATTTTGTTGGCCACGGTATTGGTCGCGCTCTGCATGAGGAACCACAGATTCCGCACTATCGTTCCTCTGCCCACAATGAGCGCATTCGGGCCGGCATGGTGTTGGCTATCGAACCCATGGTCAATATGGGTACTTGGCAGGTAGAGGCAGCAGAAGACGGATGGACCCAGCTTACCCGGGACCGAAAATTGTCGGCTCACTTCGAGCATTCGGTAGCGGTTACCAAAAATGGTCCGGTAGTACTTAGCCGCCTATCTGAAGGAGAGTAGTGATGAAAGTACGTTCATCAGTAAAAAAAATGTGTAAGAACTGCCGAATTCTCAGGCGCAAGGGCATTGTCCGAGTCGTCTGCAGCAATCCGCGGCATAAGCAGCGCCAAGGTTGATCAAGGGCGCGATTTGGTAAGGAG
Organism: Deltaproteobacteria bacterium; assembly: GCA_030591445.1. GTDB lineage: Bacteria > Myxococcota > B64-G9 > B64-G9 > B64-G9 > JAUVBB01. The sequence continues at coordinate 1,914 of JAUVBB010000147.1, read as the reverse complement.
GTTTTCCAGTGGCACGCATCGCTGGTGTAGATTTGCCTAGGAACAAGCGGGTTGTCATCGCTTTGACAAGCATTTACGGCATTGGAATGACAAGTGCTAAGAATGTTGTCGAAAAAACGGGGATTGATCTGGCTAAGCGCACGGACAGTTTGACCGAAGATGAGGTCAAGCAGATTCGTGAATATATCGACGCCACCTACAAGGTGGAAGGCGATCTCAGACGTGAAGTATCGATGAATATCAAGCGTCTGATGGACCTCAATTGTTACCGCGGTCAGCGGCATCGCAAGAGTCTGCCCTGTCGTGGTCAACGCACCCATACCAATGCCCGTACGCGCAAGGGCCCAAGACGGGCCATTGTCAAGAAGAAGGGCGCCGCCGCCCGCAAATAGCACTGCGCTTGGTCATATAAGGAAAGAGCAATGGTGAGGCAAAAAAAGAAGGTAAAGAAGAATATTCAAAGTGGGATAGCCCATGTCAAGGCTACCTTCAACAATACCATCGTGACCATCACCGATGTGGCGGGGAACGTGGTGTCCTGGGCCAGCGCGGGAACGCGTGGGTTCAAAGGTTCGCGTAAAAGTACACCCTTTGCCGCTCAGTTGGCTGCTCAGGATGCTGCCAAAAAGGCTCAAGATCACGGCATGAAGCAGTTGGGAGTCGAGGTCAAAGGTCCTGGCGCCGGGCGGGAAGCGGCTATTCGGGCTTTGCAGGCATCGGGTTTGAAGGGAACCATGATTCGAGACGTGACGCCCATTCCGCACAATGGTTGTCGGCCGCCAAAGCGACGACGCGTGTAGGGGATGTGTTCAGAGAAACCAGCAGGATGATAGTAGGAGGACCTCGTGGCTAGAAATACGGGTTCAGTATGTAAATATTGCCGACGTGAAAAATTAAAATTGTTCCTGAAGGGCGATCGCTGCTTCACGGAAAAGTGTTCCGTGGATCGTCGACCTTATCCTCCCGGCGAGCATGGCCAGAGACGGATTAAGTTCTCGTCCTATGGCGTACAGTTGCGAGAAAAACAGAAGGTGAAACGGATTTACGGTTTCATGGAAAAGCAGTTCAGAAACACATTCGATCGCGCAGCCCACATGAAGGGCGTCACCGGTGAGAACCTTTTGTTGTTGCTTGAGCGACGTTTAGACAACATGGTGTTTCGAATGGGCTTTGCCCGTACTCGCCGTGAGGCGCGCCAACTGGTTCGCCATGGTCACTTTCGGGTCAATGATCGCAAAGCTTCGATTCCCTCGCACACGCTCAAGATTGGCGACGAGGTGTCTATTCGGGAAAGAAGCCGAAAGATGGCGCTGTTTGCCGATTCCTTGGAAGCGACGGAGCGCCGCGGAGTCCCAGCCTGGATTGAACTGGATGGCAAGGAAATGAAGGCTAAGTTGTCGGCCTTCCCAACCCGCGAAGACATTACCATGCCCATCCAGGAGCAAATGATCGTTGAGTTGTACTCGAAGTAATCGTCTGGTCAACCAAGAGTCAGATCAGAGTTAGAACGCGAAATAGGAGGAGCAATGGCGTCCGACATTTCCAAATACTGGCGGGATCAAATCAAGCCGAAAACCCTGCTGGTGGATAGAGAATCATTGAGTGAAAATTACGGAAAGTCCGTCGGCGAACCATTCGAGCGGGGTTTTGGGATTACCGTAGGTAACTCCCTTCGGCGGGTGTTGTTGTCCAGCATCCAGGGTGCCGCATTTGTTTCGCTGAAGGTTGATAGAGTATTGCATGAGTTTACTACTATTCCTGAGGTTTCAGAGGATGTGACCGATATCATTCTCAATCTGAAGGAAGTGAGCCTCAAGATGGATGGTTGGGAACCCAAGACCTGCACTATTGATGTCAAGGGTCCATGTGAGGTGAAAGCCGGTGACATCCAAACGGATGGCACGGTGTCGGTTC
>JAUVBB010000253.1 GCA_030591445.1 Deltaproteobacteria bacterium | reverse complement strand
GGGTCTCGATAAGCTGGTCACCATCGGCGGGAATCTACGGCTTTCCGAAGCGTATATCTCCGGCTTTACTGGTCTTGGCAGCTTGGTTAGCATTGGCGGCTCTTTGTCGTTAAGCATGAGCTTTAGTGTAAACAACTTTTCCGGACTCGGCAGTTTGACCAGCATCGGGGGGGGCTTGTCCCTGCAAGAAGCTTCCGTCGATGACTTCAGCGGCCTCGACCAGCTCACTTCGCTTGCTAGACTTTCGATAAACAGCGCCGGGGTAGACAGTATGAACGGTCTAGGCAAAATCGAATCGCTTGATTCGCTAACTTCCTTCCAGGCATCCATCGGCAGCTTGGAAGGCCTCGATGCACTCACCACCATCACCGGCGCCCTGAGCATGGAAGAGGACCGTTCCTTGACCAGCTTCCAAGGCCTCGAAAAGCTCAGCTCCATCGGCGGTGATTTCAAGCTGGCGATGTGCTCCAAAATCACCAGCCTTTCCGGACTAGAAAACCTGTCCCAGCTCGGCGGCAAGCTATCGTTTTACGACATCAAGATCGCAGATGCCACCGGGCTGAACCAATTAGAATCCGTGGGCGGAGAAGTATCATTCACCGAGTGCATGCAAATGACGAGCATGGATGGTCTAGAGAGTCTCACCACGGTAGGCGGCAGCCTCAGCATCCGCTACAACTCTATCCTGGCCAGTCTAAGCGCTTTGAGTAGTCTTACCAGCCTAGGCGCCGACCTAAAAATTCAAAGCAACACAGCCCTGGCCACCTGTGAGGCCGAGAACTTAAAAGACCAGCTTCTGGACAACGGCTGGTCCGGCACTGCCACCATCTCAAGCAACAACGACGCCGGAACCTGTCAGTAGACCCAAAACCGGGCAGAACAAAGGGGACGAAGTTGTCTATAGGATTCCTAGTCAGAAACGTTTCGGGAATAATGAAATGCTTGTCTAGAACGTTTTTGCAAAATAATGAGTTGCTTCTGTGCGCCGAATCTTTTAGACAGCTACGTCCCTTTTATTGTGCCCCCTAACGGGGGCTGCGAACCCCATACCGGCCCGGAATCAAATAGCCCGCCTCCGTCCCCGGGGGGGGCGCTCTACCTCTGCTCATGGAAAAACGAGGAGTTCTTGCAAAATCTCTCTTAGTTTTTCCGCCTGCATGATGCTGAAGTGAGAAGTCCCCAGGATGCAAGTCACCCGTTTTTCCGGCGCCGGCTTTGCGCGGTAGACCTTCGCCGACAGCAGGGTCAGGCTGGGCTTTTCGACAATGCCGTCGCCGAACCAGGCCGTCCAGCGGTCGTCCCGGTCGGAAATAAGGCTGTAAACCTGGTAGGCGTCCACGTCATCCAACTCGCCGAAGTAGCGCTGGTCTCGGTAACGCTGGAGATGGCCGGGCTTCTTCCAATCCTCCTCGCGGATGATCCCGTGCGAGAGATCTTTCATCGCATCCGAGCGCTGGTTGCCTATGAACCCGGCCCACTGGACGGGGCGGTAGGGCATGGACTCCAGAGCCAGCCCCAGCCAAAAGCCAATCTTTTCCCAACCCGAGCCCCCATCGGGCGAGCTGATGAGCACGGCGCGACGGACACGCTTGGTCAGACCCGAGTGCTTCTCTTTCGCCAACAAGAGGGCGCTTCTGAGGATCAGGCCCCCTTGGCTGTAGGTCAACACGTCAACCGGCCGGCTGCCGACAGCAGGCTGGGACAGAAAGTCCTCCATGAGCCCGAGCAGCGCGTGGCCATTGTCCGAAAGGTGTACGCCCGGGTTGAACCGAACGCAGACCGGGAAGAACCCCGCCTCGCGTAGCAGTGTCGTTAACGGCTGCGCGGAACTGCCGGCGCTCCACACCCCTTCGTCGGTGAACATGCCGGGCAAGCAGAGCGCAAACCGCGGCAAGCCGGAACTCGCCGCCGCCTCGGCCATCTCGGCCGCGGTCACATCACGTCCCTCCAAGCGGAAGGCCGGTCGGATCTTCGAAATGGTAACAAGGCCCGCGAAGGATTCGCCCACGATGCTAGCCACGGGGATGTTCTCCAACAGCGCACGATGCACCGCCTCGTCCGCAACATCCAGAGAGCGCAGCGTGACCTCGAACGCGTTGCGCGCCGACCGAATAGCCTGGCTCAAGGCCTCGGTCGAGCTACCTTTGGCGCTTTTCACGCCTTGCTCCCAAGCCTTCAGCTTCGCACCAATCCTGGTCCGATCCACCAGTGGTGCTCCCGACATCCCTTCCAGGCTTTGGGCAGTGACCGACAAGGATCGTTCGAGCAGTTCGCGAATGCCCTCCAGAGTGCCATTGGTAACGCTTCCCGCGGCTCCAACCAGACTCCGACCCGACTCCATTGGGTTTGTCATGCTGAAATAGTTGCAGGATCTGATGAGAATATCAAGCGGGAACTAAGGCTTACTCGTCGGGGGCGCCGGCGGTGATCCAGTCTTCGGGGAAGGGCTGGGCGGGGGTCAGGCCATGACCCTTGATGTTTAGATCTCCGATGAAATTTTGACTAGCGGAACCGGTGGAAATAACCGGAGACGACGCTGGGATCGACGGCTTGCTCTCTTAGTGGCTGGTCGAGGCCGCTGGTTTCGGCTGCGTTGAACACAGCGCGATCCGCCCGGTAGATTATTCCCACCGGGATCTTGTCGCTTGGTTTGCTGGCGAGCAGAAAGGCTTGCTGGGCATCATGCGGATCGTAGTCTGGGCCGAGTGGGGTGCATCGTTTTTGATAGTAGGCGTAGGTATGAACCTTGTCCCAGACCACGCAAGGCTGGAGCACGTTTACCAGCGAGAATCCCTGGTGGGCGATGGCGGTCTGGAGAAGTTCTGCCAGCTGATCCGGCATCACGGAGCTTGCTTGGGCCACGAAGCTACAGTTCTGAGAGATGGCCAGAGTCAGCGGATTCAAGGGTGATGAGGCCACACCGTGAGGTTGGATCCTGGTGGAGGTCCCGAAATCGGTGGTGGGAGAGGCCTGGCCCTTGGTCAAGGCGTAGGTTTTGTTGTCGTGAACCACCAGGGTTATGTCGATGTTGCGGCGGATGGCATGGAGCAGGTGGTTGCCGCCTTCGCCATAGGCGCCGCCTTCCCCCGCATGGACCAGCACGGTTAAATCGGGTGCCGCCATTTTGACGGCGGTGGCCGAGGCAACTTCCCGTCCGTGTAGTCCGTTGAAGGTGTTCACCCGCAGGTAGTGGGGCAGCTTGGGCGCTTGGCCGATGCCAGAGCAGATCACGACGCGGTGAGGCGCCAGGTCCAGCGCCACCAGCGCTTCCTTGACCGCTTTGAGGATGGGGAAGTTACCGCAACCTGGGCACCAGGCAATCTCCTGCTCACTGTGGAAATCTTCCAATCGAACACTCATGACAACACCACCCCAGCCAGACGGTCGACTAGTTCTTGGACATTCATGGGCCGGCCGTCCACGCGGGTCAGCACATGGTCCGCTTGAACCAGGCATGCTTGCCTGAGCAAGGTGGCCAGTTCGCCGTTGAGGTTCGCCTCGACCACGACCAGGGATGCCGATTGGTCGAAAGTTCGCCTGAGCAGCTCTTCTGGAAGCGGCCACAACTGGCGGAGGTGTAGGTGGGCGAATTCTTGTCCTTTTTGTCTCAGAATGGCGCGGGCCTCGGCAATTGTCTGGTAGGTGCTGCCCCAGCTGACAATCAGGGTTCTTCCTTCCAAGTCGCCTTCGATATTGGGTTCGGGTAGCAGCTTGGCTTGCTGAAGATGCTGGGCCTTGCGTAGTCTCTTTTCGGCCATGCGTTTGGCGATCTGGGCGGATTCGATCAGGTGCCCGTCTTCATCGTGTTCGTCCGAGTCGACCACCACCACCTGCTCGGAAGATCCCGGTGCTGCCAGCGGCGATACCCCGGAGTCGGTCTGCGCGAAACGCTGGTAGTGTTCCATGGCGTTGAGCTGGTCGCGGCTGAGCAGGTGCCGCTGATGGGGCAGATTGGCAACGTTGAAAGAAGCAACAACCGCCTGGCTATCTTGGAGCAACTGGTCGGTAAGCACGAACACGGGGACTTGGAAACGCTCGGCAATATCGAATGCCTGGGCCGTAATTTCGAAACCGTCGGCGACATCTCGTGGTGCCAGCACCACCCGCGGAAAGAAGCCATGGCCGGCGTGGAGCACCAGATGCAGATCCCCCTGGGCGGTACGGGTGGGCAAGCCGGTTGATGGCCCTGGCCTTTGGCCAAGCACGACCACCGCCGGAGCCTCGATCATGCCCAGCAGCGAGATGCCCTCGGTCATGAGGCAAAATCCCCCGCCGGAAGTGGTGGTCATGGCGCGGGCGCCGGCATAGGAAGCGCCGGCCACCATGTTGATGGCAGCCACCTCATCCTCGGCCTGTTCGACCACGATTCCGAAGTCCTGTGCCCAGGCGGCCAGGTCCGTGAGGTTACTGGTGGCCGGGCTCATGGGGTAGGCGGCGACAAATTTCACGCCGCCGGCCACCGCACCCAGCGAGATGGCTTCGTGCCCGGTCAGCCAAAGACGATCAACAGCCGATTCGAGAGCCAGGGGCAGTTGATAGCGTTGCTGGTGGGCCCATTCCCGAACGGCTTGGTAGCCGGCGGATACCGCCTTTTTGTTCGTCTCGGTAAGTTTTGGAGTCGCCGAGAATCGGGTGCTGACCAAATCATCGATCAGGTCTTGCTCAATGCCGAGCAGGGCACAGACGGATGCCAGGCCCACGGTAACCGCGACCTTGGGCGAGCCGGTTTCCCTGGCCAGTTGCTCCAGACCGAAGGGGACACTCCGAGGATGGTCGGTTTGCTCTAAGCCGATAATGGCACCGTTTTCAGCAAGATCGTCTTCAAATTTCTCCCCAGCTTCCTTGCTCAGAGCGATCAGCAAGTCGCATTTGTCCACCACTCCCATGAGAGCGGCCGTGGATACGCGGATTTGCGAAAAGTTCAAGCCACCTCGGATTCTGGACCCTGCATCGGTGTACGAGTAGGCATAAAGCCCAGAGCGAAGGGCTGCTTTTCCCAGCAAATCGGCGGCAGTTTGCAATCCTTGGCCGGCAGCCCCGGCGAATCGTACGCATAGATTTCTTTGGTTCGGGAACATACGTGGCTCCTTGTTCCTCGATGGTGTGGAGCCAGGTTAATTTACCGCCAGCGAAAAGCCAAGCAATTATCGAACTGGCAAGATGGGCGACGAGCGGGGATAGTTGAATTTCCATACCAGATGGGCTATGCAGTGCCACACCCACCGGGGAGATTTTACCAGACCACCGGTTCCAGGGGAGGACTACCATGTCAGCTAGGCGGCTCAGTTTTTTCTGTACTGCTCTTCTCTTTGTTCTTCATAGCGCCGGGGCCAAGCCGGCGGCTGCCCAGGAATCACCGGTGCGGGCACTGTCCGGCGAGGCGCTCTATGTCGAGTTCCAGACTCTGGCGCGCGATACTGCCAAGGCCCCGGTCTTCGACGCTATCGACACGGCCGCGGCTGGTGTGAGTTGGGAAGGGGCCGAAGCTCGTACCTTTGTGGGCAACCTGCGCCGGCTTGAGATCGGTGGCGAAAAGGGACGGAACTTTTATTTGCTGCGCGAGCGCACCGGTGAAGTGCACGTGCTGGCCTTGCCGACTGCAGAGGGTGCTATTTCCACCGGTTCCAGCACGCCCTACGCGGGGCTGGATGAGATGGTGAAACACAAGATGAGCTTCGTGGTGGCATTGCAGTCGGCCGAGGCCAATGGCATGCGCTACAGCGTGGCTCGTCTGACTGAGGTACCGGCGCGCAACTTCCTCGATCGCCTGTTTTTTATCGCCATTGTCCTGCTGCTCTTTTTGACCATGGTCGGCATGGGCCTGACCCTCACCGTGGCCGACTTTGGGGTGGTGTTTCGCACGCCGCTGGGCATTGTCCTGGGGATTGTGGCCCAGTTTGGCATCATGCCGTTGTTGGCGGTGGCGGTGGGGCGCGGCTTTGGTTTCTATGACAGCTACCCATTTATTTACCTGGGTATGATCCTGATTGCCGCCACCCCGGGCGGCGTGACTTCAAATTTGATGACCTATCTGGGCAAGGGGGACGTGGCCCTGTCGGTGTCGCTCACCGCCATTTGCACCGTGTTGGCGCTGGGAGTGGCGCCGTTGCTGCTGGGTGTGTTTAGCTCCGGCTTGCCGGCGTTTACCATTCCGGTGGCCGAGGTGTTCAAGACCATGCTGGTGCTGGTCGTGGTTCCGCTTGGCGTGGGCATGGTCATCCGGGCCAAGGCCGAGACCTTTGCCAAACGCGCCGAGAAGTCCTTCGCCTTGCTGGGCATCTTCGCGCTTCTCTTCCTCATCGTGGTCGGCGTGTGGAGCAACCTGGATCAGTTCGCCGACACACAGCGCTACGGCTTCAAATTCTACAGTGCCGTCTTCTTGCTGACCCTGCTCGGTATGATAGCGGGCGCTCTGGTGGCCAAGTTTGGCCGGATCAGCAACTTCCAGGCCCGTGCCATCTCGCTCGAGGTCGGCGTGCGCAATACCTCTTTGGCCATGACCATCGCCATTCTCTTGCAAGATCGCGTAGGCGACTTTGCCAGCTCCATGTTCTTCACCTCGGGCGTCTTCGGCCTGTCGATGTACATCGCCGGCATGCTGTGGATCGCGGCCTACAAGACTTTGCTGCCAGTCGAGCCGACAGCGGCACCGGATACCGCCGAAGAAGCGGCGGCGGCCTAGCTGCCCGACGTCCTGATCGCCGTCCGAAACCGAGGCAATCTCCCCCAGTCGGAACAAACGGGGGATGTACTCAGAGGACTCTCAACGTGATAAAAGTCGAGTTCTAAACAGGGCCAGGAAATCTCCCGGCGTGCCGATTGGAAAGGGAAGCTCCTGCTTTAGCATTTGATTTGATAGAAAATGTTCACGATCAAGCGTGACCATGAAGTCAACTTGGCTTTCCCAAGCTGCCGCGACTATTTTTGCATCGGCTTGATAGCCAACCCATTTGGTACACAACTCAATGTACTCGGCAGAGGCGGAATCTACGATTTGTATGCCGCTTTGTTCGAGTAAGAAAGCAAGCGTAGTAAGAAGCTCGGGAGCTTTTCGGCTAAAGGCCGCTTCGATTTCCGCCAAGACCTGCGAGTTGACCAGCAGGACCAGCGCGCCGACCTCACCCAATTTAAGTATGGCCCGGCCGCCTCCCGTAGCAGACCAGATACCGGCAAACAGAGCACTGCTGTCTAGAAAAACCCGCAGCTTTTCATCTGGGTCTGACGGTTCAGTCTTTGCCATAACGAGCGCGTTCTTCACGCAGAGTAAGCAACATAGACTCTAATGATTCATCTTTAGCATACAGAGTCTTCGAAATCTGATCGGCAATAGCATCCACCTTTGACGCAACCGTGGACAATACAAACACACCATCGAGATCAATAAGCGTCACTCGATCTCCCGATTTGAGACCATAGCGCTCTCTCAATGCCTTTGGCAGAGTCAGCACCCCTCGCTTTCCCACCAACAGCGATAAAGAATCAGGCATATCCTACCTCCGTCATGCTGAAATTCAGTATTACAGTAAATCAGAATAACAGATTTTCATGAACAGTGCAAGCCAAATTCTCCAACATTTCTCCATTCCTCCAAGGGACGGACCTGCGCCGGGCATCACAATATGGTTATTGGTGTTATTGGTGTTGCTGGCAATCTTGCTTAGAAGTCGGCGGGCCACCCGAAGGTGTTCTTAAAGGGATTATATGTTTTTGCATTCAGAACTGCATGAGCCATCACCAATAATACAAACGGGATTTGGGTTTGTGCAATTTGACAAATCCCACACGGTGCAGCTGCCAAGATCCAGGTCATCACAGGTGCCGCCGTTATCGCATTCTTCGGCGCATACCGCATCAATATCACCATCACCGCAAATCTCTGGGTGATAAAGACAGTTTACCGAACAATTATCACAGGGTTCAGTATTGCCATCATCACATGATTCAGTCCCGTTTTTGACGCCATCACCGCAAAATTGTCTTGCTGAACAATCGGTAAGACATTGGCCGTCGCCAATGGCACCCTGATTGCATGTTGCGGTATCGGGATTATCGCATTGGGAAAGATCCAAGGTGGTGCAATCGTTTTCATTATCAGAGCAAATACCGCCATCATCACAGCCTTCATTCACTCCGATGATACCATCGCCACAAACATCAACGTCACACGCTAGGCAATGGCTACAATTGGGGCTGTCAACATTGCATCCGAGATCCTCGGTTGAATTATCTGGCTCTGTGTCTTCACAGACTTCGCAAATTGGATCTATGATCCCATCTCCACATTCATATACATAAGGCCCAGTGCACTCTGAATTACAAGTGCCGGTACAATCGTCAGTATCGCCATCATCGCAGATCTCATTGACCGCAACGTCTTTTACCCCATTGCCACAAGTTTCGTCTGACAGGCAATCATCTCTGCAACCATCTCCGCTAACATTGTTGCCATCATCACAAACTTCCAAGCCACAGCGGTAACCGTCGCCGCAACCTGTTTCTATGGCAAGACAATCACCTCGACATCCATCGCAATCAGTCTCATTGGCGTCATCACAGATCTCTCCGCATTCTAATATGCCGTTTCCACAAGATGGGGTTTCCGGCAAAATCATGCTGCAGTCGTGATTACATTCTTTTGTGCAATTATCGATATCCCCATCATCACAGAATTCCATGGGTCCCTTGATCCCATCGCCACAATAATGCTCTCTACAGCCAAGACAACCAGCAGCACATACCGGGAATAAAGGATTTACACATCCAGGATCGGGTTCCTCAGCTGTGTGCTCGCAATATTCACCTATCTCTGTGTCCCATATGCCGTTACCGCAGGTTTCATCAGAGAGGCAATTTGCGCTACACCCATCACCTGAGCCAGTGTTGCCATCATCACAAACCTCACCCATATAGTCATCAATGATTGCGTTGCCGCAGGTTTCATCAGAGAGGCAATTTTCGCTACACCCATCACCTGAGTCAATGTTGCCATCATCACAGACCTCTGGATGACAAGTCATGCCATCCCCACAGACATTAGCGGTGCAATCCGGCCCACAGGCAGTGCATTCAGAATTACAAATCGGTAATTCTACGGTACAATTGATATCGGTAGAACCATCGAAGACTTCACAATATTCAGAGGGGGTCTTTATCCCATCCCCGCATTTTCCCATACAGGCATCACAAGGGGCCAAACAAACAGGATACATCTCAGAGCAACCCAAATCGATACCATCGGCGGATGTATCTTCGCAACTTTCAGTAGCCGCATCGAGAATCCCATCACCGCAGACCTCAAGCCCGTCGCAATTACTATTGCAGCCATCACCATTTAGTTTATTTCCGTCATCACAGACTTCGCCCTCACAAACATGTCCGTCTCCGCATATATTTGCCACTGCGGTAGTGCAATCATTATGACATTGATCGCAATCATTGCTATTTCCATCATCACAGACTTCAGGGTCACAGACAGTGCCATCACCACAGCGAGGGTTATTGTCTTTGCAGTTAGCACTACAAATGTTGCAATCATTATTATTCATCAGTCCATTGTCGCATTCTTCGTCGCCACATATATGGCTATCACCGCATTGATTGGTGTTTACAGTGCAATCATTATGACATTGATCACAATCTTCCTGATTGCGATCTTCACATTGTTCGCCCTGCTGGGTGCAGACGATTCCGTCTCCACAACCTAGATCAAATTGGCAATTATAATGGCATCCGTCGCAATCAGTTCGATTGCCGTCGTCACATTCTTCACCTAACCACTCTTGGACTTCACCATCCCCACAACCTTCAAGTTTGCAAATGGCGCTACATCCATCTCCATTGAGTTCATTTCCGTCATCACATTCTTCGCTGCCACAGACTTTACCATCCCCACAACCGGTATTTTCGGTGCAATCATTATGACAGGCGTTGCAATCATCTAAATCACCATCATCACATATTTCATTGCCACAGATATGACCATCCGGACAGTTCATGGTGCGCACTTGGCAATTGCTATAACAACCATCACATTCATCTGAGTTGTCATCATCACATGTCTCACCGACATGTCTATCCGTTATCAAATTGCCACAGCTCTCATCAGAGAGGCAGTCATTACGGCAGCCATCGCCTGATTCCGTGTTACCGTCATCGCAAACTTCGAAGCAGTCTTCCCAATCGATCTTATTATCACCACACACACACCATGATTGCGTGCAGTTTTCAGTGCAGTTGGGTAGTGAGACATTCCCAAAATCGCATACTTCACCCTCTTCTGGTTCGACAATTCCGTTTCCACAAGACCGTACGCAATAGTTGCGCTTTTCGCGCCACTGGACATCATCTTCAGCTGTTGGTTCCCACCACCATTCATCGCCAGTGGCTGGAACCCAGCCAACTCCACATGTGCAAGCGCCAACTTTATTAGGGGGCACACAAGGCTGATC
>JAUVBB010000166.1 GCA_030591445.1 Deltaproteobacteria bacterium | reverse complement strand
GCATCGAGAGTATTACCGGCATCGAGAGTATTACCGGCATCGAGAGTATTACCGGCATCGAGAGTATTACCGGCATCGAGAGATGGAGCCGCGTCTGTTTTTGCATCTTGTGCGGGACCGTCATCTCCCGAGGGCTGTTCACTGGGAGCGCAAGCTGCGGGGCAGAACCCGGCCAGGCATGCGATCAACAGTAGCAGTCCATTCGTACCCAGAATCTTTGTCTCTAACAATTTTCACCTCGCGTCCCTTTGGGACCCGGTTATTCGGCCAGGCGCAGGGGAGGGATGTCGTAGAGACTGCGGAGGGTCTCGTCGAAATAGTCGGGTAGATAGCGGGTCCAGAGTTTGATGGGTAGATCGCCGAGTTCGTTGCGGGGGGAGACGGCGAAGTTGAAGATGTAGACCATGAGGTACTCGATGTTTTTGGCCAGGTGACTACGGTATTCCTGGCGGCGACGTTGTTCCAAGATGCGGTCTTCGTGAATGCAGCGGCCGATTTCGCTTTCGAGCATCTCCTGGTAGTTGCTGATGATGACTTCGATATGAACCTGATCTTCTCCCTGGTCGACGAAGCGGGAAAACTCGTGGGCAACCTGCTCGGGGTCAAGGCCGCACTTGGCCATACCGCTTAGGGTGCCGTTGCCCAGGGGCTCGGCCAAGATGGCGTTCTTGTCGGGGGTATAGCGAATGATCAGGTTGACGGCATTGTAGCGGCCCGAATGGGGTTCTTCTTCGGTGACTTGGCAATCGGAGTAGCGTTCGAAGAGATCGCGCATGCGGGGGTAGTCTTCATCTTTCACGATGATCTTGATGCCGGCGACATCGTTGATGGCCAACTCGTTGGGAAAATAGATGGGGCGCTGGGTGCGCAGGTCATCGAGCAGTCGGTTTTCCGCGTCGAGAAACTCCGAAAGCATTTCCGCCGGGCGGGTAATCAGATCGCTGGGTCCCAGACCCATCATGCGGGCTCTATCAAAGGCCAAACTGGAGGCGTGTTGTTTGATGGTGGCAAAGATACTATCGATGATTCGACGCGAGCTTTTTTCGGCCAGGCGCCGAACTCGCTTGATGCGGCTGGAGCCAAGATAGCGGTCGCCGTTGACCGAAGGCCCAAAGTACAGGGTGCCGTGAAAGGGCGTCTCCCGGTAGTATCGTTCCGGGTGCCTGCGATAGTCGCCTACCAATTCCTCCACGCGGGGGGTGAGAAAAGGAGGCTGGGCAACAATGACGTCTTTTAGGTCCTGCTTGAAGGGAGCAAAGCGAGTAATCATCTTGCTTCGGGTCAGGTCCTGAAAAACCCGGGAAGAAAAGAGCTTCAAATAGCGGGAGAGATACACATTGTTGAAGTGCACCAGCCGGGTGACAAGAACCGCATCATCGCTTTGCGGCTGGTTGTACATCCAACGGCGGATTAACTCGTAAAAGGAAGCCCGGTGGAGATAGCTGTTGAAAAGAATCATGGGGCGCCGGAAATTTCTCCCCGGTCCAAGGTCGACTCAATGGCTTGCCAACATTTTTTTCGGGCGGGCGCATCAAGTAAGCTGCCATTCAAAAAGGACGGAGATTGCAGCGTGCCGCCGATTTCCTGCAGGCTGAGTGGACTGGCCGGGAAGGTCGCCAACATTTGTCCCAATTGCAGATAGGTTTTTCCCAGCAAAGCCGAACCGTTGATGCTCAGGTAACGTTGGCCTGGGCGCACGCCGGCCGCGGCCGCCGGCGAATCGGCGCAGACTTCTTCGACCTCTAAGAGTCCATCTCGGGCCAGATAACACCAACTGACGCCCAGCCCAAGCTCGGGCGCATCAGCGCCGGTACAGGTCTCGATGGGCAGAGTCACTTCGGTGATTTTCTTGGCCGTGGCCTCTTCGCTGCAACGGGCCTCGATGTGCAGAAAGGTCACTTGTTTCAGACCGCCGTATCGAATCAACAGGGATACCGGCGCGTCTTCACAGGCCTCTAGGCGGGCGATACGCTCGGCCGGCGCCAGCTCGCTCATTTTGTTGGCGCCCACGGCCACGATTAAACCCTGCTCGCGAACGCCGGCCTGGCTGCTGGGCGGCCCGACGCCGTCGTCAATGCGGACGCCGTCGGTCTCATCATGCAGGCGCAAACCCAGCAGTTTGCCTGCCCGTTCGATGGTGGCTTCTACCTCGCCGGCGGCGCGCATTTTGGCTCGTTGCAGGGTGGCGATGGTGTTTTCCACTTCGAAAACCTGAGAGCGGCTCAGTTGTTCGCGACTGCGCTTCAGGTGTTCTCGGTAACACTGGATGCGTTGTTCCCGTTGGTTGGCCGGAAGCTTCAAGCAAGCATCCATTTCTGCTTGCAGCTTTCGCGATTGCTGGCCGGCCCGCTGGGCATTTTCTCTGATTTTGGCTAAATCTGCTTCGCTGAGTTTGGCTTTTTTGACAAAGCCCTCTTCCTGGCGAACGCGGCGTAACAATTGAGCCCAACAGGCTTCACTTTGGCTGGACATCTGTTCCTTGTCATACTGCAGGCATCTGCGTACGTAAGGGCTCTTATAGAACCGATCTTTGGTTGCTTTTACCTGTCCAGTGCGAACGCAGCCGCCGATAAGTCCCGTTAGGCTCAGCGCAAATATTAACCAACGGGCTTTTTGAAACATGACATCCTCCAGGTTGTTTGATAAATATACTATTCTGTATGACAAACGCTTGGCAAGGGATCAAGTTTTCTCTGCGGTTGAACTTAGAGCAGCATCAAGAAAGCGGGATGAATGCGCAGCCTACTCTTTGGGATCACGTTCTGGTTCGCTTTGACTCCGGCCTTTGCCGGCCAAGCTGAGTTTCTTCTCTCCGCGCCGGTGGCCGCACCAATCGAGCGGGAAAAGGGAGTGATCGGCACCGACCTCCGGGCACTGATCGACGCCCACGGCCTGGCCTTGTTTCTCAAAGACGATTCGGCAGCCCAGCGCTTGGGCAAGGTGCTAAAAGAGTGGCAGCAGAACTATGCCGCCTTGCTGAAAGCCGACCCCGAACTGGCCGCCATCGACCAGCGGGTGAAGCAGCTTTTCTCACAGATGCTAGGCGATCGATCTCGACCCATTACCCTACTTCGAAAAATGATTTCTCAGGCGCCGGCCAAACGCTTGCAGCCCATTGTGCTCAAATGGATCAAGAATCTGTTCTTTCGCCGCGGGGTTTTGTTTCCGTATGATTTGGCGGAACTTTCCCGCTCCGATCAGGCTGATATCTGTCTGCAGACCCGTTCCATGCATACGCAGAAGGGCATGTCTTCCGGCCGCGTTCGGGCCCTGGCCTGGTTGTATCGAGATCGGGAAGTGCGCCGGATGTTTCATGAGCGCGATGATCGGCTGGCTTTTTTGACGCCGATTCGGGTTCCCGAAGAAAAGCTGGATGGGGCTACTCGCAAGGTCTTGCGGCGATACCTGGCTATGGTCCGTGCCCTCAAGCTGCAGGTGGTCAAGAACCAGACCATGCCCTACGATCAGTTTCGCACCTTGGATGGTTTGCTGCGGGGTCTGCGCTATATGGATACCATTCGCGAATCTAGTGCGATTGCCGGATTGGATCACCGGCTGATGACCCGCCTCTTTATTCAGGAATCAGAATTCATCCACGAGCGGGTCTCTTGGGCCGGCGCCTTTTCGCTGGCTCAGTTTCTCAACATTGCCCTGAAGGATATCTGGATTTTCCGTGGCAAGATCCCGGGGGCCAAAACCCTGCTGCGCGGGGTGACCAGCTATGAAGACCTCAAGAAGAAGGTGGTTGCCGACCCGCGCATGGCCATCAAGGCCTCCTGTACTTATTTTCGGCGTATACGCGACGAAGCCATTATGCGCCTAGGCAAGAAAGGCCGGACCGCCAGCCGGGAAATGGTCACTCTGCTGACCCTAGAGATGTTAGGTTTGCGCCGCGGCGTGAGCGAAGGCGCCAACCTGGACGCGCAGATAGCCATGGGTCGAGCCTGGCCGGTGCGCGAGATGTACAT
Source organism: Deltaproteobacteria bacterium (assembly GCA_030591445.1). GTDB lineage: Bacteria > Myxococcota > B64-G9 > B64-G9 > B64-G9 > JAUVBB01. Next base: position 9,825 of record JAUVBB010000166.1, on the reverse strand, counting down.
GTTGCCGCTGGTGCCGGTGGCCGGCGGCATTATGCCCGATGCCGGCGCCTTGTTGGCCGGGTGGATAGAACGCACGGTGCGTGACCTGGTTCACCTGCAGCTGGTAGAAGGCGTTTTTGCCGGTCGTCTCGATCGCTTGATGGACGCCATGGGGTTGGCGGCCTACAACGCCGGCATGGGTAACTTGATCAAAAGTTCCAAAGCCAAGTCCCCCTTCGGGCCCTTGTCTTTCCCGCTGCAACTGACCGAGACTCGCAATTATGTTGACGACATCATGGATGGCACCGACATTCTGCGCAAACTCGACCGGCTAGCCTCAGAGATATCCCTGCTGGAGTATGCCCAGATCATCGAGCTGGCCGAAGACGCCTGCCAGCGAGCCGGCCTGAGTAAAAAGAAGAAATCCACTCAGAAGTAGAAGCGTCCCCCCAGACAGGCATCCAGGTCAAAGTAGAAGGGGTCGGGAGTAATAAAGGCCACCGAAGGCGTGATCTCGAGAAAGACATCGAAAGGGGCCCGGGCAAAAATCATGGTCAAACCAACGGGCATGCGCACCCCCAGGCCGACGCCACTGTCGTCTTCTCCCTTGCGGTCGTAGTTCCACACCCCCAGCTTGCCGCCCACCCCAAGATAAAACACCAACTTGAAAGGCACCTTGCCCGCCGGAACCAGAGTGTGGAGGTGATAAAGGTAATCCACAAAAACCGCTACTCCCTTGTGCGGAAAGAATCCATAACCCACCGCCGCATCCAGGGCATTGGTCCGATTGAACCAATACTTAGCAGTAACGCCCGCCGGCTCGCCCGCACTCAAACCCAGACCGAAGGGCTTGCCGGCTGGTCCCTGGGCATTTGCCATGGCCGGTATGCACACCGCCAACACGGAAGCCAGAGCCAAATTTCTTAGCATGATGATGACCTCATTTCTCAACCTAGGCTTATTGGTAACTGTTCAATATTCTCACACATATTTGCCAGGGTCCACAATCCCTGAGTTGTAACTTTAGGGTTTCGAATATTTTTTATTCAAACTAGGCCACTTCCGGATAATTAATCTATAGACATGCTATGTTTCATGACAAAGATTAATGAAACCATGGGAGATTGGATTGTGGCAGAGGATGACATCGACGATTTTGGCGAGGGAGTTTCGACCTTTGCGTCGAGTCTCACCTTTCGGGTTGCCTCCCTACAAGGTGGGCTAGGTGCGAAAAGTAATCAATTCAGGAAGATGGACAAAAATGGTCTCTGGCACGAATGATGCAAATAGCCAGGCGGTTAGGGGATTTTATAAAGGATGACCAATAGCAATATGAACAAAGCATCTCGGGATTCATTGACGATTTCTCAAAAGCAACTGCGCTTGGTCGAGGGGTTTACCCATTTGTCCGAGCGGGCCATGGCACAACTGATACAATTTGGACGATCGATAGCGCTCAAACCTGGGGCCTTGCTTGAACGGCCGGAAGGCTTTGGTAACGAGGTTTTCCATTTTGTGGTCAAAGGCCAGGTCACTGCCGTGCGCAGCTGGGCCGAGACAGAAGCAAGTGACGCGGTGTCGAAGCCTAAGTCAAAAACGACCGATGAAGCAGATCGTGAGTATTTGGCGCTTTTTTCGCCTGGTGATTTTTTTTCGGACGGTTTTGTTGATCAGGCGGGGGAGGACGACGGCTCGCGCATCCAGTGCCTGGCCGTGACCCAAAGTTTGTTGCTGGGGCTAGACCGCGAGCATCTCGATGCATTGATGCGGGAAAATCCCGAGTGGGCCCAAGAACTCAAACGCCATAACTCCTTGATGCGCTACCAGTTCCATGCGCAACAACAAAAAGTTCGTAAGATGGTGCAAGACTTTTTCTTGCGCCATGGATTTTCCTTTGCTTCCACTCTCAAAGTTGTGCAACTCGATCGCTGCATCGATTGTGGTGGTTGCCGAAAAGCCTGTGCCAGCCGATTTGGTGCTTCTCGGCTCGACAGTTTCGGCCCCCGCTTGGGCCGGCTGGCTTTCCCGACTGCTTGCCGCCGTTGCCAGGATCGGCGCTGCCTGGATGTCTGTAAGTTTGATGCCATTCATTGGAATGAAGGGCAAGGGGAAGTGCAAATTGAGGACGCCTGCATCGGGTGTGGGGCATGCGCCCGAGTATGTGCCCATGGTGCCATTTCCATGGTTCAGGTGCCTTTTACCTCGGCAGACTTTCCCGACCCAATTCCTGCCTGTGATGAGAACGGACAGACCGATGTGCCGGGCTTGTACTTGGCCGGGCCATTGGCTGGGGGCAAAGGCGCGCCGGCTCGAAAAATCACCGGCAAAATCATACTCGAACACATCAAACAGCAGCAGGCCGCGACCGTCGATCCCAAGCGCGTGCGGCTACTGATTATAGGCGCAGGTCCGGTGGGTTTGGTTCTGGCTCGTTCCGCGCGTAAAGAAGGATGGCGCTGTTTGCTGGTGTCAGAGGGTGACTTTACCCCTTCGGTTCACAAAGAGTTTGGCCTGCGGGAAGAAGGGCAAGGGCCGGTTGACCTGCACGAGAATGAAAGCGTGTCGAAGATCGCCAAGTTGGACAATGGCAAGTTCTTCATCTCGTCATCGCAGCGAGACTACCGGGCTAGTTACGTAGTAGTGGTTCCACCCAAAGGGCAATTCCCTCTGGCTTTGTTGGCCCATGCCGGGGTTCGGGTGTTGCAGCCCGGGACCGAGTCCATGGTGGCTTTCGCGGCTACCCTGGGCACGCGTAAAGTAGCGGACAAATGCGATCGCTGCGCTGGCTATTCCGATCAGGCTTGTCTGACCGCCTGTCCCACCGGCGCCATCATGGAAATCGAGCCCCAGGAGATATTCATTGACTCCGAGCATCGGCGGGAGGGAGAAACCGAAAATTTCTCTGGGGTTCCCTTTCTCGAAGGCGTTCGCGAACACCAGGCTCGTAAGCGGGGCAAGCGGAAATTCTCCTGGTTTTGGCCGGTTACTTTTTTTGCCATGTTGGTGATTGGGCTAGAGGCTTTCCTGCGCCGAACCATGCCCGAGAGCAGTTTCTACTATTTGTGGCAGTCCTGGATCGGCGGGCAGGAAGAAGTCGTTTTTTCGTCGGGCAAGGGTTTTGGTCACTGGTTGGGATACATCGGCGGTAGCCTAATGCTGTTGACTCTGCTGTATCCATTGCAATCCCGCCTGGGCTGGTTTCAGCGTTGGGTGACCCGCAACTCCTGGCTTACCTTTCATCTTTGGGTGGGTTTCACGGGGGCGGCACTGACCTCCTATCACACCATGATGAAGCTCGACCGCTGGGCCGGCATTGCCTCGGTGTCGATGTGGCTGGTGATTCTATCCGGAATCTTTGGTCGCTTCTTATACAGTCGGGTGCACTCGGGAATGGGCCTGGCCGATTTCGAAAAGAAGTCCATCGACCAAGAGCAACGCCGCCTGGGGCAAATGGTCGATTTATCGGTCATGGAAAAAATCGATAGCAACGAGCCTGACCCGGACAAGCCCCCCGGGGTAGGCGTCATGATCTACTTAGAAGTCCGCGATCGTTTGCGCGCCTGGTGGCTGAGACACTTCGGCTTGCGCCATATCGAGAACAAACAGGTGCGGCGCGAGGCTGCCAATCTGATGGCCGATCGGGCACGCAATGCCCGGGCTCGTAAGTATCTCGCGCGCGCGAACAAGCTGCTTTCTTATTGGAACCGGGTACACCTGGTGATTACTATTCTGATGATGGTGGTGTCGATTTTACACATTGTCTATGCCTTGCTTTACAAAGCTGTTTGACGGGGGAACCATGCCGGAAGTGGTTCGGAGACTGGATGGGTAATATGAATATCAAAAGTACCGAGGCACGAGAAGAGGGTTTTGACGCGCAGACGGAGGCCTTGTTCGGGTCCAGTCTTTTTGGGCCTATGAACGACCCGGATGTGCTCTGGGAAGAGAGCGGAAACCGGCGTGGGAAAAGAAGACGACCCATAGTGCGTCGCTTGGCCTTGGCCGGTTCTCTTTCATTATTTGCGGTTTTGGCCTGGTGGGTGATTGATGCCGGGCTCGATCGTAGTGTGCAGCAGAAGCGCGCCGGCTTGGCCGAAGAGATCGAATTGTATCTGAATCAAGGAGACTTGCAGCGGGTCACGCGCTTTATGACCGAGTTGCAATCGACCCGGGTCGCGAGCAGAAAAGACCCTCACTCGGATCTCATCCTGCGCGCCGACGCCATGCTCTTTCGATACCTTGACGCGGATCCGCAACGTCGGCAACGGCTTCAGCCGCTGCTCGACCGATCCGATCCGCAAAGTTCGGCCGACCGGGTTTTGGCCACGGCCTTGCTTTGTTCTCGGGCCCAACGCCTTGCCATGGTCGATGCTTTGCAGAAAGCAGAACAAGCCCAGGTTAGAAATCCCACCGCGGCCTATTTGATTGGGACCGCCCTGCAGCAAGCCGGAGACGCGGATGGAGCGGCGCGGGCCTTTGCGCGGGCCAGTGACCGTGGCCCGGACAACTTGCTGCTGCTGGCCGGTCTTGCGAATTTCGAGCACTGGCTTGGCCGAGATGACCAAAGCCAAATAATCGCAGAGCAAATGAGGGATGAAGATCCCAAATCTCCCTGGACCCAGATGGTGTCAAGTCAGTTGACCGGCGAGATGAAAGAAGAACTACACGATGTCTTGCCTCCGGTGGCCTATGCGGAGCTTTGTCTGGGCCAGGCCCTGCGGGTATTGAAGAAGGGCCAAGGCGAAGATGCCAGTTCCTGGCTGGACCGGGCCGCCGAGGCCGTGCACTGGCAGATTCCGTTTCTCAGCGACTATGCTGATCGCCTGGAACAAGCTGGATATCGCGATGCGGTAAAGTCCTGGACCCGATCGGAGAAGTTCAGGGATAAAATACCTACCACTGGGGGCAAAAAAGACAATATACTGGCTATGCATCGCGAGGAATAATGACAGTGCGGTCAGTATTATTTTCTGCAAATCGCTTATCGCTAGCCCTGGCAATAGTATGCCTATTTCTGGGTGCGGACTTGTATGCCCAGGATTTCTTCCGGGTCGCGCCGGGCAAGTTGACCGAATCTCATGCCGAATATGATCACGGCGATGGTTGTACCGAATGCCACGAATTGGGTGGTGGGGTCACTGACGCCAAGTGTCTGGCTTGTCATGAACGGCTGGCCAAGTACATCAAGGCCGGCCGCGGTATGCACCCGAAATACAAAGGGCGTTGCATCAAATGCCACACTGAACACAAGGGCCGCAATCGCAACATTATCGACTGGAGCCAGGTGGGCGGGCGGCGAAACTTCGATCACAACCAAACCGGTTTCAAGCTGGCGGGCAAGCACAAGGCCATTGCCTGTTCGGCCTGCCACACCCGCCGGGTCAAATCGGGACGCACCTACTATCCAGGATTGCGCTCTGAATGTGCTGCCTGTCACAAGAAAGTCCACGCTTTCACCCGCAAGAAGTTTATCAAGAATTGCGCCCAGTGCCATCCCAACGGCGAAGTCGTTCGGGGCATGAAAGCCCAGGGCTCCGGTTTCGATCATAAGGCCCAAACCGGCGTGTCCTTGTTGGGCAACCATGAAAAGCTCAAATGCACCCAGTGTCATGCCGATGCCAACATGGCGGGCAAAAAAAGGCCACGAGATTGCAACAAGTGTCACAAGAATCCTCATGGCAAGAATTTCTCCGGCCGTCGTTGTGACGAGTGCCACAAAGCCGACCGGAAGTGGAAGAACGCCAGCACCGATCATGACAAGACCCGCTTTCCCTTGCGGGGAAAACACCGGGGGGTCAAGTGCAGCTCCTGTCACCGTTCCAAGACCAAAATGCCGGGCTTGGCCTGTGCCGATTGTCATCGCGATCCGCACCGGAAGCGATTCGCGAAATTTCAGTGTGAGCTATGTCATAAAGTTTCCGGCAAGGCTTCGGTGTCCATGCTCCACGATCGGGTGACCCGCTTTCCCCTGCAAGGCAAACACAAGAGGCTCACCTGTCGCCAATGTCATCGAGGCAAGCGGCCGCACCAGTTCGAACGGTTCCGGGGCTATCAGAAGGGTCAGTGCACCAAATGCCACGCTCATCGCCGAGCCCATGCCGGCCAGTTCAAGGGGCGTAAATGTTCAGAGTGCCACCCCGAGAGCGGCAAGGGCACCGTCGGCTTCGATCATGATAAAACACGTTTTCCCTTGGTTGGTTTGCATCAAGAGCTGGCCACCAAGGGCAAGTGCGCCAAGTGTCATCCACGCAAGCACTACCGTACCGGCAAGACGGCTTGTGCCGATTGTCATGACGATCCGCACCGGGGCCAGTTCGGCAAGGCTTGTGCTCGTTGCCACAGTGCCAAGATTCGCTTCAAGCAAACAAAAGAACACTTCGACCACAATAGCGCCAGCCGTTTTTCCCTGACCGGTGGGCACCGCAAAGTTGCCTGTGAGAAATGTCACGAAAATGGGGTCTACCGCACCGGGATGCTGACTTGCGCCCAGTGCCACGCCAAGAACGACCCCCACAAGGGCCAATTGGGTGACAAGTGCGAGCAATGCCATTTGCCCGAGTCCGGGGCGCCCAAATTCGATCATGAAAGTATGACCGAGTTTGCCCTCACCGGGGCGCATCTAAAAACCGACTGTTCTTATTGCCACCAAAAACTGCCGGGTCCGCAGCCGGTAGGTTGGACAAAAGCAGCGCCCAAGCAGAAAGTGGATATGCTCTTTGGTGTTTTGGGCCGAGAATGTGCCGCCTGTCATTTCGATCCGCACCAAGGTCGCTATGGCTCCCGTTGCGGCAGTTGCCATGATACCCAAAACTTCCAATCCATCCAGCGCGCCGTTCATGACAGCGGGGCCTTCCGGCTAGCCGGCGCCCATGACGATCTGCCCTGTCAGAAGTGCCACGTCCAGGATGTGCCGCTGGCCGGCACCGGAGACGACTGTCAGGCTTGCCATCGCGAAGACGATGTCCATAACAATGCCCTGGGGGATGACTGCGGACGTTGTCACAGCCAGGTAGACTGGACGCCGGCCCGTTTCAACCACAGCCAGGTTGGTTATCGACTGCGGGGTGCCCATCGCCTGGCCCGTTGTCGTGATTGTCACGGCGTGGGCAACTTTCAGTCCCTGCCCACTGACTGCAATCAATGCCATTTGCACCAGGCCCAGAAGGTGCTGGATCCGGTCCACACCGGCGAATTTCTCGACTGTGAGCTTTGCCATAACCAGATTCAATTTACCCCGGCGCGCACTACCCACCTGGCTTTCCCCTTGCGGGGCGTGCATCGCACCCTGGCTTGTCGCCAATGCCATCCCGCTGGCCTGTACGGCGGTACGCCCGGGGATTGTGCCGATTGTCACCTGCAAAGTTATCTCCAGCCCGGCAACCAGCCCAACCACCAGGCGGCGGGCTTTTCAACCAGTTGCGGCGATTGCCATACCGAAAACTCGTGGCGCCCGGCGCGTTACCTGCATCAGACATTCCAACTTAGGGGTAGGCATCGCACGCTGGCTTGTGCCGATTGCCACCCAGGAGACAATTACGTGGGTGCCTTTGGCGGTTTGACCTGGGATTGTGCCTTGTGTCACGGCCCCGGTGGCCCGGTCAACCAATGGCCCGCCGATCACAGCCAGAAGGGTTATCCGCTGGACTGTTCGTTGTGTCATACCGAGAGCGCTTGGACTCCGGCGCGGAATCCGCCTTGATGCGGTTCGCGCGAGAACGGAGGTTGCTTATGTATGCTAGAGAGAAAAATAGTTTGCGCCCGATGAATCGGCTCGGCGGCTTGGGCTGGTTGCTGACCGTGGCGCTGGTCTTACCCGCTTGCAGCGAGTCTGACCAGCCCATGTTCGATTTATTTCGCGGGCGCCTGGAAACCGGGTTTATCGTTCGGGTCGATCTAGATGCCCCGGCCTTGCCCGAGCCGGCGGCGCGTTCTCGTTGCGGGGTTCCGATTCATGGCGCCGGACTCGAAGACCTCGATCCTGAGTCCGGCCTGGATATCTGGATTTCCATGGGCAACCAACCGGCCCATCTCCATACCACCGATCCATCGGGTACCGCTGCTTGTTTTTGTTTGCCAGGAATTCATCAGGTGGAAGTGGTGACCGGCGATGATTTGTTACGCGGGCGCTTGCCCCTGGAATTGGCCAGTCGCAGAGCGGTGGTAACCGGGGCGATACGGCCGGACCGCCAGGATTTGGACGAAGACGGTGATCGCAAGGAGTGGGTGTTGGTGACCGAAGTATTGGCCGATGCCGACGGTGACTGGATCGCCGATGACGGCCGCCGTGACCGCTGGATGTTTGCCCAGGACGGCGGCATGGGTTTTCGTCACCGGGGCGATGGCCGCAGCGAACGAATTTGGCTGGACGAATCATTCGAAGAAATCGGCATGGAAGAGTTCGCCGACCTTGACGGTGACTTCGTAGCTGATGAGCTGGATGCCGACCGGGATGGAGATGGCATCAGCGACGAGATGGAAATTGGCTCTTTGCTCTGCCCGGGTTTTTCTCACGATCAGTTGACCATCGCCGGTAGCAAACACGCCGCGCTCAAGTGTAGCGCTTGTCATGCCGACGACGGCGGTCAGCCCTTGTGGTGTTCCGAATGCCACACCCCCGCGGGCAGCTCTTTCAGCGGCCAGCCGGCCAACTTGCCGGCCGATCATTTTCTGTCCGGTTGCGAACAATGCCACCGTCCGGATAGACCCTGGAACCAGTTCCCGGGCCCTGGCGGACGGCGCCATCTCAAGTATCCCTTGTTGGGCGCGCATCTTAGTACCGACTGTTTTGCCTGTCATCCGACTGGCAACATCGAAGGTATTGCCAGCGCCTGTGAAGACTGCCACCTAAAGGATATTCCGCCCAAGCACGAGCAAGCCCATTGCGATGCCTGTCACACCGAGGTTGACTGGCTGCCCACCGGAACCCATGGCGATTTTCCCATGACCGGCGGCCATGCCGGCCTGGCCTGCGAGACTTGCCATGGGCAGCGGGGGCCCGATGGCAATTACCAGATTCCTCAACCGGAGACGAGCTGTGAGGCCTGCCATCCCTTGCCGGCCGGACACATAACGGTCGAGCAAAACTCATGTCAGTTGTGCCATTCGGTCGACGGTTGGTTGCCGGCGGCGCAGCACGACGAATTTCCGCTTACCGGCGGCCATGCCGGCCGGTCCTGCTCTGATTGCCATGGCGAGGTGCGGCCGGATGGTCATTTCCCGGTGCCGAAACCTCCCACCCGCTGTCAAGATTGCCACACGGTGCCGGCTGGGCACATTGAAGTGACCGGCTCTTGCGAACAATGTCATACCACCGTCGCTTGGCTACCGGCCAGCGATCATTCCGGTTTTCCCTTGACCGAGGGCCACGCCAATCTCGATTGTGCCGCTTGCCACGGTATGCTCAATCCGGACGGCAGCTTTCCGCTTCCGCGGCCGAGCAAGTTGTGCGCCGATTGTCACACTGTTCCTATTGGCCATATCCCGGTGCAAGACAGCGCTTGCGACCTGTGTCACAACACCAGCCACTGGGTTCCGGCAGCTAGCCACAATGAGTTCCCACTGACCGGCGGGCATGCCGGTATTAGTTGTGTCGCTTGCCATGGAACCCTGCTGCCTGACGGTAGCTACCAGATTCCGCGCCCCAGCTCCCTTTGCAATGACTGTCACTCGGCGCCGGGAGGGCACGTGGCGGTGGGAGCCAATAGTTGCGCGATTTGCCATTCGGTCGAATCCTGGCTGCCGCCCATAGCCCATGAAGGACCTTTGCCCAACTCTGTGTTCGATTATGGCTCCTGGACCTCCCAGTGGTTTCCTTTAGCGCCGACACCTCATTTCGGAGCGGACGAT
>JAUVBB010000299.1 GCA_030591445.1 Deltaproteobacteria bacterium | reverse complement strand
GATTCCACTTCTTCATCTTTTTCTCTCGGGCAATAGCACTTTCCGCAGTCTCATGGGTCTCGTGGTAGACCAGCCTATCGACCTCATATTTCTTCGTGAAGCCTTCCACCAAGTGGTTCTTGTGCTCCCATACTCGCTTGATGAGATCGGAGGTCACACCGATGTACAAGGTGCCGTTGCGCTTGCTCGCCAGGATGTAGACGGTAAATCTTTTTTGCATTGTTCTGCGTTCCATTTCATCAAGAAAAATGCCTAGCGATGGAATAGTGGCTCATCCAAGTTCACTCTGCAAGATCGAAGCGAGATATTCATACCCAAAGACGCTCGAATGTCGAGGCGGATGGCAGGAATCATCAAGACCCGTTTTGCCGAGACCGGACTGGACCAAGTACCGCTGGATATGGCTAAGTCCTGATCCAGAATGGTCAGACACGAAGCATGGGTCCCCGACAGAAACATTTCGGGGATGACGAAGGTGTTAATGGTTAGAAACAGTTGCTTGGGTTGGATACATTAGCGACTCTTTGCCGATTCAAAAACTACTGCGGTGCAGACCCCAGTGGACACGAAATCACGTATCGAGTTGTGTCGAATATCGGTTTAATGACCAAGGCTATAATCATCGCGTGTATTTCAAACAGCACGGATCAAACCTGGCAGACGCCCTAAGGTCGATTGACTCGCTGTCGGCTAGCATGATATTTTCTTAGGTCTCAATCTTCAATTTCATAGGTGGTATTGCCTTGACTTCTTTGCGTCGTCATATGGGTCTGTGCTTGGTGACGGTGCTGCTGTGCTGGGCGTTGCCTGCCTTTGGGCAAGAGGACGAGGGGCCGGTTGGGTTGGTGCTGGTCGACATTCGGCCGGAGGCGGGAGTGGACGGGTGGGTGGCTGATGCGCTGGAACAAAATATCATCAGGGAGATCTTTGCCTATCAGCATATCCGGGTGATGGACAAACTTGAGTTGGACACTTCCGCCTGTGAGGATCTCGACTGCCGTTTGGGTCTGTATGCGGGGGCCGGCATCGACATCGCCATGGTCGGGTGGGCCAGAGCGGATCGGCTCAGTTACCAGATCTATGAATGCTGGACGCCGGCCCGGGTTAGGTCCGGGTCGTTTGGGCTGGGCAGCGATGTCACCATGGCCCGGCTAAAGCAGCGCATCTTGGGGGCGGCCACTCCGTTTCTGAAGAAGGGTGGTCTGCTCGACGAAAAGCCAGTTATGGGCCAAGGACTCCTGTTGCCAAATGACCAAGCAAGCGATGCGCCGAGCGACTGGATTCTGGGCATCCTATTTGCTTTGGTGGCGTTGTTCTTTGCCATCCCGCCGCTGCTGGCCATGCTGGGAACCGGTCGCAGGCAACGGCTGCGGTCCCGGCGCTGGTACCGACCGGTGCTGATGGTTGCGGTCGTGCTAGCCATCGAGTGCGGGACCGGTGCCTTGGGCCGCCTTTGGGCCTGGCTGAATCCGCAGGCGCCAGCAGCGGGAATAGTGCAGAGCCTGGAGCAGCAGTTGGGCTCCTGGGAGTGGGTTCTTGCCATCACCGGGGGCGTGGCCTGGGGCGCCTTGCTGCTGCTTACGCTCAAGACGGCCTTTCCGCCCATCGGCGGTATGGATCGGATTGCGCACCAGGAGGTCTTGCGACTACTAAAAGCATGGCTGGTGGTTTGCGGACAACGCATGGTGCTGCTGGCGGTCTGCTACCTGCCCTTCGGGCTGATGTTCTGGTGGATCAGTGGCTGGTACCCGGGCGCACAGCGGCTGGCCCTTATCCTGGTGGCCCCGTTTGCCGGCCTCTTGTTGCGGGCCTGGTTTCTGGCCCTGGTGGAAAGCTGTGGCTTCTACCTCGACGACCGGCTGGTCGCCGGCGATGCCAGCCCGGCCAATCCCTGGCACCGTTACTTGCACCGGTATTTCGAGGGCTATCTAAACCGGACTGGATTGGCAGTGGAGCAAAAGCTGCTCGATCGGGTTCTCTTTCTGCCCGGCAAAACCGACAAAGTATTGTGCTACGGAGGCGGCATCAGCCACCCTCGCATACTCATCCCGACCAAATTGTTGCAGAGCGCGGTCGGAGTTCCCGAAGAGGCCCAGCCTGAATCCAGTTTTGTTCCCTGGTCGGACGGGCTCAAAGGCTTTGTATTCCAAAACCAAAACAATCCGCCCCCGGCCCGATCGACCGGGATGGCGGGCATGTTGATCTCCCTGGGACGCTTGCTCGCGGCCCCGCTCCGTCTCCTCCGGTCACGGCTGCCTAAACGAAGCCGGGCATCTACCGGCAAGCCTTCGCGCAGAAAGATGCTGGGCCGGGCCGCCACCTCGCTGGGCTACGCCGTGCCCTTTCCACCCGAGGAGTTGGTTCCCTTAATTGCGGATGGCGACGAAGATTTCGAGATCGTCCGTCAGCTGCTGTCCGAACACTACGCCTGGTTTGAGGCCGACCCGGACGACGTGTCCGACGACACCGACCCGACCGACCGCGACTTTTTGTTCGGCCTGCTGGTCAGGGAGATAGGCCAGATCCAACGCCAGGAGAGCCAGCTCGACACCCTGCTCCAGAGCATCGAACTGCGTTTCGCCAGCAGAGGGGCCTGGGTGGAAAAGCCGGTGCGGGCAGCGGTTGATCTTCACCGGCGGCTGCTCTCCCGCGCCCCGGCCTTACTGGCCGACGGCTACGCTGCGCTCAACCTCGCCCGCAACCACCTGGTTCAGTACCTGTACTACGCCGGCTTTGCCCAAGACGATCTTCTCTCCGCGCGCGCCGATGGCCCCGAGTTGCAGGCAATCTCGAACGAGATTTTTGCCCGGGTACGCGCCCAGGAGTCGGGCAGCCTGGACCGACAGCGCCGCCGCGCCACCGTACGCAACCGGCTGGTGTGGCTTTCCCAGTTTTTTGACACCGGGCTAAGCATGCCCAGGAGACGTTGGGCCGGAATCATGGCTTACGCCCTCGTCTCTTTGTCCGTGCTGGCCGGCTCTTTCTTTCTGTTCAAACAGGCAGCGGACTACCACGCGACCTATGTGCAACGGATGGCGGAACAAGAACAAAAAATCGAGGAATCCAAGCGCGAATCAGCGCGCGATAACAAGGGGTATCCAGAACATGGACAAAAAGGCTAAGAAACCGCCCTCTCTCTTTTTTACCACGGTCAGCCGGACCACCAGCCTGGCCGTCAGCCGGGCCGCCGCTGGCGCGGGCGTCCTGGGCCTGCTGGGCTTTGCCGGGCTGTCGGCGGTGGCCACCGTGTTTTTCGTCACCGAGAATTACTTTCTGGCCATGCTAGTGCTGTCGTTCGCCCTGCTGGTTTACGTCACTGGCGCCGAGGTGCTCAAGCTGCTGTGGTCGTCGGTAACCATCTTTTTCTCCAGCAAGCACCTGATACCGCGGGCGGCTTGCCTGCAAGAAACCCTGGTGCCTCTGCGCCGCTTCCTGCAGATACGCCGGGATTCCTCCGAGGGAGAAACCTTTGGGCCCCTGGAGCCAGATCCCACCATCAAGCTATCGGACAACCCTCTCAGCCGGGATCTGCTGACCATTTTGTCCAAGAAGAACGACTACGACTACGTCGAGTACATGGCGCACGCCTACTACGTGGAATGCCACGAGTTGTATGACTACTCCAGCGCGCACCTCGAGTTCGTAGCCAGCGCCATGCCCCTGTTCGGCCTGATTGGCACTATCGTGGGCCTGATCGGCATGTTCGACACCCTGGGCGCCGATGTCACGGTCGAATATCTGTCCCCGCAGCTGGCCCTGGCCTTGAAGACCACCCTGTACGGCGCCGTCTTCGCGTCGATTTACAAAATCATCGCCTCGCGCTTTGATCAAAGGCTCAAGGCCATCGAATACGATTTCGAGGCCTTCTGCCGGGCGCTGCAGGTGCTGGTCGACGCCAAGGTAAAGATCGAGGTGCAGTCATGAATCAGCGCTTCTTTACCCGGCCCCGGGAAGGCAAGCGCACCCAGGTCTGGCAGGTGATCTACATGGACCTCATGACCATCATCATGGTTTTCTTCGTCATCCTCTGGTCCATCAACGTCAAGAGCAGCGGGGGCATCGACGAGGCCGTGGGCGAGCAGACCGTGCGCATGGTTACGCTGCCGGGCGACGTCCTGTTCGCGCCCGGCAAGTGGTTGCTAACCGGCAAAGGCCAGCAGGTCTTCGCCAGCCTCTTCCAGCAAGACTCCGAGGCGGTGCTCAACTTCGACACCGGCGGCCTGGTCAAGCGGCGGCTGGTGATTCACGGGCATACCGACAGCGACGGCGAAAAAGACAGCAACTTGGCGTTGGGCTACCAGCGGGCCTACGCCGTTTACAAAGAGATCCAGAAATACGGCCCCGAACTAGGCGACCATATCATCCTGTGCACCCATGCCGACAATACCGCCGCCCAGGAGGTGCCCGAATTTCAGGGCGAAATGACCGCGGCCCAGCGAGCCGTTTTGCGTGGCTCAAAAGCCAAGAACCGGCGCATCGCCATTGAGGACCAGCTGGTCGGCAACTCTGCTGGTGACGCGGGCGCGGCCCGCTGACCGGAGGACGCTTCAAGTGATCGGAGCCAAGAGCATAGCCACTGTCCTGCTGCTGGTGATCGTCTTAGCGATCGCCTGGGTCCAGGGCGTGCTCAACCCCGCTTACCTGGCTCGGCTCGACCCTTGGGTGGCAGCCTTGCTGGGGATCTTCGCCTGTCTGGCCGGCGTGCTGACCTACCGGATATGGGGTCTGCACCAGCCCAGCGCCAGCGGTCTGCGCTTCGGCTCCCGGGACAATATCTTCGACACCCAGGTAACCATCGTCGATCATCTGGGCGGCCGGATCACCGTCGGCGGCAACAGCGAAGAGCCCCCTTTGGATTTCCCACCGGCGGTGCAACGAGCCATAGTGGTTCTGGTGTTGATCCTGGTCGGACTCATCGCTTTCAACAACCGGACCCTGGCCTTGCTCGAACAAGTGCCCGACCGGATGGGCCTGGGAGTCTCCCGGTTTTGTGAAGACTTCGACGCCCAGGAAGAACCCCGTGGACCCGAGGCGCAGGGCTGTGAGCTGGTCCGCCGGGCTTACCTACTGGGCTACGCCGAGAGCCTGGGCGAATGCGAGCCCAAGCTCAAGGCGAGAAAAAAAGAAACCTGTAAACTCCGCCAGCGCGACGAACCCTACCTCCACTACGCCTGGCGGCTGCTGATCGAGCGTTCCTCTCCTATCCTGGACCTGCTCAGCGGTTCCGGCTTTCAAGAGTTCAAGGATCGTCTACAGATCCAATGGGATTATCTCGACACCCTGATCGATGTGCCCACCCAAGCCATCACCAGCATGCCGCGAGCCTCGCATCACCTTTGGACCACCCTGCCCCGGCCGCGGCCCGGCGTGCTGGCCAGCTACCAGGACAAGGTGGCGCCCGGTCATTGCCAGGCCCAGACCACCCGGGTGAGTCAACGATGGACCATGGCCATGGATGCGCCATCGGCGAGCGATCTGCTCGAAGGCGTGTTCGGCCAAATCCTCTTCGACCCCCGCTACCAACCCATTGTGGGACTCTGCGGCGAATACTTCATCCACTGGGACGCACCGGCCGACGCCTGTCGCCGGCTGGCGGACGACCCGCGCGGATTCTTGACCCAATCAGATGCGCTTGAGCCGGTTCTCCAGGTATTGGGGCGACTCCAAAGAGAACAAGAGATCTCCCGCTTACGCAAAAACCATCCCAGCCTCGCGCCCCTGCGCAAGGAGTTTGGCGGACACGAATCTATCGTCAGCTTTCAGTGCTTCTCTGTGGATGCCGATATGGCCGGCGCGCCGGCCATCCGTGCTACCCACGCCCTCACCATAAACGGCCTCGGATTCCGCGCCGCCGAAATCCGGGTGACGGAGATCCCCCAGGGCCGGCACCGGCCCATGGAACTGGCCCAACTGCTGGCCTCCCTGCTTGCGCGCGGCTTTTACTACGGCCGCCTGATGAGCCAGGAGACACCAACGCCGATCGAAGAGAAGATTTCCTTAGACACCCTCTTTGCCGGCCCAGACTTCTTGCTGGCCAAGCTCGAATACCTGAACAACGCCGATCCCTTCCTGGCCCAAGACGCCATGCCGATGCGGGAGGATCTCTACCAGGTCGCCTCGCACCACCAACACGTCAGGAGCTTTGTGGAAGTGTTTCGGCGGCAGTACAAACAACAGAGGGGGCGATTGTGACCGGATTTCGCAAATTGGCCTGGCTGCTGGCCCTGGTCTTGTTTCCGACTCAGCCGGCCATGCCCGCCGATGCGCAATACCAAATCGATAGCCGCATCCGCTACATCCAAGAGCTGCTCGATGCCCTACGGGCCACCAAGCCCACCAGCTTGCGCAACGCGCGCAACTACATTCACGTCATCGATCAGAACACCTGCCGCTCGGCCTTCAGTGATCTCCGGACCAATTGCTTGCTGGCGGCAGCCAAGCGAAACTGCCGTCAGCGGCGGGCCGGCCGCCAGGCGCGCCGGCGATGCCGCCTGGTGGCCGATGTCATCGTCACCAACAAGCTCGGAGAAAAAGCCTTTATCGACAGCAAGACCAAGTACCGAATCATGAGTTCGCAGCGGGACTACCGCCGCCAGATCCGCCTGGAGCTTTGGAGACGTTACGCCGAGTTGGTCACCGAGTTCCTCCTTTCCGGATTTCATCAAGGAGACCAGGACCTGCTAGCCGCTGGCATTGACCGCTACTGCATGCGCGCCGTCCATCAACGCGGACTGTCCTGGCAAACTTGCGTGGCCGCAACCAGTTGGTTCATTGAGACCAGCCGGAACCGAATCGATTGATTCTTGCAAGGAGAACAATGTGACCCGATCCCTGGTACCCCTCCTGTCCCGCGAGATCAAAAAGCTGGTGCAAGCCGGCCTGTACAAGCGAGACACGGTCTTCGAACCCGACGGCCGCGAAACCGGCCTGCCCCGAAAGTTGGTCAACTTCACCTCCCACGACTACCTGGGCTTGTCACAGCACCCAAGTGTGCGCGAGGCGGCGGTGCAAGCCATGGAGAGCTGCGGATTCGGGCAGACCTCCTCCCGGATGCTCAGCGGCACCCGGAGCATCCACCGCGACCTCGAAGCTCGCCTGGCGGCTTTCCTCATGACCGCCAAGGTGGCACTGTTTGGTTCCGGCTACCACGCCAACGTGGGCTTGTTCCAGGCCTTCTTCGATGACCGTGATTATCTCTTCTGCGACGAACTGATCCATCCCAGCCAGGCGGAAGGGGCCCGCCTGTCCGCCGCCAAGACCTTCTCTTATCACAACAACGACCTCAACGATCTCGAGGACAAGCTAAAACGTTCGCGCACGGCGCGTTTCCGGGCCATTGTCACCACCGGCGTGTTTCCTTTCGACGGAGTGGTGGCCAACCTGGACGGCATCTGCACCCTGGCCCAAAAATACGACGCGCTGGTGGTGGTTGACGACTCGCTGGGCCTCGGAGTCCTGGGCAAGCGGGGCCGCGGTTCCTGCGAGGCGCGCGGGGTACTGAAAAAGGTCGACCTGGTGACCGGATCCTTCGCCAAGGCCCTGGGCGGCTCAAACGGAGGCTTTGCCGCCGGCGGCGAGGAGATCATCCTGTGGCTAAAGCAAAAAGCCACCCCCTACCTTTTTTCCAATGCCCCCTCTCCGGCCATGACCGGGGGCGCCCTGCGGGCCCTCGAACTATTGGAAGCGGGAGAAGTTCCGCATGAGACCTTGTTCCAACGGGCGAGCCAACTGCGCCAAGGCCTGCAGGAGCGTGGATTCGAAGTCATGCCCGGCGAACACCCCATCGTAGCGGTCATGGTAGGCGAAGTGGTCACCCTGCAAAAAACGGTCAACCTGCTCTACGAAAGCGGCATATACGTGCACGGCCTGTGCTATCCGGTAGTGCCCGACCGCCAAGCCCGCATCCGACTGCAGGTCACGGCTCTGCACAGCGAAGAAGATCTCCACCTGACCTTCAAGGCCTTCGAGGCCGCTCGGCGCGAACTGAGCATCGTTTGAAAGAGAGCCAGATCATGTTGGCAGGAACCATTAGCCAAATTACCCAGTCGAGCAAAAGTCCCGCCCTCGGCAACGGGCATGCCGAACTCGTCTCCCAAGGGGAGAAAAATAACAGGACGGAGGTTTACGCCGACGGATTTGTTAGTAAAGAGAGAAATCCAGGGTCTGCATGAAGGTGTTGGGGAGGTGGTTTTTGAAAAAACGGCGTCAAGCCAGATTTTTCCGCCGTTTTCTTCTTCTACGTCTCTTTGCGATGGTTTTTAAATTGATCTTGAGCCAGAAACTCAAATCGCAGATACAGCAGTGGCGCTTAATCTTGCCAAGGTCCGCTAAATGGCGACCTGGATTGGTAAGAGGAAATTCAATCAGGGTGGAGCTTTTGACTTTTTCTTTAGGAGCGTCGCCAGCTTCTTTTTCATTTCGGTCGTCCAAAGCTGCCCGCCGATGAAATGACCGCGGCTCATATTGGGGTTTCGCTTCAGGCCCTCTTGAACCAGATACTTATCCAACAGTGAACGGTACTTTCTTTGCCGTTGGCGAGCTGTTTTGCCCAGACGAAGGTACCAGCCAGGCAGAGTCAACATGTCGCTGTATTGGTTCTTCTCCCCGTAACAATAGAACCGACAGCTGGAGAAATCTTTCCAGCGAATGTTGGTTGGCTTAGCGATGATGCCGGCGCGGACCGGGTTGCAGTCAATGTAGAACATCAACTTCATGAGCTCTTCGTCACCTTCTAATTGGAGGGTCTTAGGCCGGGCGTGGGCCACCTTGCCCAGGCGTTGGTGACGTTTATTGAAGTGCAAGCCAAAGATGCCATGGGCCCGTCGCATGTGTCCCGAGAAGGCGGTAAGACTGTTCTTGATCTGACTGGCCTCATGGCAGTGATTGCTCATCAGGGCATAAGAAAAAATGACGAAGTCATCTTTTGAGCATTTCTTCCGATAATCATAGTGGATACAACTCAAGTAGGCATGTTTCTCACCATGGTTTTGCAGCAAGAATTCACGATTGTGGCAACGCCAGATTTTATGAAAGGCATCACCGGGAGCCAGAATATTTCCGCGAGGGACTCTCATATCGGTAAAATGAAAGCAGTATTCATGCCATAAATGGCGATTCTTCCATTCTACCGAAAAGACAAATGTAATTTCATGGTCAACAAATGTGACGGTTCCACAAGTGACCGAAAACGAGTCGATCGGACTTCGCTACCTACCGATTT
>JAUVBB010000091.1 GCA_030591445.1 Deltaproteobacteria bacterium | reverse complement strand
GCCAAGTTTGCCGGGCGGGTGCTGGAAATAGTCCAACTGAACGATTGGTTTCCCCTGGCCGAGGAACCAACTCTGGCCGTGAGTCCGGCGACGCTTTCGTTTTCGGCGGAGACCGCTGGCAGCGATCCGGCGGCCCAGACGGTTATGATAGCCAACGCGGGTACCGGCATCCTGGATTCGGTTTCGATAAGCATTGCCTATGACCAAGGGAGCAACTGGTTGAGCATTAGCCCATCCGGGTCGGGCAATTCGCAAGTGCTTAGCAATCAGCTAAGCGTGGCGGGTCTGTCCGCCGGCGGCTATGCGGCCACCGTGACCGTAAGCTGTGGAAACGCCGCCGATTCTCCGCAGACTTATGCGGTCAGCTTGCAGCTGGTTGAATCGTTGCAAGTCACTACTATCACCCTGAGCCCGACCGAAATTTCCTTGCCGGTGGGCATCAGCCAAAAGTTTTTGGCCAAGTGTTTCGATCAAAACGACGTCCCGATTGCCGCTCTGATTTCGATTTCGGCCGGAGGCGGGCTCCTTGAAAATGACCCCGCTTGTGCCGTGGCTGCGACTGAATGCGAGACGACCTACACGGCTGGCACCTTTCCGGGTAGTTACAGTTTGGTCGCCCAGGCCGAGGGCCTAAGCGCTTCGGCCAGCATCGTGATTTTGCCGCCGCCGAAGATTACTTTGATAAACCCGGTTGGCGGCGAGACCTGGCAGGCCGGCGAGAGCCGTACCATCCAGTGGACGACCGAGAATCTTGCCGAAGTCGTGGTTTCGTTTTCTGTCGACGACGGTCATCTGTGGACGGAGATCGTGCAGATCAGTGATGACAAAACAAATTGGGGCCACTATCCCTGGTTGGTTCCCTCCCTTGCTACCGAACAAGCCCGGATTCGGGTCAACGGATACCAAAAAGAGGCGCCGGTGGAATCAGACTCCTTCATTATCGAGTTGGCACCAAGCACGGAAGAAAAGTCTTTGCACTTGCTTTTCCCCAGTGGCGGCGAAGTCCTGACCGCGGGTGAACAGATCACGGTAAGCTGGCAGGCAAGCGGTCTGGGGATGGTGGCCTTGTGGACCTCTTGCGATGATGGTTCTCACTGGGAAAGTTTGGCCAGCGTAGTGGCGACCGATCAAGAAGTCCAGTGGAGTGTGCCCCTGGTCTCTTCGTCTTTCTGCCTGCTCAAAATCGAAGCTAGCAACGATGATCTTGCGGACGTGTCTCTGCCCTTTACCATTGTGCCCGGCAGCGCCGGCGCCGAACCCTTTGCGGTTGAGCAGATGACCTTGACGGGGCTGCTGCCCGAAAGTCTGGGAGCGCTGGCTCAAATCGAGATAAATGGCGAGAGCGTTGCCGTTAGTGAAGATCGCTTTACTGTCGATCTGAGCCTGGGTTCGGCTACCCGATCGATGGTGGTGGAATTGGCGGCCCAGGCCAATGACCAACGAATCTCTCGCTTGCTACGCCTGGACCTTGCCGACGCCATGCCGCCCATAGCCGGCTTGGCGGTCTCCGCGCAAGAGTTGCGTGCTTTTGTGGGCAAGCGGGGAGGAAAGTTAGTTTGGGTCGATAGTCAGGATGACCGGCGGCTTCGCTTGCTGGACTTCGAGGTGGCGAGCCCGGTTGTGCGCTCGCTGGGCTCACATAGCGATTGTGTCAATCCCCGCATTTCTCCAGACGGCAGCCGGGTGATTTACAGTGTGGGCGCACCGGCCGGCATCAAAAATATTTACGTACTCCGCATTGCCGACGGCGTGACCCAAAAAATAGCCAGCGGCGATGTTGGTTATTGGTTGCGGGAGGGTGACGAGGATTTCGTGGTCTACTGTAACTGGTCGGTCGATCTGATGAACGGAGAAGATGGCAATACCTACCGGCAGAAACTGGGCAGCGACGGTCTGAGCGCCGAGGGGTCCGCGGAGCTTATTCATGACCGGGCCATGGATGCCGGTCCCAATGCCGATGGCAAGTGGTTGGGTCAGGTGTATGAGAACTTGTTTGCCTATCACAGCGTGAGTGATACCGAGTTTGTGCCTGGCGACTTCGAGTTGCTCGATGGCAGCACGGCCTCGGGCCAGGTCTGCAACGGATCCATGGCACCGGACAGCAGTGCACGCATGATGGTGCTGGTCATTCCGCACGACTGGGTGCGTATCTTTGCCTACGACGACATGGACAATGTGTTCAAAGAGACCAGCCGATTTGCTTTGCCGGCGGGACAGATGGAGTGGGAGTTTCCGGAATGGTCCACCGATCCCGGCTACTTTAGCGCGGTCATGCAACCGGGGAGCCTGAGTTTCTCTTTGTACTTGGTCCGCATAGAAGCGGGCGATGTGGTCCCCAAGGTTTTGCGGGTGACCACGGATGCGGCACCGGTATCTTACAGCCATCTGTATTTGGCGCCCTGAGCGGGAGGATCGAAGCCATGAAACGATTGTGTCTTGTCGCCCTGTTGTTGCTGCCGCTTGGATCGGCATGTGAATTCAAAGGCGTGATCCAGACGCCGGTGGTCGAGGATGTTGCCTTGCCTGACCAGTTTCGGATTCTTTCGCTGCAGCTACGCGGAAGCACGCAGGCCGATGCCCGGGTGGCGGCCGGCGAGCAAGTGGACCAAGACGGGCTCGACGATTGTAACTGGTGGTTGAGTTTCCGCTTGGATGGCCCAGCGCGGGATACCGGCGAAGAGCAGACAGTTACTTTGCATCCAACTTCGACCCGCCTGCACGATGGGGAAGTTTTTTACAAACAAGTGAAATTTGTTCTATACCCTTGATGAACCCTGATTGGAGGAAGCCATGAGAAGTCTGAGAATTGCCTGTTTGTGGACTGTTTGTTTGCTGGCCTCGATTGCCTTGCTAGGCTGTGGTGGGGACGATGGCAACAACGATCCCCAGGGTGGCGACATCACTGTTTTGGCGCCCAATGGGGGAGAAAGTCTCAAAGTGGGAGAGGCCGTCTCGATCCGCTGGGACTGCATTGAAAGTATCAAGGATGTTACCATCGCCCTGTCTCTAGACAACGGCAGCACCTTTCTGCCGGCCAAGATCGCCGACACCGTAGATGATCAGAGCAGCGGCTGGAAAAACCTCTCCTGGACGCCCAGTGCCGATCAAGTCGGTGATAGCTGCCTGCTGCGCATCTATGATTACAATGACACCAATAACTACGATCACTCTGACCAAACTTTTACGGTTTCTCCCTGATTAGTCCTGACCCCGGTTAGCCGGGGTAGTTGGCCCCAGTTTAGGCCCTAGATTTGCGCATGCTTTTGCTAGGCGTTTGTTCTGGTTAGAAAAATCCTGACAGTATCATTGGCACTGATCTTGCTTTTAGATACCCATGAACTATTTCAAACTCAGTGTTCTTGTCGAATTGTTGGTAGCTTCGCTCTTCATGGCCTGTTCGGGCGGCTTGGTGGATGACCTTGGCCGAGACGCGGCTGATGCCGGCGACACGGCTGATGTCGGAGACTCGGTTGATGCCGGCGGTGACCTTGGTGATCTTGACACTGCCCCTTTGTTCTACGGCCCTACTGAAATTTGGGTACTGGAGGGGAGCGAGGGACACGCGGAGTTCCAACTTGATGAAGGGGACCACCCGCGGGAAGACTCGCAACTGATTCGCATCTCGCTGGTCAGTAGCTCGGATGAGCAACTCCTGCCCAGTGAGGGCATCGAGCTTCGTTGTGAAGATAGCGGCGATGGCTGCAGCGGGCATTTGCGAATTGAGCCGGCTGCGGGCGAGTCGGGCCGCGGTATTGTCCACCTGGAAATTAGCGATGGGGGGCAATCGACGACGGTTAGCTTGGTCGTGTTGGTGGAGGCAACGGTAGATGCCTCA
Source organism: Deltaproteobacteria bacterium (assembly GCA_030591445.1). Lineage (GTDB taxonomy): Bacteria > Myxococcota > B64-G9 > B64-G9 > B64-G9 > JAUVBB01. Next base: position 15,090 of record JAUVBB010000091.1, on the reverse strand, counting down.
TCAGCGCGCTATGTGTCTCCAGACGCTGACGGACAGGGTAACGGTAGCGCGGCATTGCCTTGGACCATGGCCCAGGCAAATGCCGGCGCCACGGCCGGCGACACGGTTCTGATCCTGCCGGGAAAGTATCACACTGGCGTGGCTCCGCAGCGTGATGGAACGGCTGCTGATCCGATTCGTTTTGTGGCCGCCGAGCGTCGTCGGGCCATCATCGATGACGGCGGATCGCATAAGTATCTGCTGACCCTCGATTCCCGCAAACACATACAGGTGCATGGCTTGCGCTTCGAGTCCAGTGGGGACACTAGCCTGGCGACCATGAATAACGCTTCGTCCGTGAGCATTGCGGACACTACCATCCTGGGTGTGAGCGTGTTCAAAGGGGGAGTGGTGAGCATTCGTGACTCGAAGAGCGTGGACTTTAGCAACAGCCGGTTTGAGCGAGCTTTCCAAAACCTCCTCTTCATTGAAAACACCGTTGGTATGCGCATGCAGGGCATGGTGATTGCCCGTGGCGGACACACTCCCATGTTCGTGAGCAATGGGGTGGAGCGAATGATCGTTCGTGGCAGCACCTTCCTGGGTGGTTGGGGCCGGGCGGGCGGTTTCTCCCGGGGTCCGGCGGGCTTGCTTTTCGAACGAAACGTCATCAGCGGTTCCATCGCCGGACATCGCTCCGCCGGGGCTGGCTTCAAGGTCATGGGAGCGGGCGCCATCTACCGCTACAACCGGCTACATGATAACGGCCCCAGAGGATTCGTCATCAGGGACCATCGCGAAGACGTGCGAATCGATCATATGCGCCTCTACGGAAATGTTATCCACAACAATATCGCTGAGGCCTTCTGGCTTGATACCAAGGGGCTGGGCGTATACCGAGATATCGCCTTTCAAAACAATGTGTTTCTTGACAACGATCACTACGGAGTGAACTACCACCTGCGCGGCTCCCGCGTGGATAATCAGATACGGCTGACTGGCAATCTCTTTCACCACACATCCGGGCAGGCGCCGGATCCTACCGAGGTAGTAGGCTGTGCGGACGACGGCAACCTGTGGGTGGCTCCGAACTACTTGCATGCCGAGCGACACTGTTACCTTAGGCTCGATGCTGCAAGTCCGCTGCCGGAGGGGGGCACGCCCTTGACGAAGACCAGTGCGGCAGGGCAGGGGCGAGACATTCCGGTGCGAGATGCCTGGTGGGCTTTCGACGGATTCGCCACCAAGGGTGAAAGCGGAGACCTGATCCAGCTTGGTAGCGAACGGGCTCGGCTGGTCGCTGCCGATCGATCGAAAGGCCTGCTGAGCGTGGATCGGGATCTTAGCTGGGATGCCGACACGGCGGTGAGTCTGGCCTGGGAGGGCCAGGCGCCGAGCCTCGGTTGCTTCGAAGCGGGCGGTGGTCTCGAACATCTGGGCATACTGTCTTCAACGGGCAGCGCTCGCAGCCACGAAGTGGTTCGCTTCGAACTCGTCGGTGCGCCCGCCGATGCCCGCGTGGTCTGGCACCTGGGAGACGGCACCCGCGCGACCGGCCTGGTGATCGAGCACGCTTACACTGGCGCGGAAGGCCGTTATGGGGTGCGCGCTTATGTCCATGGCGGAGAATCCTGGCAACGGGCAGCCACCATGCTCATGCTTTCAAACCGCCTCCCGGATGATCCCCTGGTTCTGCTGGATTTCAGCCGTGATGATGACGTTGCCCAGATCAAATCGGATAGCTGGAGTCGTCCTCTGCCCAATGTTCGGCGGGTGGATGCTCCCCGAGGCAAAGCCATACGCATTGAAATTTCAGCCTCGGACGGCGGTCTGGAATCGCATTTCACGCCCATCCAAGGCTGGGATATCGATGCCTACCCCTTCCTGGTTCTCTCCTATCGCATCGATTCGAAGATAGAGCTGAATTTCTCACTGGAGGCCTTCTCGAACACCAGCAGCGTGGAGCCACGCTTGGTCGGTGTCGGTGGCACCCGCGGTGGAGCAGTCACCCTGCATGCCGACGGTGATTGGCACCAGCTGCCGATCGAGGTCAGCATCATCCGTGACACCTTCCCCGACGTGAACTATCTGCGTGGTGTGCGGTTCACTGGCCCCAAGGGTCAAGGAGTGAGTAAAGGCTATGAGTTTGATCTGCTTTGTGTTTCCGCAAATGAAAAGTGTGAGTAGCGCCCCGCCCCACAGACTTAATCCAAAGTCGTAGACCTTGATCACTAAACCGTCCTCGGTTTCCGATTGAGAGAAATGGATTTTTGCTCCGGACTTTTCGTGTTACAATTTAAGATTCAGGAAAAGCATCCATGGAGGTTTGCCTATGCCAACAGTTGTCAGACTCATACTTTTCTCAGGATTGATTATCGTGGTCGCCAGTTGTGGCAGTAGTGGAAGTGAAGACAACTTGCCACCGGACAATGCGGATACCAGCTATGACTGTTCGGTAAGCCAGGGATTCAATTTAGAGAAAGACAGCCAAGAGCTGGTGGGTTTTATCAACAGTCTGAGCATCGACGACACTGGTTTGGATATCGACTTTCAAGTACGCGATCCCGAAGATGTCAGCGGCGATTCGATTCGCGTCGTGGGAGTACTATCGAGCATATTCTGGGAAGGTGGTTACGCTGATCCGATACAGTTTAGTGCCCAGGTTTCCACTGCCAACAAAGCCTCGCTGGCCACCCTGATGTACCGCTTGGAAAGCAGCGAAGTATCTTTTGCTTTTACGGTTTACGATTACGACTCGCAAGAGAAGAAATACTTCAAGGCTTTTCACAGCATCGGGATGAGCCTCGATGGCCTGATTCAAAGACAGGGGGGTCAGTTGAACATGCTGATTGACACGGACCAGGCACTGGAAGTGGTAAGCCCCAAAAACTTCACATTTATGTTGGGCGTAAGTCCTGTTGAAAGTGATCAGGATATTGGCATCGGAGTCAATGCGCAAGACAAGTTTGTCAAAAATTGGGGTATGCCCATCGCCGGCTGAGCGGTCAAAGGGCCCTGTTCGTCAGGGGACCAAAAAATCTCCCAGCCCCACCTGCAAAACATCGCCAAAACCACGATTGTTGACCAGGGTGACGTGCGACCCACTGACATGCATATACAGGGAACGGTAGAGCGCGGCCAGGGGTATTTGGGGTTCATCCGCGGCCAGAATCTGCAACTGGAAAGCGAACTGATCGGCCAGCCAGGCCTTCTGGCCGGGTTCGTAGTTTGTTCCCAGGGAGTTCTCCACCCGGTTGGCACCGGCCAATAGCAAAGCCCCCGGCGAGACCAATTGGTCACCCATTACCGCGGCGTGACAGGACTCCACCACGATCAGAAGACGTCGGTAGCGATCTTCGTCGTACATGCGAGACACGGCAGCACCGAGCTGGTCCGGGCTCAGAATCGCCCGCTCCTTGGTATCAAAGATCGGGCTCAAGGAACCCACTGAGATACCTTGGGTGCTGCCGTGGCCAACGAGGACCAATTTCACGTCGTCACCGGGACCCGAGTTTATTACCTGGCTAAGCCTTGCGGAGCTTCGGCCCGACAAGATATCGAGGATGTCCACTGCATCCACATCGGCCAGCTTATAGTCGATCTGCGCGTTGGGGTACAGATTGGGGCCTTGCGCCACATGGCGCACCACGCCCGGTTCCGGATTCTGGGCGGACCCAGCCAGGTCATCGGCCAGGATCAGTACAATGCGCTCGTCGCCAAGACCGTGGGACTTGAGCAGTTGGTACTGGGCCAGGGCATCGGCCTGGTGGCGATAGTTGTCCCAGCCGCTGGAAAAAGCCACAATCATTGCCCACAGGCCGGTGCGTGCCGCGGGCGTGTATCCCGAAGTATCGCCGCCCCCCAGATCCTGCTCCAAACTCTGTGAGGCAAAGCTGTGGGCCAACGAGCTTGCCCGCGCGGAATCGCCTGTGGATACGAAAGCCACCTCAATGAAATCGCCGTACTCGACTCGCCAGTGACCGTAGCTCGACGATATCGGATCAACGTGATCGTTTTGGTCAAAGTCCAGCGGACCGGCCGCCCCGGAGACATTGGGCAATGGGCCCGCACGGATTGCGTCCAGGGCTTGGCGAATACCATCCTTGTCCCAGCCCACGGCATCCCCCCGGGCGTCGACCACCTCCACCAGGGCATCGGTCAATGCTCTGCCCCCTCGACCGCCCGAGCGCTCCAGGCCATAGGCCAGCAAGAGGAGGGCATCGTAGGTACTGGCCGAATACGCCGGCGGGGGGGTTCCGTAAATCACTCGGTAAGCAATCTCAAAGCCACTGGTGGGATCGGGCGCCAGGGATGTGCCCTCCAGGCCTTCGGCGTCGACCCCGAGCTCTTCGATGAATGCGGGAAAACGAACACTGTCAGAAAAGAACAAATGGGTATCCGGCGAGACCCGACGCGCGGCGCGCACCGCGCAAACCGCGGCCGCCGATGCCGAGGGCACCACAAAAAGAACATCGGGTGCGTCTGAAAGCAGCGCTTGAACATGGCTATCACAATCTTCGGCGGACTCGTCATAACGCACAATGCCGGTGACCTCCAATCCCAGTTCGGTTGCGAAAAAGCCAAACCAGTCGAAGAAGGTCTCTCCATAGGCATCGGTGGAAGTTATCAAGGCTACGCGCCTTGCCTGTCGGGCGGTGGCACCGAGAAGAAGCATGCTTTGCACCTGGCCGATGTCCGACTCGATGGTGCGCCAGATGCTGGGCTGCCCGGCGTAGGCCCGAAAAATCGAGGCGGAAGTGGCCGAGGGTGACACCATGGGCTTACCCGCCTCGGCAAACAGGGGTGCGGCCTCAAAAACCGCGGCCGACGTGTCAGGACCAATGACAGCCAGGATGGAAGGGTCCGCCAAAAAACGCCTGGTTGCCTCCAGCAGGGGCTCCTGGGCGGTGTCCACATACTCCAAAACAATCTCGCGGCCAGCCACGCCTCCGGCCTCGGCAATATTTTCGGCAGCCCATTCCAGTGGCTGCCGCCAACCTGCGTCGATGGGCCCAGACAAATGCAACAAGACCCCGATGCGGAGCGGTCCCTGCTCCGGCCCACAGGCGGAGAGAAACCGCAAGGCCACCAACAGGACCACCACCCAGGACAAGCGCCGGGTCACGGGTGCTGCTCCCGATCCATGGCTTCTGCCGCTAGGGCAGCTTCCCTGGCCATTTCCACGGAATTTCTTACCTCTTGCTCAAACAGATCATTGATCACCAACGCCGTGCCTCCCTGCGTCAGGCCCATCTCCATGGGCCCACCTACAAAGTTTCGCTGGGTCACATCGGCCACAGCCTGGATGATGGCCTTGTCCAAGTGCTTAATCACTGAGCCCACAATGACCCCCACACCCATCCAGGACTGATCTGAGTCCACACCTAAACTGAAACGGCCCTCTTGCTCTTTGGCTGCCTCAAAGACGCCGGGATTGGAGCCTCCGGCCACGGGAAATATCACATCGCTTTCCTGATACAGCAATTGCGCGGTTTCTTTTGCCAACTCGGGGTTGGCGAATCCATCTACTCCCTCGGACAGATAGCTGATGCCCTTCATTGTGCCCCCCGCGTAAACCACACCGGCTTCAAAGCCGCGCAGGAACAAATTGACCGTCTCCACATCCATGCCGCCTATGGCGGCGGCAAAAGGGCGTTTGGCCACCGACAAGGAGGCCACCCCGGCAAGAAAGGAGGGGGCAAAGGTGCCGAAACTCACACTGCGCACATTGTCGCATGCCTCGGGCAGGCGCTCGTCCAGGTGCAACATCATCCGCGGTGCCAGGGGACAGTCTACTGCCGCAATCAGGTCGGAGTACTGCACACCCACGGAAATAATCAATTCGTCCGTGGTGGCCGGTTCCGCAAGCCATTCGTGTAAAATCATGGCCGCCTCCGCCAGATCGGCCGGCGTGCCGTAGTTGACGACGAGACTATATTCCAGGCCCGCACGCACGATGCCTTCATAGGCCGCGTCTGCAAAGCTGCGATCACCCAATCCGTGGACCGGGAAGAGCACCCGAACCAGCAAAGGCTCATCCTCTATTTCGTCTGGCTGCGGAGCACAAGCCGCGATGAACGCGGCCAACAGCAGGACCACCCTGGTGAGGCGATTATTCACCTCGATAGTGTACCCTCCCAAACAACTGCACGCAACGTGTTGTCAACGCCAAAAAAGTGATCGTGTGATAGCCATGGAATTGTGACCCGGGACATTCATGTATGTGCGAAGATAGTGCACGACCTTCGCTGTACAGACCCCCGCCCAAAAGCCGCCTTGTCAATATTCCCAAATTATTGTAAAATTATAGTAATTACGGAATGTGGATAGTCTGTGTTTTTGCTTTATGAGGACGGTGATTGAGATGGCAGGCAATCGTACAAATTGGGATGCTTTCGTGGTCGATTCGGATGCCCACACGCGCGAGGACTTGATGCTGGTGATGGGGGCCTGCGGTTATTCCGCCCAGGCATTTTCCAACGGTCAAGATGTGTTGCAGGCCTTGAGCGAGAATGTTCCCCGTATCCTGGTTGTCGAGTTGCTCTTGCCCGATATTGATGGCTTCGAGCTTTGCCAACATGTTCGCGATGACCTGCGTTACCGGAATTTGCCCATCATTTGCACCTCGGCTGTCTCCTGGGGTTCGGTGGACCTCCCGCAATTGTTGGCGCGACGTTTCGGGGCCCGGTTTTTGCCCAAGGGCTCATTGGCCAAGGATCTGATTCTGAACATGAGCCAGATGCTGGTGAGGCGAGACACGCCAAAATTGGCGCAGTTGGTGGAAGCGGACACTTGCGATTTAGAGGAATTGATTGCCGAAGAAATCAAGAATCTGAGCCTGGGTGGCGACGAGTTGGCCAAGACTGAAAAAATGACTCGCATCTTCGAAAACACCCTGGCCAACGTTCCCAAGGGTCCGGCCCGGTGCAATGCCCGGGTGTTGGCCGAGCACGAAGTGCGCTTTCAGAACTTGAATGAATTGCTGCGCGAGTATTCTCAGAACATTTCCAAGGGCGGGCTGTTTGTGCGCGCCGACGATCCTCCGCAAATCGATGACGAAGTATATTTAAGCGTGATGATCCCCAAACTGGACCGTCCCGTCGAGGTGCAGGCCCGGGTGGTCCACCGCATCTCGGCGTCGGAGGCCGAACAATACGGCGTCCCGGCCGGCTTTGGCGCCCAGTTCATCGACTTGCTTCCCGATGATCGAGACGCCATCGAGAAGCTGGTGCGCGATAGCCAAGAAGCCAAATCGAGTTCGGCGCGGCTGGGCCCGGCGCCGGCAGCCTGTGTGGTGCTGATCGGGGTGCCGGTATTGCCCATGGTGGGCCGCCCCACCTTCTTGTTGCGCGATGATGTGCAGCTGGTCGAGTTTCCCGATCTTTCCATCGCCGAGGATTTCTTGGCCGCGCACAAAGTCAATTTGGTTATCTTCGGCGAGAACGCTTTTGAATGGGGGGACGCCGAATCTTGCCTGCGTAGGCTAGATACCTTGGTGGACCAGGAGTGCGAACGCATCGTTATGCTGAGCCGTGCTTGTGCCCAGCCCTATCCGCTGCCGCGCGAGCTGTGCCAGGTGGTGATCGATTCCTCGCTGACCATGGAGAAATTGTTAGAAGAGCTCAGTTGGCGACTGGGTCTGAAAAACCGGCGCCACCTGCGCGTGCCCCATCCCGCTAGCATATCGCTGAGCTCGGAGCAGGGGGAGTTTGCCGGCCGCATGCTCAACATCAGCTGCGGTGGTATGTTGCTCCGGTCCAGCGCGACTTTACCCAAGGGTACCGAGATCAGTGTTTGTTTTTCTTTGCCGGGGGCGCCGGAACTAAGCTGCCAGGCAGTGGTGATGCGGAGTGAATCCGAAAATACGGATGGCCAGGCCGCTTATGGTCTCATGTTTTCCGATTTTTCCGACAATGCCCAAGCCGATCTCAAGAGTTTCGTCCAGGGCCACGTCAACTTTCGCGAGTTCTTCCGCTGGTTCAAAAAACGCTATTTTGAGTGGCCCTAAATGCGCTAGAAAATGTCACAAGGGGTGCCCAGGGGCATGTTCAGATAGACGCCTAGTTCATTGTATATCAGGGGCAGGTTGTCCTGGATGGGGACGTTGATCAGTTGTTGGGATTGTTTGCCCGTGATCCAGAAGGAGTGTTCTTCTTCGAGTACCAGGCGTAATTCTCCGGACTTGGTGGAAAAGATTTTGCCTTTGGAATCGAACACGATATTGACCATTTTCAATGGGGCCAGGTTTCCCTTGGGGCCGCGAAAGACGCGAAAGTCACGAGCTTCGGGGCGGTCATCGGTGTCGACCAGGTAATAGGTGCCTTTGCGATCGCGGGCCAGGGCGAAGGGCTTTCTTCGGGGCAAGGGCTCGGCAATGGTGGTGGCTGCCAGCAATGGCTCGACGGTTTTGGCATCGAGTAGTTCGAGTTCGATCTTGCGCTTCCCGCAGCTGAGTTGGCAGAAATTCTTCTCGCGTTTGACTTCCAGCTGGGAGTGAACGCGGAGATCAGAACCGCGCCAGTTCTTGCGGGCTTGCGGATTGTATTCCCGGGGTTCGAAAAACCATTTTCCACCCAATGGCCACGGGGGCATACGCACCCGCTGAAAAGTCTGGCCGTCACCGTAGAATACCTGGTGGAGCTGTCGCGGGTGCGGCAGTAGACCCACGTAATGTGATTTGCCATCGTGGCACAAAGAGATCTTATCCAACTCGTTCGGCTCTGGTTTTGTCTTTGCCGGCTCTGGTTTTGCTTCTGCCGGGGTCACTGGTGGTTCTGGTCGTGGGCTGGGTTGGCTACAGGCGGTGGTTACGAAAGCAAGCAGCAAAGAAGAAAGAAGAAAAGTGTTCACGCATGCCTCCTGGCTGGGGGATTGCTTAGAGATCCAGCCCAAGTTTTCGACAATGCTCGATGGCCGCTTTTTTCTTGCCGGCCGAAAGTTTGAAAAGAGAGGCCCGGGCATTGCTCAAGTCTTGCTGTGCGCAATAGCAGACCGCGATCAAGTAGCGTGCCCGCGCCGAGTCTTGGCTGGCAATCGATTGGGCTGCCCTGCGAAGGGTCTCGGCATAGCGTTTGCTATTAAAAGAGTCCTCTGCCAATTGGAGTTTCTCTTGGGCTTGGGGATGGTCCGGCAACGACGGCAGCGCGTTTCTGTCTTTGGCTGGGCTGGGTGGTCGGTTGTTTACCACCAGCGGCTGCAGGGCCGGTGGCTTTTCAAGTTTTGGCGGCCGCGGATGAACAGGCGGGGTAGCGGGGGTCGGGATTTTGGCTGGGTTTTGCGCATCGGCCGGCAGCAGGTATACCCCGGTGGCGATGAGTAGCATTAATATGGCGCCGCCCAGGGCCAGCCAGATCTTGGTCCGGGGCCGCTTTGGGTCTTGCTGGTTTTTGATAAAAGTTTCCTGATTGGCCAGTTCGGCATTGAGGGTAGGCGATTCGCTGTCCTGCGTTCCATGCAGTGCTTTGATGAAAGCCCGTATGGAGGGATGCCGATGGTCGGGGTCTTTGGCCAAGGCGCGCTCCACGGCGTCGATGACATGGGCGGGCAAATCGGGATCCTGCTGGCCCAGGGGCTGGGGGTCTTGGTGGACGATGTTGTAAAGCAGGGCCTCCATGGTGTCAGAGGCAAAGGGCGAGCGGCCGGTAAAGAGTTCGTAGGCAATGATGCCCAAAGAGAACTGGTCGGAGCGGGGGCCCACTTGGTGGTTGTGGCCCAGGGCCTGCTCGGGCGCCATATGGCCGGGCGAGCCCAGCACCGCCGATTCGTTTTGTTGCAAGGTCCGATCGGTCATGATCTTGGAAATGCCAAAATCAAGAACCTTGGCGAACAGTTCTTCTCGCCGGCCGGTATTGACCAGAAAAATATTGCTGGGTTTCAAGTCGCGATGAACCACCCCTTGATCGTGGGCCATGGCCAAGGCCGAACCCAATTGGCTAAGCAGCCTCAGTGCCTGCGCCACGGATACCGGGCCGCGATCTATTCTCCGATCGAGGCTCTCGCCTCGGAGTAGTTCCATCACCAGGAAGGGTTTGCCATCCGGTAGCCGCCCCCAGTCGGTGACCTGCACAATATGCGGATGGGAAAGATTCGAACTCACCTTCGCTTCCCGTTCGAAACGGGCCAAGATCTCCGGCCGATCCATCACGCTTTCTTTCAGGATCTTGACCGCTACCTTATGCCCTTCCAGGCGCAGGTGCTCGGCCACATACAGAAAGCCAAATCCACCCTCGGCGATTTTGTGCTCAATGCGGTAGCTGTCGGCAAGCACCATTCCCTTTTTCTGGCTAACCGCAATGTCGGTCTTGTCGTCCACGAGGATAAAATAGGGTATCGCCGTGCAAATGTCTAACGGCCCTGGGCCATAATCAGGAGATTGCGGGGAGTGACGGTGTAGGGGCAGAAACTGCCGGCCTGGACGTGGTAGCCGGACTCTTGCAGATACAGGACTCTATCCAGAATCAGCCAAGTCTCCAGCGGACGACGAAAGAGACCGCGCACCAGGCCCAGGGCGCGGACGGTCCGCAGCCGTTGCCAGCCACGGCTTTCTGCCTGGGCGGGATGCCAAGCGGGGGGAAGGGTAAGCTCTTGGCGCTCGGCCATCTGGCTACAAAAGAAGGCGAAGTCATTGCGAAACCAGCTTCTGGGCGCGGGGCCCAGCGGGCGGTAGCGATCTTCTCCGCTGCTTTCGCCTAAGCCCAAGTCGAGCCCCAGGCGCCAGGCTTGTTCGACCCGACGCAAGCGCTTGCGTTTGGGGCTGGCCAGCACTTCGTCGAAGGCCACCAAACGCAGATGATGCCGGCCCAGGGTCAGCCCGCTTTGGCGCGCGGCCTCGGACATGGGCGGGTAGGGGTCGACCGAGATTCGATGGTAACAGCAGGGTGCCACGGCCAGATGGGCGACGCCGCGGGCGACCGCGCTTTGCATTAGCCGCATGTGCAACTCACCACAAGCATGCAAAGCGGCGACCGGCCGCTCGGGATCGAGCAGGGTCTGTGGGCTATCGGCCAACACATCGGCGGAGACAAAACGGGTGGTCAAGCCGGCCTTGGCCGAAAGCGTTTCTCCGTCTTGGCACAAAGCCTGATTTTGTTCAAGGCAGGTGACTTGGCCCTCGGTCCAAGCCGCCAGAGTTCGACCCAAATGCCCCTTGCCCGCACACCAATCCAGCCAGTCGCGGTTGGCCGCGGGCAGATGAGTGAGACAGGCCGCCGCAAAGTGCCGAACCTGCTCCCACTTCTTTCCCGGCACCCGCCGGGGCCGTGCCACCTGGGGCAGCAAATCTTCGTTTTTGGCCAAGTCCGGCCACTGACTAAACTCTTTCGCCTGTTGTGCCCAGCCCTGAAAGTCTTCGGGCAAATGGCTGAAATCTGGCCCTGGTGATTCGAGCTCATCAATCTCGGCCTCGGAAAGTGCCCGCAGGACCCGGGCCAAGTCCGGGAAGTCTGCTTCCCAGGACACCGGCAAACCAACAAATGGCCGCGGCACCCAAAGCCCCGACCACCGCCGAAGCCACTCACTCAATTTGCTGAAACGCTGCTGGTAATTCTCCACCATCGCGGCAATGTACCCGTAAGTTCTGCCAAGCTCAAGCGGGACCGGTTGCGCACAACCTGGGGGCATCATCCGCAGCTTGGCTGGGGACGGAGGCCCCAGTTGGAGTAATTGACAAAGATTTACTTTGCTCAAATGATTGTTAATTCAGGAGAAGGTAATTGCTTTGGCTTGGTACGCTTATTGCTTTTGATAAGCGACAAGGAGGCTAAATGGTAAAACTGCTGCTGACTTTCTTGATCGTTTTGGCGGGGCCGGCCCAGGCGGGGGAGTTTTGGGTGGATCCGCAAGCGGGGTTACCTGCGGGGGATGGCAGTGAGGCTCAGCCTTGGCGCAGCTTGCAAGAAGTTGTTGAGGCCGGGCTCATCGAGAGTCGGCAGTGGGAAAGTTATCCTTACCAGGATGGGCTGGGGCTGGTTGCCAAAAATGCGGGGGCGCCGGTCAAGGCGGGGGACACTATTTGGCTTCGTTCGGGCTACCACGGAGAAGTTCTGATCGAGAGTTACTACAACGAATCTCCCATCACCATAGCCGCGGAGCCGGGGCAAGAACCTCGGCTGAGAAACATCCAGCTTCGTGCGGGCGCCAACTGGGTTTTGCGGGGTCTCCAGGTCAGCCCCGAGTATGCCCAGGACTATGCTCCGGGAACCCTGATTGATCTTGATCATCATAGTTATCGGGGGCCGGTCTATGATGTGGTGGTCGAAGATTGCGTGCTGCAGTCGGTGGCGGATATCAGTGGCTGGAGTGCTGATGACTGGAACAATCTGGCCTGTAACGGCTTTTCGGTGGACGGGGAGCGCATGACCATTCGTCGTAACCTGGTGCGCAACGTAAATTTTGGCATTTCGGTTCAGGCACGTAACTCGATGGTGGAGCACAACCAGGTGATCAATTTTGCCGGTGATGGACTGCGTGGCTTGGGTGACCACACCACCTTTCAGTTCAACCTGATCAAGAATAGCTATCAGGTCAACGATAACCACGATGATGGTTTTCAATCTTGGTCATCGGGTGAGGGCGGGGTTGGCACCGGCGAGGTGACTGGCATCGTGCTGCGGGGCAACACCTTCATCAACTACGAAGATCCGGCCCAGCCCTTCCGCGCGACCTTACAGGGCATTGGCTGTTTCGATGGCACCTTTGTTGATTGGGTGGTGGAAAACAATGTGGTGATTACCGATCACTATCATGGCATCACTTTGATGGGCGCGCGCAATTGTCGTATCGTCAACAACACGGTCATGGATTTGAACGACACCGAGCCTGGCCCGCCCTGGATCTACATCGCCCCTCACAAAAACGGCACGCCGGTCAGCGGCTGCCTGATTCGCAACAATTTGACCACCGGACTCAGTAACGATAACGGAGATGAGGTCACGGTGGATCACAACCTGATCATTGAAAACCCAAGTACCTTGTTTGTCGATCCGGCGAATGGGGATCTGCATCTTATGGCCGACTGTGATGCCATCGACACCGGCAGCCCGGACTTGGTGCCAGCAGTAGATATCGAGGGCTTGGCCCGTCCCCAGGGAGAGGGCTTTGACCTCGGCGCCTATGAATACTCGGATCCAATTGTTGAAGAGCCAGATGGTGGCAGCGATGTCGGTAACGATGCTGGTAGTGACGCCGGCAACGACGCCGGCTCCGACTCGGATGGGGGCCAAGACGCGGGTGTTGATGCCGGGGCAGAAGCGGGGGCTGACCTCGTCGACGATTCGCTTGCAGATGGCGGGCCGGTCGGATCCTGTGGCTGTGCTGCCAACGGGGGCGGGGATGACCTGGTTCTTTGGCTCATATTGTGGGTTCTGTTCACAGTCGTGCGTATTTGCCACGGTCGGCGGGCCGCTGCTGGCTAGGGATTTTCCTGTCGAAACCGAACTCTAAGCTGCTTCCTGCCGGTGGCATGTATCTTGCGAAACACTCCTGTAGAAAGAGTTGCACGATCACGGAGGGTCTCGCTGATGTTCGTTCGTATGCTGGTTGATAGTGTTCGTTTTGCAGTGGCTGGAACCATGGCCGGGTCGGCGCCGCCGGGGGCTATCCGCTTACGTTCCTTTGTTATGGCCAAGGTGGCGGCGGGAGGATTGCTGGGCCGGTTTTATCATTGGCTGCGCATTCCGTTTCAATTCACGCCGCTGTTGGCTCTGCCCTTTGCCCTGGCCGGCGCCTTTTTCTTTTACCACGGGTTTCTTTGGGCCGGCGTGCTGTGCTCGTTTCTTGTTACTTGTTCGGACATGGCCGACGGAATCAGCCAGGGCTACATGGTCAATCATTTGCCCCCGGCCGAGCGGCCCCACTTGCGCATGGCCATGCGTCGCAAACTGGATTCCTTCGTGGTCGATCCCGCTTGTCGATTTCTGTTCTACGGTGTGTTTGTCCTTAGGCTCCACCAGGAACAACTGGTCGGCGCCTGGTTTCTGGCCATTTTGCTGGTGATCGAATTGGCCAACAACTTGATGTCTGCCTCGGCTTCCAGCAGCAATCGGCCCGATGAGTTTTTCTACGAGTTCGTCTTGAACAAAGAAGGCGCCGCCCGCTATCGGCCCTGGTATCCGCTACGGGTCGTAGTCGGCAACCTCACCGCCTACCATGGTTATTCCGTCTTGCCGCTGCTGGGTTACATCTGGCCGTTATCGCAAATCGGCGTGACTGCTTTTGCCCTGGTCTTTGCCTTTAGAATCATCGTCTTTGTGGGCCGAATCGGTCCCTGGCTGCTGTCCGCAGCCCAGAGTTCAGTAGACCACGATTCCATTCCCAGTCTCACATTGTCTCCGTCGGCAGAATCCGATAAAGTTGTACATTAAGGGTTAAGAGCCAGAACGGAGACAAACATGAGTGACCGTACCCGCGTGTGGTCGGAGCCCCGGGTGATTGCCGGGGTTTTGGCCATGATTTTTGGAGTAGTGCTGGCAGTTGGCTACGACGCCAAGGAATATGAGCTTCAGAATACACTCTGGAGCAAGAGTTCCGATGATTATGTGCGCGCGGCCATGGCCAATCAAGAAAAGGAACGCCAGCGTGACCTACACCAGATCGCCATCGCGGTCTGTCTGGGCTTTGGGGCATTCATGACCGCCAACGGCGTCTGGCGCGCGCGCCGCAAGATCAAGGAAAGCAAGCTCGAACAGCTTGCCGGCGCGGTCAAGGCTGAGCAATTATTAGACGTCCTGGACGATGTCCTTGATGACTGACCAAAAACGGGACGGAGGTTTGGACGTTTAGATTTGTTGATAAATGGAAAAATCTAAGGGTCTAAATGCCTAAGTATCGGAGATTGATTTTTGAAAACTGGATCCGGTCCGTTTTTTTTCGCCGTATTCTTATTTAGTGTTTCTTTGTGCTGATATTAACAAGATCTTGAGCAAGAAATTCAAATTGCGGATACAGGAGTGGCATTTGATTAGGCGTAGGTTCGCTAAATGACGTTCTAATGGGTAAGAGAGAGTCTTATTCTGGTGGGGGTTTTGATTTTTTCTTCAAGATCGCTGCCAGCTTTTTTCTCATCTCATCTGTCCATAGTTGCCCGCCGATGAAATGGCCGCGGCTCAGTTTTGG
>JAUVBB010000195.1 GCA_030591445.1 Deltaproteobacteria bacterium | reverse complement strand
GAATGTGGGTTCGGCGTCGCTTACATCACTTAGAAGCACGTTCGGCCCGTCGATTTGGACCCAGGCGTAGCTGAGTAAATCCAGGTCGGGGTCGAGGCTGGCGCTGCCATCGAGGCCTACCATTTGGCCTTCGGTGACTGTCTGGTCGGTGCCGGCGTTGGCGACCGGTGGGTGGTTGGTCGGCAGGACAGTTACGGTAATGTCGTCACTGTCGGCAAACTCGGCGTCGGCCACAGTGAGGCTGAAAGTCAGGTCGGTCGGGATATCGACTTCAGGTGCGCTGAAGTTGGGTTCTGCCACATTGGCATCACTTAGGACCACGCTCGGTCCGGCAGACTGAACCCAGCTATAGCCCAGTACGTCCAGATCGGGGTCGGAGCTGGCGCTGCCGTCGAGGTAGACAAGTTCGCCCTCGTAGACGGTCTGGTCGGCGCCGGCGTTGGCCACGGGGGGCCGGTTGATTTGGACAAAGACGGCGTGGATGGTGTGGTTGGCAGAGACATTGCTGAAGGTATAGTCGCCAACCGAACCCACCGACGACCCGTCTACTTGGACATCATCGATCAGGTAGCCGGCATCGGGGCTGATGACGAAGGACTGCATGTCGTCATGGTTCACCAAGATGACGCCCGCAGGCGCAATGCCGCCGCCCGCGCCCGCGCTGGCCGTAATGCTATGCGCGATGCCGCTGCCCACCAGCAGGGTGACCGGAACCACGATCAGAGGCTCATCCGGATCATTGCTGCGTACCCGGATCTCCGCGCCGTAGCTGCCGTCGGCCAGCCCGGCGGCGTTGAAGCCTACGTTCAGGTCGGTGCTATCGCCCGGCACTACCATGCCCGCCTCGGGGGCCACCGTCAGCCAGTCGACACCCGAGCCAAACAAGACGGCCAATCCGTCGTGGAGGTAGGAGGCGTTGTAGGCTACCGTCAAGCCGTCTAAACCGTCGCTGCTTTCAATACCCACGGTAGCGCCGGTGCCCATACTGACCGTCTGGTACTGGAAGACCACCTTGCCGTCAGCCTGAAGAATGACCTGGAAGGTCTCGGGGTTTCCTGACGAGTAGTGCTGGACCGCGAGGTACTCGACAATGAAACGCGCATTGGCCGCGTCATGATAATAATAGATATTCCCTTGCTGCCCGGTAGAAGGGTTCAGGTCGTCCCAGAAGGGGGCGATGATGTCGTTGGGCGGGTAGGTGTCGGGAATGGGGACATTGCTGTACTCGGTGCCCGTGCTGCCGAAAGTCAAAAAGCCGTTGGACGAGATCTTGACCATGGTTTTGTCTTGCCCATAGAAGGGAAACAAGAAGGGCAGGGCCACTTCCTGATACTGATCGTCGCCCAGAAGCACTTCGGTACCGATGGCGGCAAGCTCGACCCAATCGAAGATCGGCCCCCCCGCCTCGTCGCTGTCTTTGAAGACGTAACCAAATCCATCCGGCCCCCCCGAGCTGGTAGCCGATTCGGCGGCCAGTACCGACAGGAGGTTGAAATTGAGATCGCCGATGCCCGTATTGGCGATGTTCAAACTTTGGTTGCTACTGCCGCCCTGGGGGACGGCCGCTTCGAGCACCAGGGGCGTGACCACGATGTTCGGGTCCCGGTGGACCTCCACTCCAATCAACCCGGTCCAACTGCCCTCGTCTGTGGCGATATCCAATTGGAAGGACAGGACATGACCATCGGCACAGGCCGCATCCACCTGAAAGCCGAAATCATCAAGGCTTAGGGCACTGGCCCCCGAGGCGATGTCGGCGAAGGTCTCGGCGTTGTCAGTGATAGTTACGTTGGGGTCGGTGCTCGACAGTACCGCGGTGACATTATGCACAACCCCGTCGGTGGAATTGACCAGAGTCACCGGCATCTCGATGGTCTCGCCCGGTTCGACCAGCCCATTGCCGTTGCCCAGGCTCTCGCCCTGGTTGTCGTCGTCGATGCTATGGCTGCGGTAGCCCACCCCGCCAATCATTTTTACCCGCAGTTCGGGATCGCCAAACAGGTTGGTCTCGTAGTAAACCCAGCGCATGCACGGGTCGTCGAGGCGGGTGATGTTCAAGTTCTCTTTGGAGTACGCGTTGGCCTTGGCCAAGTTGGTCAGCCCCTGGTCGAGGACCGCATGCCAGAAAGGCCGATCGAAGCGTTGCGATGGCCCGTCGGTGCTGTCGAACTCGCCCCAGCCGTAGCGGGCGTTCATGATTGCCGCGAAGGCGCCGTGCTGCATGGAGACCAGCTCTTCGGCGAAGCAATTGAGAGTGTCGAAGCCCCCGGGCATGCAACCCTGGGAGTAGGTGAAGAAGTACTGGTCATTGGTCATGGCCGGCAAATCCGAGGTGTAGAGTTTCATGCAGTAAGTGTAGTTGGCATGGCCCAGGTGGTTGATGATTTGCACCCCCGGGTAGCCGCAGTTGCCATTGTTGATAAAATCGATCAACTGCGTGTTGGCCCAGGTGCCGTCCTCGTCGTAGAGCGGCGGCGGCATTTGGCTACAGCCGGTAACTTCGCTGAAGTGGGTGGTGAAGAAATCGGCAAAGAGGGAGTTTTCGAAACCCACGCTGGTATATCCGTGCGCGTCGCTGCCCAGCCGGATTTCCTCCATGGAGTTTTTGGCATAATCCGATACGCCGCCGAAGCCCAAGTATTCTCCCACCAGCGCCGCCAGCCGAAGATACTCGTCGGAGGAGTTTTCGTAAGCCAGGGTCTTGGCCACAAAGTTTGCCGCCTCGGTTGCGTTTTCAACCGGCGCCCGACCCACGTAGACTTCGTGGTAAAGATCGATCTCAGTGCCGGCCGGCCCATCGGTAGGTTCGGCGTAGACGCCATCGGCATCGCTGTCGAACGTGCCATCGAGGCAACCATAGTACATATCCGAGGGCATGATATCGACGTAGCCGGCGAAGGAATCTACCCAGAACATCCGGGGGGGCACGATGCCGGCGTAGCCACCCAGCAGCACATATTCGGTTCCCCAGGTCTGATAGGCATCGATAATAAAGTTGCGGATTTTGGTCGGGTTATCCTGGCCGCCATCTGGCCGGGTACCGTCGTAGTTAGCGTAGATCCACTCGGTGGTCACAATAGTGGCGCTGATGCCCCGCAGCTGTTTGCTGGCCACCAGATCGACAAAGGCCGAGTTTTCTAATGCCTCATTGGTAATCACCACATATTGGTAATCTTCCGCCAGGGTCAGCAGATCGCTAGCGATGGTTTGGACTGGGTCACTAAATTGCCGGTAGCTTTCCATCCCCGCCGGGTTGTCCACGATATTCTTGAGGTATTCGATAGCGTCGGTCGAAAAGACTTTTGGGTTAGCGACATAGGGCACCGCCACCGGAACCAGCTCTACTTGCACGTTCATCGTCTGGAAGTAAGCAAGCCTGCCTTCCCCCGGCACGAACTCCACCGGGAAAATGCTAAGCAGCAAAACTCTCATATCCCGTTTACTCTGGGTTGTGAAATCGGATTGCAGCCGCCCAGGATAGGGCAGGGCCGAAGCATATACCATGGGGTCGGGCATGGTGGCCACCACCGGCCCCGTATGACTCAAGGGGATCGGTTGTTGGGCCGGCTCGATAGTATAATGCCCACTTAGCGCAATCTTTCTGCCCGGAATAACTCTGACCTGACTCACCTTTTTCCCCAAGGGCAGCAGAATCCGGACCGGCATCACCGGCAAGGCCGGTTGGCCCGTTTTCTTAATCTTGGGCAAGCTATTCATGGTCACCGAAACCTGCTCGCCCGTCCCACTTCGGCTGATGCCCGGCCGCGCAAAACTATACTGGATCTCAATCAGCCCATCGGTAGCCGCCAGCACTTTCGAGCTGTGCACGCTAGTAGTTCCTGGCGGACCTTGGTCCACGCTCCCGCCTTGGCAAGCCGCCAAAGCCGTCGCCAGCAAAGTAAGCAGTAAAACCGCAAGCATCCAGGGACCAACCTTGACAAATCTCGACCTGATCACATTGCTCATTTACCCCTCCTAACGTTGGGACCCCACTTGGGCCCAGACATTGCCGAATCCCGCATGTTGAAAACAACACGCCAAGAATCACTCCCCATTCGGGTGCTCAATCTGTTTGTTCAATGTATCTGCAATGTCCTTGGACGGAGCAATTTCGTTTAATTTCACCAAAAAGAAAAAAAATCTTATTTTATTCCAGATAGTTGTAAACAACTTTACCCATACTGCAATCCCGGTGCGGCTTCTGATAGTGAAATGAATCACGTTTCTGTAGGGGCGCGTCGCGCGCGCCCGTTCGGCATTTGCCAACCCCCACCCATATGCATCGGATACCCATAACAACCCAGGTCAATTCGGTTTGATCATAAATGGGTGCGGGGATCCTGTGTGGGGTGGTTGGCATTGGTCGACCGGGCGCGCGCGACGCGCCCCTACGAATTGTGACTCGGGACATTCGGGGGAAAGGTACCGCCCACTGTTTGCGCCATCGTCTGGGAACTAGTCGATTACCGTTAAGTTGGGCAGGGTTGACTTGAGGGTTATGACATCGTTGGCCGAAATCGCCGAACCGCCGAGGTAGATTTTTTCGAGCTTACCGAGCCCTAGCAGGGGCGTTATGTCACTCACCCTGGTGTTGCGGACGCTGAGGACACGGAGCCCAAGCAGCTGTCGGAGAGGGGAAAGATCTGTGACCTCCGTCCCCGTAATATCAGTCCCCGTAATATCATTTTTTCAGTCCCCTCCCATGATGATACAAAAATATTTCAATTCTATTATACCGATCTCACCCTTTTCCGCAGCGCTTGATTCCCGTTACTTGGTTGGGGTAGTTCTTTGCTTGATGACGGCTACGCGAATAAATCTTCTGGCCTTGATGCTGGCACTGATTCAACCAAACCTGGTTTTCTCGGCGGATAGAATTTCTCTGCAGCTGACCGGTGATTGTCTGAATGAGGAGAAAATAAGAGATCGGCTAAAAGATGAATTGCGCAAGTTTCAGCCAGGTGACAAAACTGGTTTCGATATTCAGATCAATGAGAAGCCTTGTTCGGGGGCATTCTGTGTGGTTTTTCGGGTGGGGCACGAAAAATTGAAAACAGGATTGGACCGAAGTTATCAGTTCAACAGCGCCGATTGTGTAGATGCTGATGATTTGATTGTTATCGTGTGGCAAAGATATTTACAGGAACTTCCGGTTGATGATTGGCCCGAGCCCATGGCGCCTGCGATTCCGGCAGGGCTTGACCGGAAGATCTCCCAGCCGGCCGATGAAGAGAAGAGACTTTGGGGTTATGGTGGGACCAGTCTTTACGGCAGCTTGCAGAGCAAATATTTGCCTTTTGGCGGCGAGTTGGAGATCGCGGCTTGCTTTGAACTTGATAGAAAATGGCCGCGGCTGTGGTTGGGCCCCTTTATTCGAGTGGGTTATCCGCAAGCATTGGCCGCCGGACATTACTTTGAAGCTCATGCCTTGCTCGGGTTGGGCTATGCTCACGACATTGGGAAATGGAGATTCAGGGTAGGGCTTCTTGGGGGTGGACTTTTTGTTTTTGGTTATGGTAACCCTGTCAACAATTCTGACAGCCTTCCCTGGTTGGAAGGCGTGATTCATGCCGAACGAAACATGGGTGGATATAGCTTAGGCATTAAGGCGGGAATTTCTCTTTTGCGCCACCAGGTCTCGGTAGGCAGTTGGCCGGAAAAACCGGCCATTTCGATGTTTAGGTTGGGTTTGTCCCTGGCTTGGCCTGTTTGGATGTAAAAAAATGAAGTTTTTGGGCCCGGCTGGAGACTAAGAGTTAATATGATCGAAGCCAGACCTCAGTCTTCTCCCAAAATTTTGCCGATTGACCAGGATAGATCCGCATCCTTGGATATTGGCAACTTGTTCCAGTTACACGGCCCATTTCTGGGGCGGGTGATTCAACGGATGTGTGGGCCGGGCGATCATGTAGATGATATTCTCCAAGATTCTTTCATTACCGCCTACAGACGAAGAGAATCTTTTGCGGGGCGGGCTCAGGTAAGAACATGGCTCTATGCCATTGCCGCAAATCTTTGCCGTCGGCACCAGCGGAGCCATCGCCGGCAAGAGAGTTTTCGAGCGAGACTGGCCCGCGAGCATTTTGCCGGCTTGTCGAATTCCTGCGAAACACCAGAAAAATACTACCAAAGAACCGAGCGCCTGGCTTTGGTGCATGAGACGCTGGCATTGCTGTCATTCAAGCAGCGCGAGGTGTTCACCCTGTATGAACTAGAGGGCATGGAAGGCGCCGCCATCGCGGAGGTAACCGGGGTTTCTGTAGGCACGGTATGGACCCGCCTGAAAGCGGCTCGTAAAAACTTTCGCCGTTTGGTCCGTCGTCGTTTGGCTAAGGAGAAAACAGAATGACGCGTGCCCTCAATTGGCCTGGTCGATTGGCCGAAGATCCCGAATTTGACGCAATGATGCAAACTGCGAGTGAAGAAACTTTCTCTCAGCAGCGTTTGGATAGCGTTGCCGTTTCGATCGAAGGCGGGCTGAACGCAAGTCCGGCCGCCACGGTCGCCGGTAGTATTGGCGCCAAGCTGGGAACCATCCTGCTGGCCTCCGGTCTGACCGGGGCTGGAATCTTTGCGCTTTGGCTGGATAAACCGGAGCCCAAATCCCAGCTGGAACCTATGCCCGTGCTTGCGGCCCCGGCACCTGGGCCATTGCCGCCCATGGTGATAAGAAGCGTGGGGGTCGAAAAACCCACCAAGAGAGCAGTCAAACCAAAGAGGCGCAAAGAGAAACAATTGGTTGCCTCATCTCAGCTAGCGGAGCAGCTTCGTCTCTATCGAGAGGCCCAAGAATTAGCGAAGCAAGAGCAACATAAGGATGCTCTGCGTTTGCTGCAACAATTGCTCGACCGTTTTCCCCAGAGTCCCCTGCAGCCCGAGATCGAAATCAGCCGGGTTGAAATATTGATAAAAGATGATCAGGAAGCAGAAGCCATCGCCCATTTGAAGAAGATGCTCCCAGCTCGGCACCACCAGGGCAAGCGCGCCATGTTGTATTTTACTTTGGCCGACTTGCTCAGAAAACGCGGAGATTGCCCGGCTGCCCTGGCTGCCTATCAGTCGGCCCAAAGTGCCGGTCTGGCCGAAAAATACCAAGATTCTCCTGAAAGATTCATCAACGCTTGCCGGAGGACAGAACATGCATTCCGTTCGACAGATCCTTAACGCTGGTTCTTGCCTGTTTGCGCTCACCCTTTGCACCGGGGCCTGCGACGTGGCCGACCTGGGTGATATGGTTGACGATGGCTCTCTGGTTATCGTCTTCGCCAGCCCCATGGATGATGATTGCAGTGTCTCAACCCAGAGTGGGGACGATTACGTCTACTTGCCCTGGGGTACACTTGATATTTATCATCCCAATTTTGCGGGCAAGCCAAGCTACCTTCTTCATTTACAAGTACACAACTATATAAGACATGGAGGCGAATTTCCCATTCACATTGAAAAAGCGACGGTCAGCTATGAGTGGCTATCGGGCCGGGAAAATATCCAGGGCATTGACTTCCTGGAACCCTTGTTGGCAGTAGAAGAGTACGAGCATCAGTCATTCTTGAGTGCCTCATTGGGACAGGCTGGAGAATCCGGCGAACCGGCAAGGTTAGTTATGCCGGTAGTCATCGTGCCACCTTCTGTGGGAGAATTACTCTTTGCATTATCTAACATAGGTCGCTTGCCACAATTTGTTCTAGGTGTGCACGTGAGATTTGAAGGTAAAACTCACATTGGCGGAAAGGTTGTATCCAACGACTTTGTCTTTCCGCTGACCTTCTGTGTGGGTTGCCTAAGTCAGGTATGTGATACTTACTACAACGAGTTGGCTTTTCCTGCCTGTTTACCTGGACAAGATTCTCCTACCTGGGAGTGCGAATATTAGCGAACACCTTGGCTCAATTTTATCACCCGCAGGATTCTCCCCCGGCAATAGAAGAAGCCGGGATCTACGGGGGGCTCTGGGATAAGACGAAGTCGCTGAAGTCAAACGCTTGCTCGGGATGATCGGCGTCGGATATGCGCAAGCGGTAGCGGGGACTGGCAGGATCGATTTGGGGTATGTTCTCCCAGGTATAGCTGCCTTGGTTGCTGAGGTCATGGGCGATATCCAGGACGGTCGTCAGATCTGCCCAAGGATCGGTGTGGTAGCCAAGCAGGTCGATATGGACGTTCTGCACCGGACCGGTCGAGGTCCAGTTGATAGTCAGCGAGCTGCCGGCCGGTATTTCCTGGTTTTCACTGGGTTCGGTGACCTGTAGCCCTGGCAGAATGACCGGGTCGCTGGCGGGCTTGAAGATGACGTACTGGATAGTCACGGCGGCCGGCCAATTGGCGTAGCCGGTCAGGTTGCCGGCGCCGTCGTGCCCGACAAAACTCGCTCCCCAGGAGCGGGCGCTCACCACCCGGGCCTTGACGAAGTAGGGAGCCGCGTACATGACCACGGCCTGGCCGACCAGCGAGGCCTCGGCGCTGCAGCTGCAGCCATGAGTGGAATAAAACTCAACCGCGCCGCAGGGAGAATAAGTTCGCGGGAAACCGGATTGGTTGGTTTCGGCCCGGTACATGACCGGCTCCATGATTTGCAGAGCGCTGCGGGTGAGCCCGTTGAAGCTGCCGGGATCGATCTCCAATCCCCTGGTGGGAACCAGCGAGTCGGTGGGGCTGCTCCAGTGGACGTTGGCGTTGGCCACGCAGCCCCGGTAATAGTACAGGCCCTCCCAGCCGCCGGGGAAATCGAAGGTCAGGTGCCAGTCTGGGTTGTAGACCGTTCCCCAATCCGGACCTCTCGCCGCACTCTGCGGTATGGGCGCCGTTTTGCCCGAAGGCGAGTGGAACCGAGGCAGCAGCTTGAGTTGGGTGGTGTCGAAGCCATAAGCGGTCAAGTACCACTGGGCGTTGGCGCTGAAATCGTGTTCGTAGGTCAACTCGATATTGCCGGTCTTATAGACCTCGACTCTGTCGGTGACCGCGCTGGAAGCCGTGTGCCCGCGCTCGTTCTCGGCCACCACCAGCTCTCGGAACTGGGCCGTGTGGTAGCCGGCCGGCAGGCGGCAATACCAGAGGTTGTTTTCCACTTCCGTCATTTGGATTTCATCCAGCGGCTGGCCGGTCTCCAACAAGACCAGGTACACTTTCTTGATGGGCACCGCGCTCTGAGGATGCACTTCCGCCGTGAGTGTCAGTTCGTTGTGATCGAGTCTCACCCAGCGAATCTCGGGCTGGGTAATCACGTCGATCGGCCCGTCGTAGAGTAGCTCGACGGGGCTGAAAGACATGGTCTCATCATGCAGGTTCGTGATCTGGAGCACCTCGTCTGCCGCCCAGTCATACTCTGGCGGCAGCGTGCCCTGGTAGTAGCCGGCGTTTTCCCATACCTGGGACAACTCGATCACCGGGCCCGACTCGGCCGTCTGTATTTCCACCTTCTTGATGCCGTAGTAGTCGCTGATCAGCGCGAACACCTGCCTGCGCAGCAAGTCCACGTAGGCGTAATGGACGGTGCCGGAACTTGCGCTCTCGGCCAGCGGCGCCTTGGCAATCACGATGCTTTCCGGGCCCAGCGCCGCCGAGAAGAGATTGTAGTCATCCGGAAATTGAAAGTTCCCCTGATCGTCCCGGTTTACCCCGTTGGCCAGCAGCGTGGCCGCGTCAAGCGCGAAGGTCCAGTTCTCAATGCCGGTGTCCTTGATGCTGTTCGTAGTTCGATCCCGGTACCGTATCTTGAGCTCATCCTGCTGTTGGTCTTGGTACCCGGAGGCCACCCACAGCAAGGCGTCGGCCAATGTCACCCGCGGCGCCGTGGGCCCGTCGTCGGCGTACACCAGGGAGTGGATGATATTGCCGTCGCCAAGGTCCAGAAACAAGCTGGCGCTCACCGCCTGGCAGCGGGCCATGTAGTTGGCCCAGTCGCCCACGCTTTCCCAATGGGCGTCTTCGTTCTGGCTCATCACCGAGGCCAGCATCTGGGTCATGAACACGCTCACCGGGGCCCCGGTTTCCAGCGCCCGGAGTTCGTCCAAGGTCAAGGAAATGGGCATCACCGAGACGCCGGTGTCGATGGTGTCGACCACCCAGTACACCCCGGGGGTTGCCGGGTAGGTAGCATTGGGCTCGATCATATTGATCTGAGCGTTGCCCGGCTGGAAGGTGGCGATGTTGCGCCCACCGATTTTCAAGGTAAGAGTAGGAATCACGTTGGAGGCCGCCGCCGTCCCCGCGTTGTAAACTTTTAGAAACAGCTTAACCCGGGCCGCGACGGTAGGATTAATACTGCGCGCTCGCGACCAGGTCCGGCTGTTTTGCTCTGTGCCTCCCGTGGTGCGGGCCGTACTGTAAGTATTGGTGTCCGAAGTGGACCCGCCCTCGGTCACCGAAGCCTTAATCGAAATCCCAAACGGGTCGGACAGCGAGAAGCTAGCCCCCACCTCCAGCGACCGGCTCCAGGATCTTTCATCGGTATGCGAGTAGGTCAGTTCGGTCTGCCGGCTCCAATTGTTGCCTTTGGTCAGCGTCTCGCCCTCGGAAAAAGTGATGTCCTCGTTCAAGGTAACCTCATAACCCTCGAGCGTGACCACGATGTTGGGGTAGGCGGGCACCATAGGCAGATTCCCGGGCGCGGCCACCGACACATCCATATTGTAGCCGCTAGCCTCGGTGCCATCCGGGTAGGGATCCTGATCCGTCGAGACCCGGAAAGGATCCGACTTGCAATACGCCTCCTTGATGTCTCCCTTCCACGCCCTGAATTCCTGGCGCGTCCAGTCGTACACGTATCCCTGCAACTCCAACCGATCGGCAATCCCGTCCCCGTCACTGTCCGGCCCGTAATCGGTATCTCCCCCGCACGCCGCCCAGACAAACGCAAAAAGAAGAGAACCGACAATCAAACCCCTTTTCATGATTGGCACCTTTTCTTGGTAGATTTTGTAAGTGGCAATTCTAGCAGATTTTTTGCTATTTAATTCCAAAAATAGATGCATTGGTAAAATTTTACCTGAGTTTCCCGCTGTCCTGAGGTCTGTAAAATTTTCCGGGGTACGAAAAGAGTTCAGAGCTTCGCCCCTTTCTCTGCTCGGCCAAAACCACAAAATGCCTTCAATTCAATCCCTTCGGCGCTGGCATGTTCCTTGCTTCGTCCGGAAGCGATTGAGGAGATGACCATGAAACTCTACTTGCCTTGCTGCCGCTTATTCTTGCCTCTGGTTCTGGGTCTGTTCGCCTGTAGTCCCCCGACCGATCGCGGGCAAGACTATGGGGTCGCCGATCGGGATCCGGGAGATAACGACCCGCATAGCACCGGGCTCTTGCCCCCAACCGCGGCCGAACTTGCTTGGCAAGAGGCGCATCGCCTGAGCGCGGCTGACATTGCGCCCAATCGTCTGGCCCTGGAACGAATTCGGGACTCCTTGGTCGCTCAGGGCCGACCGCTGCCAGAAACCGAGCAGCTGCTGGCTGCCTGGCGTGGCCCCTGGCTAAACCACGCCCCGGCGCCCTTGTTGCCCATGGCGGTCGATAACAGCTTGCTGCCCGCCTTTCCGCCCATCCGCAGCCAAGGATCGCTGGGTTCCTGTGCTTCTTTCGCCAGCACTTATTATCATCTGACCCACACCGTGGCACTGGCGCGCGCTTGGGACGCCAAAAACGGCGGCGACAATTACCGTTTCTCGCCCAAGTGGACCTTCAACTTTGTCAACGATGGCCAAAACCAGGGCAGCACGGCCACTGAGCCTTATGCGGTGATGGAAAAGCACGGCTGTGCCTTATGGGCCCAGTTTCCTTACAGTGGCAGCGACACTCCGTCGAGCTATCGGCCCTGGTTACTCGACACCGCGGCCTGGCGCGCAGCGCTATCCTATCGCATCCAGCAAAGGGCCAGCATCCCCAACCTGGACCGGGTTCCGGGTTTGCTGGCACTGAAGCAAGCCTTGACCAACGGGGCGGTGCTTACCGTAAGCACCTACCTCGAGTCCTGGCGTTTTTTGCCCGGCGGTCTCAAAGACGATCCGGCCGGCAGCGACGACGATGCCTGGGTGGGTCAGCAAGTTTGTCATTGGATGCAAGGCGCCAACGGCGGGCATGCCATGACCGTGGTGGGATATAACGATGCCCTCTGGGTGGACCTCAACCAAAATGATCTAGTCGACGAGGGCGAAAAAGGGGCATTCAAAATTGCCAATTCCTGGGGTACTGCTTGGCAAAACCAAGGATTTTCCTGGATTGCCTATGACGCCTTGCGCGACCTATCGCGCGTGGAGGGAGCCCCTGCCGGAAGTGATCGAGGTGGCGCCTTTGCTTCGGCTACCTGGATCAGCGTGCCGGCTGACTATGAACCTATCATGACCGCCGAGCTAAGCCTTCAGCATCCGAAACGCGATCAGCTGTTTCTAAGCTTGGGCGTGGGGGAAGCGAGCGATCAGGAAATCACGTCTCCCCTCTACACTGCCCTGGTTCGGGCTGGTGGCCCCTTCGCTTTCGATGGCGGAACCACGGCCGTGCCATTCACTT
>JAUVBB010000161.1 GCA_030591445.1 Deltaproteobacteria bacterium | reverse complement strand
TGGTGTCTTCCTTGCCCCCGCCGCCGCAGACCGTAATCGATGAATCGCGGCTGCAATCATAATCATCACAATCGCTATATCCGTCACCGTCGTTGTCCACGCCATCGGCGCACAGGGCATTGGTATTTTCCTGGCCGCCGGTGCCACAGATGGTAACTTGGTCATTCTGGCTGCAATTGCGATCGTCACAGTCGATGTAGCCATCGCCATCGTTGTCTTGACCATCGCTGCAGCGCTCGTTGGTGTCTTCGCCACCGCCGCCGCCGCAAACGGTCACGGCTGAGCTACGGCTACAGTCGTAATCATCGCAATCGGTAAAGCCATCGCCATCATTATCCAACTCGTCATCACACAAAGCATCGGTGTTTTCCGCCTCGCCACCGCAGACGGTGACTTGCTCGCTGCCAGTGCAATTGCGATCGTCGCAATCAATGTAACCGTCGCCGTCGTTGTCTAGTCCGTCCGAGCAAAGTTCATTGGTGTCTTCACCACCGCCGCCGCCACAGACGGTCACGGCCGAATTGCGGCTGCAGTCGTAATCGTCGCAGTCGGCATAACCGTCACCGTCGTTGTCCACGCCGTCAGCGCACAAAACATCGGTATCTTCCGTCTCGCCGGTGGCGCAAACGGTAACCTGGGAATTTTTGCTGCAGCCGAAATCGTCACAGTCGATGAAACTATTGCCATCGTTGTCGATACCATCGGAACACAGCGCGTTGGTATCCTCCGTGCCGCCGCCGCCGCAGACGGTTACCGCCTCGCCACGGCTACAGTCGTAGTCGTCGCAGTCGGTGAAGCCGTCGCCGTCGTTGTCGATGCCATCCGCGCAAGCGGCATCGGTGTTCTCCTGGCCATCGCTGCAGGCGGATACCTGCGGATTCTGATTGCAGCCTTGATCATCACAATCGGTGAAGCTGTCACCATCGTTGTCGATGCCATCGGCACAAAGGGCGTTGGTATTTTCCTGGCCACCACCCCCGCAAATCGTAACCTGGAGATTGTTGATGCAATCGAGATCATCGCAATCGGTGTAGCCATCATCGTCGTTGTCGATGCCATCGTTGCAAAGTTGGTCAGTGTTTTCTTTTTCCGCCTGCGCCGTATCCCGATCGCCGCAGCCAAACAGGCCGACCCCGGTCAGTAGGAAAACACACGAAACACAAGCTACCGTAGAATTGAGACGATTTTTCATTGGATTATGCTCCCTGTTATCGATCCGCGATTGCCTTCTGCCACCCCATAGACACAAGGGAGGATATTCCTAACGGATAGATAGGCTCACTGTCAAGGGAGTTTACAGAAAAAATGGGCATAATTTGACGACCGGTCTCATCATGATTAACCTATGAAAAAACAAGGAGAAAATTATGACCATACCGGGAAATCTGCTCACCACGGCCATGGGGGTTATGCCCCACACCGATGTGGATCACGCCCTGGCCCAGGCGCTGTCTTTGGATGTACCTTTTTGGCCGCAGTTGCCCAATTACAACTATTACGAAGACATGTACGTGCAGGCTTCGGAGAACTTCCCAGGCATCGTGCTGGATCTAGAGAAACGAAGGCTGGGCTTCTCCATGGACAAGTTTGCCGAGGAATTGGAGCCGGCCCTGGCCCGCTTCGAGGATCCGAGCTTCTTCGACATCAGCCCGACCTATTCCGTGGTTTTTCATCGCTTCCTGGAACAAGACCTGTCCGGCCGGCCGGCCATTCGCGGTCAAATGGAGGGCCCGATTTCTTTCGGCTTTAATGTGCTCGATCAGGACGATCGCCCCATCCTCTTCGACGACACTATCCGACCCTTCTTGATCGATTTCATGGCCAAACGGGTCAACGTGCAACTGGCCCGCCTCCAGCAGATCCACCCCGATGCCTTCATGTTTGTCGATGAGCCCGGCCTGCAATTTCTCTTCTCGGCCCTGTCCGGCTACAGCGACCAGGCCGCCCGCCCGGACATGGAGAACTTCTTCGCCCAAATCAACCGCCCGCGCGGCGTCCATTTATGCGGCAATCCCGATTGGGATTTCTTGCTAAACCTGGACCTCGATGTGCTCTCGCTCGACGTCTATGCCAACGGCGAAATTTTCTCTAACTACGTCCCCGCCATCCGCCGCTTTCTTGATCGGGGCGGCTCCCTGGTCTGGGGTATCACCCCCACCAATGTAGAGCCCTTCGAAAAAGAAAGCATCGACTCCCTCACCGCCCGCCTCGAAGAGATGTGGGGCGCGCTGTTCAAGAAAGGCATCGACCGCGACTTCCTCTTCTCCCGCTCCATGCTCTCCCCCGCCACCTGCTGCCTGATCAACCCCGACCGGGAGAAAACGGTAGATAAAGCCTTCGCCGCCATTCAGACCCTTTCAACCGGCCTCCGAGAGAAATACGCGCTCGACTAGGGATAGTCGGCGTGGCCGATCTTTAGTTTCACCCCGCCTTGTGAGTACAGGCAGAGAATGTCGTCGTTGGGCAGGGCGAAGAGACCGGGCCAGTAAGCGGCCGGCTCAACGCTGGTGGCGGCGGGGGCTAGCCAGCCACCGCTGCCGCTGGCCGGGGCATCGACCGAGGCCACTACCTTCATGGCCGCGTAGTGGGGCCAATCGACGGTGGCCGAGTCTTCGTCGGTCATGAAAGAGGCCAGCAATTGGCCGTTGCCCAGGGTAACAATATAAGGCGCGCCGGCTTTGCGGCTGCCGTCGGCCGGGGCATAGACCAGGCTGCGGTTGCCCCAACTGCTGCCCTGATCGGTCGACAAGACCGACTTGATGACGAACATGCCCCACTCACCATCGCGGAAAGCCTCGAACACGGCTAGCAAATGACCGTTTTCCAACTGGCTTACCGCCGGCATGCCGTCGCGAGAGCCTAAGGCGGTCGATACCGTCACCAGCGGGCCCCAGGTCTCACCCCCGTCCCAAGAGCGACGCATCACATTGTCCTGCTCGTTGTTTTCCCGCTCGCGCGCATAATACGCTTGCAAAGAACCATCCGGGGCCGCCAACAAGAAGGGTTCCCAGATAGGCGTGCCAGAGTTGGCCTCGATGGCACTGAGGAATTTCCAACTGCCGCCGTTGTCATCACTGTAACAAACTTCGAGGCGATAGATGATCGGGCTTTCGAAAAGATCATGATGCCGAAAGGCCATCAACACTCGGCCCGAAGCCAGTTGCAGGGGAAAGGCATTGGCCAGATCGATGTCGCCGGTGTGCTGGGCCACGGTGCTGAGGTCAGCCCAACTGCGGCCGTTGTCACTGCTGCGCGAGACCCGAATGGCCCGACCATCGGTGATCGCGGAATCGAATCCGGCCAGCAGGGTACCATCGGCCAGGCGCGCCACCCGAGGATAGGCCCCGTCATAACCGGACATGGAGATCACGGTGGGGTCCAGACTGAGGTCCGCCGGCCCGCCGTCGGCCTGGCACTGGCCCTGCGGATCACAGGTTTCGTCCTGCCCACAGGGCCCACAATCGCCACCGCAACCATCCGAACCGCATTCGCGGCCCGCACAATCGGGGCTGCAGCAAATATCTTGATCACAGACCTGGCCAGCGACACAACATAAGCCCGTACAACAAAGCCCCGCACAGCCGGCAGCCGGTAAGTTACAAGCGGCCGCGCGTTCATGGCCGCAGCTGTCGGCCTGGGTCAGGTTGCCGTCGCAAGCAGCACAGGCCGTGGGCGTACAGTCACAAGCACTGGCATCCTGCCAATCCGACGTGCAGCAGGCATCCTGGTAGCACTCTTGACCCGCTACGCAGCACTGGTCTAAGCAACAGGCCCCCGCACAGCCGGTCGCCGGCAGGGAACAAGCCGCCGCGCGTTCATGACCGCAGCTGTCGGCCTGGGTCAGGTTGCCGTCGCAAGCAGCACAGGCCGTGGGCGTACAATCACAGACGGTCGCATCCTGCCAATCGGGGGTACAGCAGGCATCCTGGTAGCACTCTTGACCGGCTGCGCAACATTCGTCCCCGCAGCAGGCATCCGCACAGTCGGTGGCCGGCAAAGTACAAGCGGCCGCACGATCATGGCCGCAGCTGTCGCTCTGGGTCAGGTTGCCATCGCAAGCAGCACAGGCCGTGGGCGTACAATCACAAGCACTGGCATCCTGCCAATCCGGGGTGCAGCAGGCATCTTGATAGCACTCTTGACCAGCGCCGCAGCACTGATCCGCGCAGCAAGCGCCCGCGCAACCGCTGGCCGGTAGGGAACAATCCGCCTCCCGGAAATTGCCGCAACCGTCTGTTTGCAGTGCTTGACCGGCACAGGACAGGCAAGCCGAGGGCACACAATCACAGGTGGCCGCATCCTCCCAAGCCGGCGTACAATTTTGGCACTGGCCGTCCTGGCATCCCTGTTGGCACTGGATCAGTTCTTCCGGATACAGACAGAGACCGGATTGGCAGTCACCGATCGGCCGGTAGGCCACCAGCTCCTGGTCATTTTTACAGGCGGAGGCCGGCGGTGTCTCACACAACTTCGGCTGGCCCCGACAAACAAAAAGTTCATCGTAGACGTCATCGACTGTGCAGGCATCGCCATCGTCACAGACATCACCGATGCGAATCCCGTTATCCGGCGTGGAACAAGCAAATAGGAGCAATGCCGCGCCCCCGACCATCCCGATTAAAATAAGTTTGCGCATAATGGGCCGCATCATAGCCAAGAGTTTCAAACCGGCACAAGGGAAAAAATACCGCCCATAATTTACCCGCCTGGCGAACCATGCTACATTGCACGGGCGAACCAAGCTCTGTTGGGAGGATGTGCACGGTCATGAAGAAAACCGAGAAAACTCGTTGTGAGTGGTGCCAGCGAACAGAGAAGATGAGGATTTACCATGATCAGGAGTGGGGTGTGCCGGTTTACGACGACCGGAAACTGTTCGAATTCCTGGTATTAGACGCCTTTCAAGCGGGTTTGAGCTGGTCGACCATCCTCAACAAGCGCGAGAATTTCCGCCGGGCCTTTGCCGAATTCATCCCCGGCAAGGTGGCCCACTTCAACCGGCGCAGTGTCGAACGGCTGATGGCCGACAAGGGCATCGTTCGCAACCGGCAGAAAATCGAATCCACCCTGAGCAACGCCCGGGCCTTCTTAAATGTGCAAAACGAGTTCGGCTCTTTCGATACCTATATTTGGCGCTTTGTCGACGGAAAACCACGGCAGAAC
Organism: Deltaproteobacteria bacterium; assembly: GCA_030591445.1. Classification (GTDB taxonomy): domain Bacteria; phylum Myxococcota; class B64-G9; order B64-G9; family B64-G9; genus JAUVBB01. The sequence goes on along the minus strand of JAUVBB010000161.1, from coordinate 8,877 downwards.
CGCTTTCGCAGCGAAGACCAAATCCCGGCCAGCACCAAGCAATCCGATCTCATGAGCCAAGATTTGAAAGAGCGCGGTTTCCGCTTTGTCGGCTCTACCATTTGTTACGCATTCATGCAGGCGGCGGGCATGGTCAACGACCATGTTCAATCCTGTTTCCGCTATGCCCAAATCCAGAAAATGGGCCAGGCCAAAAAGTAGGCTTTACAATTAGACAGATCAGCGCGCGGATACTTGGCGGGCTTTCTTCTTTTTCTCGGGCTCGAAAATCACCACATAGGAACTGGCATCCAGGGCTTTCTGGAAAGATTTGCGGGCCTGGGGATATTTCTGGGCTGGGATTTGCAGCATCTTCAGCTTTAGCGAATACAAGGTCACCAGGCGGTCATTTTCAATTTGGCTCAGGCGCTCGACCGCCAGGAACTCATCCTCGAATATCACGTTGCGGGGAATACCGGCCGGCACCATACCGGCGGGGATTTGCACTTCGTAACGGTTCTGGCGGTTCCACAGGTTGGTTAGATCCAGGGCAAACTTCCGTTTAGGCAACTCAAAATAATCAAACACCTTGGACGGGAACAGCTCCTTGACCTGGAGGCTAATCCCCCGGCCGGCCGGTTGCATGGCTTGAGGGATGGTCGCCTGCAGCTTCATGCCGAAGGGAGCGTTGTTGTCTTTTTTGCCAAGGGTGCTCTGCTCTTTTATCTGCACTTGCGGATACACCAGCGCCGCTTCCGATTCGACCCAGTTGTTCCACTTTTCCGGGGTATAGGCATAAGCCCGGGCCCGCAGGGAACCGGCGAAATTGCCCGTGGTGCTGCGCTCGACATCGATGTGAACACTGCCATCGGCGGCGGGAACCAGAACGGTTTTCATGTTGGAAAGGCTGGCCTCCGGAGGCTGCACCGGAATGAAATCGACGAAGGGCGCGCCGGGACGGGCCACTACTACGTGGACCCCTTGGTCGGAATAGGGCGTGGTCTTATAGTCGAAGGTGCGGGTAGTAGCGTCCATCCAGTAGACTTTGTCGTCGGCTTCGACCCGGGCGATCATATGATTGGACTGATGGCAGGGCACTTCCAACTCCACCGCGCCTCTTTGGCCACGGGTGCCGATGGAGACCGGGTCGGCCTTCAAACCCATTTCCCGGGCCACTACACTGATAAAACTGCCCACTGCTTTGCAATCGCCGTACTTCTTGGTGCAGACAAAATGGGCGGACAGGGGCAAAACCCCGCGGTCGAATTTGTTGCTCTTGCGCGCCACGTAGCGCACATTGTCGTTCATCCAGGCCCAGAGCTCTCGCACCTTGTCGGTATCAGTCTTGGACTTCTTTTTGATCAGGGTGGCAATGCGCTTGACTTCGTCGGTGGCATCCTGGGTGGTTTTGAGCAAGTCCACGGTATAGGCGCCGCGTTCCTCCCAGGTGCCGGTCTTGGTGTTTTTCGAGACGTCCTCGTAACCGAAGTTCTGCTTAGAGCCAATCATCAACTTGGCCACCACGTCATCGTAGGCCACCATACCTTTTTCTTCTATCAAAGGCGGAAGATCGCGAGCAGACCAGGTACGCACGATGCGATTGCCGACCCGTTTTTCGGTAGGTTGCACGTCGATGTTGTAGGTCTTCCAGCTATATTCATAGCTCGCGGGGGCGTCAACGGTGTAACTGATTTCGAGCACCGGGTCGCGATCCTGAAACCAGATGCCGCCCAGGCCCTGGTTCTTAATGGCCCGGGAGCGAAAACGTTCCTCGATGATAGAGCCGGGCACCACCCCTTTCATGGTATAGAGAAGGCCGCGGCTGAATTCTTCCGGAAACATCCAGCTGGTGAAGGTCATGTCTTGCATGTCATCTTTTTTCACTTCAAAGATGGTGCCGTCCGGATTGATGGTACGCGCCTCGATCAATTCGACTTGTTCAAAACCTGGTTCGTAGCCGAAATAGCGTTGCAGGCGGCAATTGGGCGCATCTTTGCCACAATCGAGCGCCTTGCGGTCGAGAATCTTGATGCGCCGGTAAGTCTCGTAGACCCCATCCTTGCCGGTCTCACCCAAGGTAGCATGATGCCGATCTTCCAGCACCACCGCCACCGCACCCTCATAACGAGTGGGCGTGACATGCTGGTACTTTTCAATCACGGCCATACCATTGGCCGCGCATCCGCAAAAACTTGCACATAGACCCAACGCCAACAACAGTCCGGTACGTTTCATCTTACCTCCAAATAGGCTGATTTTATTCACGACTTTCATGATAGGACGGCTCTACTTCAGTTCCCCCAAGAACGTTGCCGACCCTAGCGGCTGCGCAAGATTATGTCAAGCCCCGATCCGGTCAAGTTGCTGTCTTGGTTTCGGCTTCGATCCAAGCCAAAAAATCCGGATTTCCGGCCCGGATGGGCAGGGCCACCACGCAGGGAACATCATAGGAGTGTAATTGCTTGACCCTTTCGATCAACGCTTCGACCCGAGCGGCCCGGGTCTTGGCAATCAGAACCGTCTCCTGCTCGTCTTGGATTTCGCCTTGCCACCAGTACATCGAATTCATGCCCTCGATGATATTAACACAAGCGGCCAAGCGCTCGGCCACCAGTGCTTTGCCAATGACCCGGGCCTCGTCTTTGGTGGCGGTGGTGATATAAACCATCTGGGCTTCCATGCGCGTCTCCCCTATCCCTTGTTCCTCATTCGACCTTGACTCTATATCAGTGGTCGCATAGTTTCTAAGCAATTGGATAAAAGAAAAAGGGTCAATCGCCTTGGAAGAGCTAGCCGCGCCAACTTGTGCTGACTGCGTAGGATTCAATGTCAAGCAACTAGACGACCAGGGCCGTTCCCGTGGCGCTTGCCGCTTGCGGCCCGAGTTGGGCCTGGTGCCAGAAGAGTACCCAGCCTGCGATCATTTCCGGGTCCGGCACGACCGCGAGGGCAAGGTTCATGCGCCGCAAAAAAGAGCGCCCGCACCCACTGGCCGCCGCGCCCCACGAGCGGCGCCGCGCAAAACCCATGACGCCCTACCCACCCTGCAAACCCCCACCACCGGGGATACCAGCGGAGAAATCAATATGGATCGCAACGGACTCAAACAAGTGCTACGAGAATTGCTGGCCGAAGAGACCATGTACGGCTTCCCCGAGGTAAACGATCGCTGGGAAGGCGGCACCATGGTGCTCAAACCGGTCGATGCCAACAACCAGCCCAAGGAAGTGCCCCTAGACGCCTTCTTCCACAAAATCGTCATGGTGCGCGACCGGCTGCGGGTACTAGAAGCCAAAATCAATGCCAACACCAAGATGACCGAGCAAGAAAAAGTAGATCTGCAAGGCTATGTCACCAAATGCTACGGCACCATGACCACTTTTAACATCTTGTTCCAAGACAAGGCCGATCATTTCACCACCAAATAAATCCATGCCCGTCGTAAGCCCGATTGTCGACGCCCATGTCCATATCTTTGCCCCCGAATTTATCCAGCACCGAGAAAAGCACCTGGCCGCCGAGCCCATCTTTCGCCTGCTCTACGCCGACCCCAAAGCCCGCTTGGCCAGCGCCGAGGATCTTATCGAGGCCATGGATCAAGACGGCATCGCCCAAGCAGTCGTTTGCGGCTTTCCCTGGCACGATCCCGGCCGAGCCCGCACTCATAACGCCTATATCCTAGCCGCCGCCCAACAATTCCCCAACCGCCTGCTGCCCCTGGCCACCGTCGACCCCTTGTCCCCGGGCGCCCGAGCCGAAGCCGAACTCGCCCTGTCCCAAGGCGCGCTAGGCCTGGGCGAAATCGGCGCCTACAGTGCAGACCTCGCCGACCCCGCCGTCCGGGCCGGCCTCATCCCCCTGGCCCAGCTATGCGCCGAAGCCAATCGCCCCCTCTTGCTGCACTGCAACGAACCGGTCGGCCACCACTATCCCGGCAAGAGCCCCATGACCATTGCCGGGCTATACCAATTAATAAAAGACTGCCCCCGCACCCGCTTTCAACTAGCCCACCTCGGCGGCGGCCTGTTTTTCTATCTGTCTCTAAAAAAAGAAGTCACCCAAGTCCTAAAAAACTGCGTCTTCGACACCGCCGCCGCCCCCTACCTCTACCAGCCCACCATGTTCCAAAGTTTCCTGCAGCTCGCCGGTAAACATCGCCTCCTATTCGGCAGCGATTTCCCCCTGCTGCGACTACGCCGTTATCTCTCCATGCTCAAGGACATCATCCCGACCGCCGAACTTGAGCCCATCCTGGGCCAGAACGCCCAAAGATTCTGGTCAGCATAGTGCGATCTTAACCAGCCGATCCTAGCGGATCCGGGTGGGGATATTTGTACCGATCGATGACAAAACTTTGCGATCGGTACAAAACCGTGTAAAAATGGCATTATGCTGGTAGATAGGGAAATAGAGACGGAACTGCTGGATGCAGCCGGGCACTATCCGGTGGTTACCGTGACGGGTCCGAGACAGTCGGGTAAGACCGTCCTGGTCAGGAAGACCTTTCCTGACAAGCCCTACTGCAGCCTTGAGAATCCGGACACACTCGCACTCGCTGAAAGTGATCCCCGCGGTTTCTTGGAGCAGTATCCCGAAGGGGCTATCTTGGATGAGATCCAGCGCCTTCCGCTGTTGCTTTCCTATATCCAGGGCATCGTCGATGATAGGCAAAAGAGCGGCATGTTCATTCTGACCGGCAGTCAACAGCTTGGTCTGCAGGGGGCGGTGTCTCAGTCCCTGGCTGGTAGAACCGCCATGTTGAGGCTTCTGCCCTTCACCATGGCGGAAGCGAATCGCTTTGGCGCATCGCTTGGCTTCGAGGAAATGGCGCTGAAGGGATTTTATCCCCGCATTTACGACCAAGATTTAAATCCCACCAAAGCCTATGCCGCTTACTTTCAAACTTACGTGGAGCGAGATGTCAGACTGGTTCAGGCGATTCGAAACCTCTCTGTCTTCAGGCGCTTCTTGCGCCTTTGCGCCGGTCGAATCGGCAGCACTCTGAACCTGTCCGGTCTGGCTAGCGACGTAGGAGTGGCTACCGAAACCATCCGCTCATGGCTTTCCCTGCTAGAGGCGTCTTTCATCATCTACTTGCTCCAGCCCTACTACGAAAACTTCGGCAAACGGATCATCAAGGCGCCCAAGCTCTATTTCATCGATGTGGGGCTGGCCAGCTACCTGCTGGGCATTGAGAACACAAGCCAACTCGCCCGCGACCCACTACGAGGCGGCCTCTTTGAAAACCTGGTCATCGCCGAGTTGCTCAAGCAGCGTCACAACCAAGGCCTGGAACCAAACATTCATTTCTACCGAGACAATCACGGTAACGAGGTAGATGTCATTTGGAAAAAGGCAAACCAACTAGTCCCCATAGAACTCAAGTCAGGAAAAAGCTTTCACCCCGAGTTCCTGAAAGGCATTCATTTCTTCGAGAAAATCGCCAAAACCCGTGTATCTCACAGCTACCTGGTCTACACCGGACACCAGCAACTCCGCTTGGGTAACACCAGACTCATTCACTTTTCAAAAGCGAGCAGCATCGGATCTTCCGCCGGCGTAGTCTAAGCAGCCATCAAACGCTGGAAATCAGCAAAACCGCTTGAGAAACACCAAACTCATTCACTTTTCAGAAGCCGGCATTGCCTTTCATGATCCTCTGAGGTATTCACAGGGGGCAAATTCCCAATCGGAGGAACAAAAATGTCGGAATTCAACAATGTGACCGTGATCAAGGAAGCCAATATCTACTTTGACGGCAAAGTAAGTAGCCGAACCATCCGTTTTGAAGATGGGTCCGAGAAAACCTTGGGCTTCATGTTGCCGGGAGAATACAGTTTTAACACCGCGGCCCCGGAGCTGATGGAGATCTTGGCGGGAGATTTGGAAGTTTTGCTGCCGGGAAGCAAACATTGGCAGGATGTGAAAGGCGGCGAGTCGTTTGAAGTGCCTGGAGACTCCAAATTCGACCTGAAGATAAAAAAACCTACCGATTATTGCTGCTCTTTTCTTAAATAGGGGCGTTTTTTACGCAATGCCTAGATAAGCTCTATCTTGCCGGCGGGTTGGGAGACAAATTCGGCGATGTCGGTGGCGGCGGTTAGGCCGGCTCCATGGAGTTGGTCGAGTAGGGGAGTGACCGAATCGGGGGCGATGGCGATGAGTAGGCCACCGGAGGTCTGGGGGTCGAATAGCAAGTCTTGGAGATACTGGGCGACCTTGGGGCTGGGCAGGGTTAGGGCTTGGCGGTATTTACGATTGCGATGCAGGCCGCCGGGAAGCAAGCCCTGGTTGCAATATTGTTCGACGTCGGGGAACAGGGGCAGGCGCTGGGTGTGGATTTTTAGGCCTAGCTCACTGCCTTCTAGCATTTCGGCGGCATGACCACCAAGGCCGAAACCGGTTACGTCGGTGCAGGCGTGGACTTCGAAGTTTTGCATAACTTTAGCGGCGCTGGCGTTGAGGGCGGCCATGGAGTCAACGATGGCGGCTATGGCTTCGGCACTGGCCAGGTCGGCCTTGCCGGCGGTGGAGACGATGCCGGTGCCCAGGGGTTTGGTCAACACCAAGTGATCACCGGGGCGAGCGCCGTGGTTGGTGCGTACGGCTTTGGGGTGGACTTTGCCGGTGACCGATAGGCCGTACTTGAACTCTTTGTCGTCGATGCTATGGCCGCCGACCAGCACCGCGCCGGCTTCGCGAATTTTGTCCAGGCCGCCGGCCAGGGTTTCTTTCAGCACCGAGATGTCCATCTTTTTGATGGGAAAACAAATCATGTTCATGGCGCACAAAGGCACGGCGCCCATGGCGTAGATATCGGACAGGGCGTTGGCGGCGGCGATTTGGCCGAAGCGGAATGGGTCGTCCACGATGGGGGTGAAGAAATCTATCGTTTGCACCAGGGCAATTTCGTCGGTCAGCCGAAACACACCGGCATCGTCGGCTTGTTCCAAACCTACCAACAAGTCGGGGTGTTCAATCAGCGGCAAACCACTCAAAGCTTGGGCCAGGTCCCCCGGCCCTAACTTGGAGGCTCAGCCGGCGCCGGCGACTGTCTGAGTCAACCGTATGTTTTCTAGCTTTTCCACGGAACCAGTCTAAACCAAACTTATCCGCAACTGTCAATTCAATGATTGCTTAGAACTTCTGTCCCGTTCAGGCGTCATAAGTTTGAGTGGCTTTACTGGTGGACCTAAGGAGAGCTTGATCGTGGACAATGGCATCGACACAGTTGAATCGGTAGGCACGGTCGGGTCCCAAGCGGCTTGCTCGGAAAAAAGCGTGCCCGATGAGACATTGTTCGATCGCTACCGCACTGGCGATCACGAGGCATTTGAAGAGCTGTATCAGCGTTATCGGCAGCGTATCTTCCGGTTTATTTTGCGTTTTTTGCGAGACAAGCATGCTTCGGAAGATGCTATGCAGGACTTGTTTTTGCGGGTAATTCGGGATCCTAGCCGTTTTGCGGCGCGCAGCAAGTTTTCTACTTGGTTGCATACGGTGGCACGAAATCTCTGTATCGACTTGTTACGAAAGCAAAAATACCGGCGGCACCAATCGCTGGATCAGCCCCAGCACCGCTCATCCGAGGGCCGGCCTAGCCCGCCTTTGGTGGAAGAAATCCCCGGGAAAAGTGCTGATCCGGAGATGGCTTCCGACCGCAGTTCCTTGCGGGTAAAGCTGCTGGTGGCCATCCGGGCCCTGCCCGATGATCAGCGAGTCGTGTTTTTGCTGCGGGAAACCGGCGGATTGTCCTACGCGGAAATCGCCGAGATCATGAGCTGCGGTCTCAATACCACCAAAAGCCGCATGCGCTATGCCCTGATCAATTTGCGCAAAGCCTTCCGCGAACTGGGTATCAGAAACGCCGGCCGCTGCCTGCCGGCCAAGCGACGTTGACAGAACCTACCCCAATCCATAGGATGCACCCGTCTCAAATGGCACATTTTGGCCACGGCGGGTACATGGAGTTTTACCCAGTTACAAAGAATGCACCGCGACTTTTGATTCGGCCGCTGCTGGTAAAGTTTGGGCCGGGGAGGAAATGATGGCGCGCATCTTGATTTTTTCACTGGCATTGAGCTTGGTGCCCAATTTGGCCACGGTGAGCCAGGCCGGGCCGCAGCGTATGTTCGGGTATGACACTTGGTCCCTGGGCCGCGCCGGCAGCCAGAGCAGCTTCGGCGCCGATGTGGGAGTGCTGTTTAGCAATCCGGCATTGCTCAGCGATTTGGACAATCGTATCGGCTTCGGTTTCTTGCTGCTCAAACCTTCGCTCAAAGCCAGCTTGATGGAGCGGCCGGCCAACGCGGACATCCCGGTATCTTTCTATGATTCCGATGTGGGCATCGAAGGGTCCAACCTCGATCGGCCCTTGCCTACGATAGAGCTACGCAATGCGCGAGCCGATAACGAACAAAGTGGCGCGGCCGGCTATCTGGGTATCGGACTGGTGCAATCGCTGGGCTTTGATGATTTTCGGCTGGGACTGTTGCTGATGATCCCGCACTCGGGAATCGCTACTTTCGCTTCCAATTATCCCGATGAGCGCGAGCAGTATTTCTCCAACACCGTGCACTTTACCCGCTTTGGCGAATGGTCCGAAGTGTTCACCGCCCTGCTAGGCGCGGCCTATCGTCCCTTGCCCTGGCTTAGTCTGGGCGCCTCGGTGGAGATGACCTTGGCCATGGGCGCCAGCCTCGACGCCTTTGTGCCCGAGGCTACGGTACAAGATTACGCCCTGGCCAATGTGGCGGTAGAGGCCAAACCTTCGGGCCGCGCCATCATCGGCCTCAACGCCCAGCCGCTCGATTTTCTAAGTTTGTCCTTGGTTTGGCGCGACCGCAAATTCGTCAAAGTCGACGCCGAGGCCATGCTCAATCTGTGGAACTTTCACGA
>JAUVBB010000332.1 GCA_030591445.1 Deltaproteobacteria bacterium | reverse complement strand
CGATCTGATTTACACCGAAACGCTCAAATTAGATGGACCGGGCGCGAAGTTTTCCGATATTCAGAACCATGTCATGTTGTCGGCCGGGTTGAGCTTTTTCCTCCCGGTCGGTTTTGACTATGAGTATCAGTAGATCGACACATATATACAGGGAGAGGTCATGCGCTTTTCATTCCTCAAGCATGCGTTGGTGATTTTCACCGCGCTGACCCTTTTGTGGAGCGCTCCTGCGGTCAGAGCCCAAGACGATTTCGGCTTTGATTTGACCGGGGAGAGCGAAAAGAAGAAGAAAAAGAAGAAAAAGAAGAGGAAGAAGAAAGCGGTCAGCAAGAAAAGTACCCGGGCCAAGGCCAAGAAGGGCAAGAGCGCAGGCGGCCTTGACTTTGAGGCGCTGGACGTCTCGGTGAAAAGCCCAGAAAAGGCGGCGGCGGAAAAAGCCCTGGATCTAATGAAAGACAAGGACTATGCCGGGGCGGCAGTGGCTTTTTGGGAGATCTACAACAATCCCAAAGCCAAGCAGTATTTCCAGAGCGCCGAATACCAGTTGGCCAAAGCCCTCTATCGCATGCGTTTGTATCATTCGTCCTTGGTGGGCTTCGGCCGGGTCTTGGACAAAGGGGTGCAACACAAGTACTTCAGGACTTCTCTCGAGTGGCTGTTTTTCATCTCTCACAAAATCACCGATCAGAGCGAAGTGCTCAAGGATATTGCCAAATACTCCGACATCGAATTTCCGGCCAAATACCGGGATGAGTTTCTCTTTCTGCTGGCGAAGTATTTCTATTTCCAGGCCCTGGAAGTGGAAAAATCCGGTGCTCCGGCCAAGACCGCGGCCAAGTTGAAAAAGAAGAAAAAGAAGAGAGCGGCCCCGGACGACGAGTTTGGCTTCGATCTGGGCGGTGGCGGCGGCGATGCCGCGCCCGCTGATGATGGCGCTTCCGATATGGGTTTTGGCCTGGATCTGGAAGTCGAGAAGAGAACCACGGCCACCGCTTTGCCCACCGATGTGGTGGGTTTTCTCTCGAAATCCAAGGCCCTGATCTTGCAGGTGAGCGAAAAGAGCAAGTTCTTTCCCAAGGGCAAATATCTCGAAGGCATCATCTTATACAAACAGGGTAACTTCCAAGATGCAGTTGAGGCCTTCAAAGAGGTTGTGCGCATCCTGCATCCCAAGAGCGGCCAGTATCGCGACGATGATTTGCGTGAAAAGGCCTTCTTCCAATTGGCCCGGGTTCACTACGAGCACAAGCAGTTCAACTATGCTCTGTTTTACTACAACCACATTCACCGTGACTCCGAAACATGGTTGGAGAGCTTGTTTGAGGCCAGTTGGGCCTGGTTTCGATTGGGCAAGTACCAAAAGGCGCTGGGCAATTTGATTACTCTGGATAGCCCGTTTTTTCGGGAGGAGTATTTTCCCGAGGGCTTGGTTCTCAGGGCGGTGACCTACTACGAGAATTGCCGTTATCCCGAGTCGAACCAAATTGTTCGCGAGTTCAAAGCACGTTACCAGCCGCTTCACCGGGAGGTGGAAAAGCTGTTGGCCAAGGCCCAGTCTCCCGAGAGCTATTACAAACACCTGTTGGCGATTCAGAAGGCGCCCGGGTCCGGCAAGTCGGGCAAAATGCTTCGGCGAATCCTGAAGGTGGCTTTGGCTGACAATGATTTGCGTTTGCTCAATGCCTCGGTGTTGGAGATCGAAAAGGAAATCCGACGCATATTGAAGGCCAAGCGTAGCTTTGCCACCAGCAATTTCGCCGAGAGAATGGTCAGCTTCTTGAATACTCGCAAGGCCGATCTGATGAAAGAAGCCGGGCATTTGACCAAGAACCGGCTGCTACAGCAACGTGATTTTCTAGGCGGTCTCATTAGCCAGGCCCTGCGCATCAAGCTGGAGAACGACACCGCCGAATTGGAAGTGCTTAAGCGAATCGAGGCAGGGGAAGAGGACCTGGGTCCCATGTTGTTGCCCTACGATTGGTCGGCGGCTACGGATGACGAAAAACTGTACTGGCCCTATCAGGGTGAGTATTGGCGCGATGAGTTGGGTACCTATGAGTACACGTTGACCTGGGGCTGTCGCAAACAAGTGGAATAATCCCGCAACCAGCGAGAGGATGAATGCCATGAGAAGAGTCTTTGTACTGGTTCTTTCGGCGTTGATTTTGTATGCCTTGGTACCGGACCTGGCTCCGGAAGCCGCTGCCTATACGGTGGACAAAAAGAAAGAAAAGGAAAAACGCCGGCGGCCTACTTTGGAGTACGAAAAATTCCGGCGCACCCGAGAAGTCGACGTGCAGATGACCGAGAAGCGTAAGGTTATCCGCGAGCAGCTCGAAGCCCTGCTCAAATACGAAAAAGACGAAAAGGAGCGCCCAGCCCTGTTGTTTCGGCTGGGTGAGAACTATTTCGAAGAGGCCATGGCCTATTTCAATCGCGCGCAGCGTTTGGATGATAAATTGGCCAAAGACCCCGAAAACGAAAAACTGCGGCGGGACATTGATGCGCAGAAGAAGCGACTGCGGGTGAAGGAGACCACCTGGCGGAAAAAAGCCATCAATTTATACAAAGACATCGTGCACAAGTACACCAACTTCCCCGGGCGCGACCAAGTGCTTTTCTACTTGGCATCCGCGCTCTGGGATTTGGAAATATACAAAGATGCCTTGACCACCTACCGCCAGCTGATCAAGGCTTTTCCCAAATCGAAGTATGTCCCCGATTCCTACCTGGCCTTTGGCGAGTACTACTTTGAGCAGGCCAAGCTGGACAAGGCCTTGATGGGCTATAAAAAAGTCGCCGAATTCAAGGAATCTCCGGTTTATCCCTACGCCTTATATAAACAGGGTTGGTGTTACTTCAACTTGCATGAGTGGGACAAGGCCAAAGATATGTTCCAGTCGGTTATCTACTTGGCCGACATGGAAGAAGGCACCACCGGCAAGCGGGTCGAGTTGCGCAAGGAGGCCTTGAATGATTTCACCTTGGCTTACAGCCACCAGGGCAGCGCCAGCAAGGCCCCCCGCATTTTTAAAAAATTAGCGCCCAAAGAGTCTACCCGCATGATGGTCAGTCTGGCCGGCATGTATTTCGGTGATGGGCAGGACAAAAAGGCGATTCTGCTCTATTCCTACCTCATCAAGCAGGCAAAATGCTCTGCCGAGATACCCTTCTTCCAGGGCCGGGTGGTCGACTGTGGTTCCCGGGTGGGCAATAAGCGCTACACCATCCAGCAGGTTCGCCGTTTGGTAGAGTTGTTCGAAGAAACCCGGCAGTGCATGAAAAGCCCCAATGCGCGCCAAAAGGAAAGACTGCGTGAGGCCCGGGAACTGGCCGAATTGACCCTGCGCAAGTTGTCGAGCACTTGGTACAAAGAGGCCAAGGAGACCAAACAAAAAGAGACCTTCTCTTATGCCCAGGAGTTGTTCGGTGATTACCTGCAGTTGTTTCCCAATTCTCCCGACGCCTACGACATGCGTTTCGCCTATGCCGAGTTGCTGTTCCACCGGCTGGGTCGCTATGAGCGGGCGGCGTCGGAATACTCCAAGGTGGTTTCAAAGGATCTGATCTGGTTGAAGAAGCACAAGAAATTTCCCAAGAAGAAGAAAAACAAAAAAGGCCAAAGCTCTCCGGGAACCTATTTGTGTGATGCGGCTTACAAGGCGGTCCTGGCCCACCGCGAGATGATGAAGAAAGACCGCCGGGGCAAGAAGACCAAGGCTTCGACCAAGAAGAAAGTCATACCCAAAAACAAGAAACGTTTCTTGCAGGCTGCCAATATCTACCTCGATCATTGTCCCAAAGACGAGGACATCTGCTCGCTCAAGTTTGATATTGCCAAGACCTATTACGATTACAGTCACTTCGACACGGCGGTAAAACGCTTCGATGAAGTGGTCAAAGACTGCGCCAAAAAAGATCTGGCCGAGTACGCCGCCAACCTGGTTTTGGATACCTACAACTTGCGTCAGGACTGGGATAAGCTGAACAAATACTCCCGCAAGTATTATCAGAACCCTGATTTGATGAAGAACGACAAGTTGCGGGCCTTTCTGAAAAAGCTCATTCCGCAGATTGCCTTCAAGCGCATCACCATGATGATGCCAAAATTACCGCCGAAAATGCCGGCGCCGCGCAGGCACTACAAGGTGGCCCGTGCCTATATCAAGTTCTTCAAGGAGTTTGGTAGTCACGAAATGGCCGACGATGCCCTGTTTAACTCCAGCGTGGAGTTTGAAAAGGCCGAGCGCCTGGATTTGGCCCGCAAGGCCCGTGAGCGGCTCATTGGCAAGTATCCCACTTCGGACCTGGTGCCGGGCACCATTTTCAACCTGGCCGAAAACTATGAGCGTCTGACCCAATTTGGGGCCGCGGCTTCTTTGTACGAACAGTACGCCCGTACCTACAAGAAAATGAAGGGCCTGGGCAAAGCCGTCTCTTATAAAAAGAAGAAGGGCAAAAAAAAGAAAGGTCGCAAAGGCAAGGCCAGGTCTAAGGCCAAGACCGACAAGAAAGAGAAACGCTTCGATGGTAACCGGCGCACCTGGAACACGGAAGATGCCCAGGCGGCACTGGTCAATGCGGGCATCTACCGCGAAGCGCTCAAGCAATACAAAGAGTCAGTGAAGGACCGGTTGGAGTTCGTCAAACTCTTCCCCCGCTCGGAAGATGCCGCCAAAGTGTACTATTCGTTGGGGCTGCTGTATGAGCACATGGGCCGTCACCACAAGGCTGCCGAAGTGTTCAAGCGTTACAGCCAGGACTATTTTAATGCCAACATCGATCAAGCCATTGGCGCGCATATGAAACGCGCCGAGATGCTTATCCGGCTCAAGAAATGGCGCGATGCCGAAAAAGAGATGCGGACTACCATCAGCTTGCACCGGAAATACCGGCGCAAGAAAAAGAAAATGATCATGGCCGCCGAAGCCGCTGCCCACGCCCAGTTCATTCTGGGCGAGTCGAGCTACAAGGACTACATCACGTTCCGTTTTACCAAGGTAAAGGCCAAGCGACTTAAACGACAGTTAGACGAGAAAAGCAAACGCTTGAAAAAAGTAGTGCGGGTCTATACCGATATTGCCAAATTCAAGCAGCCCGAATGGGCTATTGCCTCGCTGTATAAGCTGGGCCGAGCCTATGAGAACTATGCCGAGACCTATTACAAGGCTCCGCTGCCCAAAGGCTTGACGCCCGAGCAAAAGGATATCTATCGGGAGATGCTGCGAACCCAGGGTCAGCCTTGGGAAGATAAGGCGGTGGCCCACTTCAAAGCCTCGGTGGAGAAAGGTTCGGAGCTGGGTTTCTATAGCAAGTTTACCCAATTGGCTCTGGGCAAACTGCAGCAATACCGTCCGGGAGAATATCCGCGCGAAGATTTGGGTTTCCGCCTGAGCGTGGTGGCCGACACCGTGGGCCGTTATCCCTTGCTGCTGGCTGACTGGACCCAAATCAGGGACAAACCCGATTGGCTCAAGGAGCCGCCGCTGCAAACACAGCGCAAAGATGGCCCACCGCCGTCCGCTGTGCCCCCTCAGCCGGAGACGAAAGAAGAGCCGAGGGCCGCGCCCGCCGAGAGCGATGAGCCAAAGCCCGCGGCCAAAGAAGCGCCGGCGGAAAAAGCGCCGGTCGACGAGATGCCGGCCGATCCAGCCAGTGAGGCGATGACCGAGGATGAACCCGAAGACGAGTTCGAGTGAGCCTGGAAAGGGATCCTATGAAAATCTATTCACGCCTGACAGCGATGATGACCATGGCGGTATTTTCCGCCTGCGGTGGCGGCACTACGACTCGACCGGACGACAAGCCTGGCCAAGAGCAGGCAGCAGTCAAACAGCAGCCGGTGAAGCAAGGTCCCAAAGTTTCCGAGGAAGCAAAACAGGAATTTTTGGCTGCCGTTCGCTCCTATCGCCACCAGAAAAAATCCGGGGTTTTCAATTATGATTCTCTGCTCGGTCAGTTTCGCGCCGTGCTGGACGAGGACCCGAAGTTTGCCGAAGCTCATTACAATATAGGCTGTGTCCTGGAAGCCATGCGTAAGGACAAGGAAGCCGCCGATCACTATAAGAAGGCACTGGCCATTCGCCCGGATCTTTCCCCGGCCGCCGCCAACTGGGGTGCGCTGCTGGAAAGAAAAGGCAAACTGGACCAGGCCTTGTTGGTTTACAAGAAGGCGCTTTCCGAGGACGCCAAAAACAGCGCCGTCTTGTTGAACATGGCTGGTATCTACCAGCGCCAGCGAAAGTTCGATTTGGCACTAAAAACGGCTAGCGGAGTACTTATCCGCGATCCGGGCAATGTCGGTGCCTACCGGCTCATGGCCTCTTTGTTTCACGACAAAGGGGATTTGGACATGGCACATTTGATTTGCTTGCGGGGACTAACGGTCAAAGAGAAAGATCCACGTTTGCTCAATACCTTGGGTCTGGTGTTGTTGCGCCTGAAGAAAGTTCCCGAAGCACTGGTTCAGTTTCGTCAGGTCTTGAAGCAAAGTCCGGACATGGTGCCCACCCGTTTCAATGTGGCAAAAATTGCCTTGGATTACAAAGACTTCAGAGTGGCCAGGGAAGAGTTCGGGAAGATTCTGCAATACGAGCCGGACAATCGTAAGGCGGCCATCGGTCTGGGCATTGCCTTGCGGGGGATTGGCAATTACCAAGCCGCCCGCGCGCATTTTACTGCCTTGACCGAAAAACACAGCAAAGATCCTTTGCCCCACTACTGGCTGGGTGTGCTGGCGTTGCGGAACTTCAATGATATGAAGGCCGGCAAGAAATCTTTGCAGAACTTTCTCAAGATTGGCGGATCAAAGGTTCCTTCCGGTCATCCGGCTTATGCCATGCTCACCGAGATCAAGCAAAACGCCGAGATGGAAAAGAAAATGAAGGTGATGCAAAAGCAGGCCGAAGCGGAAGCCAAGCGACAGGCCGAAATTGAGAAAAAACTTGCCGAACGTCGGGTCAAGATGCTCGATGACGCCTGGGCCCGGGCTAAGAAAGAGGGCCTGGTATTGCCGCCGGCAAAACTGGACGCCAAGAACTTGCCCTTCGTCCTGATTCCGCCCGCGGTCACGCCGGATAAAAAGACCAAAGTTCAGTTGGTGGGCATGATTTTCAAGGATATCAAAACGGTCGAGATTGGAACCCTAAAATCCAAATGGCGGCAGAAGAACAAGACCACTTTGGAGATAATCGTACCCAAGGGGCTTGGTTTGGGTGCCTGGGATGTGATGGTGACCTACAAGGATAAAAACGAAGATCCCTTGCTCTTTATCGGTGGGCTCTGGGTAGGCAAGCAGCCCAAAAAGCCCAAAAAGCCCAAAGCCAAACCGGCCCCCAAAACCGAAAAGTCGCTGGAAGGTAAAGAAAAAGGAAAGTCGGAACCCAAGGGCAACAAAGTTGTCAAAGGAAAGAAAACAACAACGGCCAAGGGCTTAGGCCGGAAGCCCAAGCCCAAGGGGCCTAAAGTGGAGAAAGAACCCGAAGAGCCGGCCGAACCCGCAGAACCATGAAGATACTAGCGGTTAGACGCCTGCTTGGTGTATCATAGGGAGTCAGGAGGGTTGGTCATGGTGAATACAGGTGTAAAATGGGTCTGGTTCTTGGTGGTGGTAGCGGCTTCGTGGATGCTGGCGGTAAGCGCCATGGCGCAGGATGATACCGTGATTTACCAGAAGAAGACTGTGTATAATTTTGAAGATGACACCATTACCGGGGATCTTACCCGCCCGGACCAAGAGTTTTTGACTGGTCGAAAAATGGCCCAACACAAGAGCTTAATTCGCATTCGCGAGGACTTTCGACAAAAGGTCCTGCAGTCAGCTAAGGATCTTTAGTAAGAGAAGGAGGGGAAGACATGGGTCTTGCCTTCAAGGTCTATCAGGATGGCGAGCTGATCGCTACCGAGTCTTTCGATCAAGAGATCATCAAGATCGGTCGCCTATCCTCTGCCCATTTGCGGTTGGAGGATGAAAAAGTCTCTCGTATTCATGCCGTGGTAGAAGTTTCCGCCGCGGGAGAGGTCAACATTATTGACATGGGGTCCTCCGAGGGAACCTTTGTCAATGGTTCCAAGGTCAATAAGTCTGCCCTTTCGCCGGGAGACGAGATTCTGGTGGGGGATACCCGCATCGTGTTTCAGGAAAAGGCTGCTGCTGAAGCTGCCGCGGCCACCACCGAACCCGCGATGCCTGCCGAGCCCCCTGCTGAGGAGGCCCCGGCCGAGGAAGCAGCCGAGGTACCAGCAGAGGCACCAGCGGAGG
>JAUVBB010000233.1 GCA_030591445.1 Deltaproteobacteria bacterium | reverse complement strand
CACGCAGGTGCGTGATTCGGTGCCGTTGCCGTTGATACCGCAGGCTTGCTGCTCGGTCTGGCCCGAGGTGCAATCGCCGCCTTGTTCTTCACAAGCAAACCATTCGGTCCACTCGCCAAGAATGCAAGCGCGTTTCTCCAGCCCAGCATTGTTCACGCCGCAGGCCCGCTGCTCAATGGCATTTTCCACGCAAGAATCAGATGATCCGCAAGCAGTCAAACTTGCTGCTAGCGACAAGCTGAGTATCAAAGCCAATAGAACTCGAAATGACATGGTAACCTCCTGATGAATAGCACATTTCCCTACATCGACGGGTCATACTGGCCCAAAGCGGAGAAAAATACCAGTGGTTTTTAGAGGATAAGGCTTACGGGCCCTGTATTTGGCGGGGAAACTCGGCGAATCGGCGTCGAAGCATCGGCTTGAGGCAAGCCAATTTGGCTTGGCAATCTGGCAGCAGATAACATGACTCAAGTTGCTTTTGCTCCGCCCGACGAGCCTGGGGTCCGAAAGGGGACTCTTGTCCACAGTGACGCCAGCGTTTTGCTTTGCCTGCGCCGGCAAGGATTTTGAGCCGTGAACGGGCCTTTTGTAAGAACTGTCGACGCTGCAGTGGTTGACGCAAGAGCCGAGCCATGGCCGGGAATACCTCTGCCCTCAGCTCCAGTTCCAGTTCGGCATAGTCGGCGGCACAGGGAAGGATGTGGGCCAGGAAGCGGACGCACAATTTTGAGCTTTCGCTGCGCGATAAGTTTGGGCTGCGGATCATACCCCTGGGCAAGACTTGTGGGTTCCAGCAGCCAAAGCAATCGCGCTGAAAGTGGTCGTTCAGTAATTTGGTGAATTGCTCGCCCCGCCGGCGGGCAAATTGTTTCATGCGCTCGATATTTTTCTGCCACAACTGGACACTGCGCTGGGGTGCGTTGCGGGCCAGCTCTTTGGGCATAACGGATGTGATTAGACGCTTTTGCCGATCGATGTGCAGAAGGACATTGTTTGGGTTTAATGCCTGGGCCAAGTGGTGATCGAGTTGTTTACGGAAGTAGCTTCGGTATTCCCGGTTTTCCGCCAAGGACACGAACAGCTTGCGGAACTGGCCAGAGCGGCTAATCAGCCAGGCGATGGCGTCGCTTTGGGTACTGAGTCCCAATGACTGCTCGGCATCCCAGCAAATGAATTGCCACTTGGCCTGCGCTTCTTTTTTTCTGACCGCATAGAAGTTTGACTCGGGCCAGTCGAGGTTCTGGGCCCACAGGTTCAATATGACATAGGCGGTGAAATTCTCCAGATCGATCATGCGCTGGATTTGCTGGTAGTTTTCGGTTTGGCGCAGATCGTTGTTGGCCACCCAAGTATGCAGCTTTTGCCAGGCAGCCAATGAGCCCAAGGCCGCCTTCTCGTCGTTTTCCACCAGGTCCCATTCGCTACCGCCCAGATAGGCCGACAAGAAGTTTTTGCCCACATACTCGACAACATTGTAAAGCCCGCGAAACTCCCGGTTCAGAACCAGCAGCACCCATGCCCCCCGCGGAGCCAGGCCGCCCATTTGCCGATACAGATCGCGCATGACCTGATCGCGGATGTAGGCTGCTTGCCCGGTGTACTCGGTTTGGGGCAAGTCCATAAATCGATCTCCCGAGCCGGCCCGCAAGACCAGTTTGTCGAAGCCCTCGATTTTCGAACCCGGAATCAGCGCATAGTTCAACTTGGCCGCCCCGAACTTCTTGCGGAAACTGGCTTTGTAGGACTTCTTGGCCGTCTCCTCACCATCCCGGCCCAAGCCGCCGTGGAGGCGTAGCCCAAATCCTACCTGCCCGCCCGACTGCCCCTGCTCGTCCCATATTTCCAAGCGTGCCGCCCGCTCTGATTTTTTCCCCCGGGTCCGCCGATCTTGGTGCATAGCCAAGAGCGCTTCCGGTTTCATTTCGATGGCCAGGACGGGGAGCTCATGCGGGGAATCAAAGACAAAGCCGGCTTGCCGGCAGGCAAGACTGGTCCCCAGGAAAAGAAACAGGAGAAAGATCAGAGCGGAGAGGATGTGAATTTTTGCTTTTTGATCGGCCATTACCATGTATAGTTATCCTATCCGTTCGATTTGCGTCAATTGCTTGCTGGAAGGGTTGGGTATGCCTGCGGGACATGATGGATTGTTTGGGCGAATCGCGCTTCATCTGAAGTTCATCGACAAGAAGGCCTTACGGCAAGCGATTGAGGTGCATGGCCGAGGTGACGGCAAGCAGCGGGTGGGGGATATCCTGGTCGATTTGGGTTATCTGGATACCTTTCAGGTCAAAAAAGTGCTTTCTTTTCAGAAGCAATACCAGCAAAAGCGGGAGCGCAAAGCGGAGCAGGCCAAAGTCGAGGAAGCAGAGCTGGAGGAGGTAACTCCGCTGGCCAAGGTCGAGTTGGAGCAGGTGGAGGCCAAAAACGAAGAAGAGAAAAAAGTCGATGTCTTGTTACAGGCGGCGGTACGTTACGGCGCCAGCGACGTCCATATTCATATGGGGCATTCGGCCACCATGCGCTTGCAGGGTAAGCTGGTTAGTGGCAATGGGCCGGTTTACTCTGCCGAGCAGACCGAGGCGGATCTATTGGCGATACTGAGCTCGGCGCAGCGGGAAAGTTTTCTGCGCACGGGCGACCTGGGTTTTGCCTATGAGATACCCGGGGTGCTGCGTGCCCGGGCCGCTTATTGTCGACAACAGCGCGGGGGCATGGACGGGGTTTTTCGCCTGATCCCCTTGGAACTGCCTACCCTTGAATCCTTACGCTTACCCAATGATATTGCCCGCTTTGCTACTTTTCACCAGGGGCTAGTGCTTTTTACCGGCCCGACCGGCTGCGGCAAGTCTACCACCATGGCCGGGCTGCTGAACTTGATCAATACCGAACGCAACGATCACATCATTACCGTCGAAGACCCCATCGAATATGTTCATCCCTCTAAGGGTTGCCTGGTGCGGCAGCGACAAGTGGTGGATCATACCCAGACCTTCGATCATGCGCTACGCGCGGCTTTGCGTGAGGACCCGGACATTATCGTGGTTGGTGAACTGCGTGACCGAGAGACTATCTCGCTGGCGATTTCGGCGGCCGAAACCGGTCACCTGGTCTATGGCACCCTGCATACCAACAGCGCGGTGCGTACCATCAATCGTATTCTGGATGTCTTCCCCCCCGACCAGGCACCGCAGATTCGGTCAATGGTTTCCGAAAGTCTGCGCGGCATCGTCAGCCAGCGGCTGGTACCCGAGCTAAATGGCAAGGGCCGCGTGCCGGCGATAGAAATTCTGACGGTCAATCTGGCGGTGAGCAATCTCATTCGCGAGGGCAAGACCTTCCAGATCGGTGGGTTGATGCAGGTGGGCAAGAGCCAGGGCATGTGTTTGCTCGATGATTCGCTGGCCGATTACGTGGGCCGTGGCTTGATAAGCAAAGAAGCAGCCCGCGGTCTTGCCGAGAAATCAGAACGGTTTGCTTAGAGATATTTGCGCGAGGATTCCATGGCTGCCATTGATCGATTGTTCCAACTCATGCAAGAAGCCAATGGCTCCGATCTGCATATTGCCACCGGCCAAGTGCCGCGCATGCGATTGCACGGCTCGCTCGATCCCATCGACGATGCGCCGGAATTGAGCAAAGCCCAGGTAGAAGACCTGCTACGTGAAATTGTCAGCGAGCAACAGTGGCAAGAATATCAGCATAGCCATGATCTCGATTTTGCCTACGATCTTGGAGAGTTGGCCCGTTTTCGTGCCAATTACTTTTTCGACTACAACGGCTTGGCCGCTGTTTTTCGAATTATCCCCAGTGAAATCACACCCATAGAAGAACTCAATTTGCCGCCGGCCGTGGCCAAGTTCGCCGAGTTTACCGAGGGCCTGGTGTTGGTGACCGGGCCCACCGGTTCGGGCAAATCGACCACCTTGGCCGCCATTCTGGACCGCATCAATGCCACCTCCGCCAAGCATATTATCACCATCGAGGATCCGATCGAATTTGTCCACCGGGCTAAGAAATCGGTGCTGACCCAGCGAGAGATCGGTAGCCACACCGAGAGTTTCACCGTCGCCCTGCACGCCGCCATCCGCATGGATCCCGACGTGATTCTGGTTGGCGAGATGCGCGATCTCGAAACCATCCACTTGGCCATCACCGCCGCTGAAATGGGCACCCTGGTGTTTGGCACCCTGCACACCAACAATGCCCCCAAGACCGTCGATCGCATCATCGACGCCTTTCCCGCCGATCAGCAAGCGCAAGCGCGCACCATGCTGGCCGAGAGCTTGGCAGGGGTGGTCAGCCAAAGCCTGCTTCGTCGCATTGACCGCGAAGGCCGGGTAGCCGTCATCGAAGTGCTGGTGCGCACCAGCGGCCTGAGCAATATGATCCGCGAGGGCAACATCCCCCTGCTGGCCTCCCAGATCCAATCCGGCAAACAGTACGGCATGCAGTCGCTGGACGACGGCCTGATGGTCTTCGTAAACGACGGCGTCATCTCCCCCGAAGACGCCTTTCGCAAAGCCACCGACAAGAAGCGCTTTGAGGCATTGCTCCGTTGACTCTATTTCTGGGAAAAGGGGCGTGAACCTTGTCCTTGGACGACCCGATGGATGACACCAAGCCTGACAGCGATTCGGTGTACACGACCCAGTCGAGCGGAGAGCGGGCCGAGCCGAACTTGTCGCGGGGGGCCAGTGTTGGGCGTTATGTGGTGATCGATTTTGTGGACGCGGGCGGGATGGGGGCGGTCTACCAGGCTTTTGATCCAGAGCTCAACCGCTCGGTGGCTCTGAAAATTCTCACCCCGGATCGGGAGGGGGCCCAAGACACCGCCCAGATTAAGCAAAACCGCAACCGCATGTTGCGAGAAGCACAGGCGTTGGCCCAACTGAGCCATCCCAATGTGGTCACGGTTTTCGATGTGGGTGCCTACCAAAATTCGGTCTTCATTGCCATGGAGTTTGTCGAGGGCCGTACTTATCGGCAGTGGCAGACCGAGACCGAGCCCAGCCGAGCGGAGAAGCTACGCGTTTTGATGGCCGCCGGTCGCGGCTTGCAAGCTGCCCACCAGGCCGGCATTGTCCATCGAGATTTCAAGCCGGCCAACGTGATGGTCGGCAATGATGGCCGGGTCATGGTTCTGGATTTCGGTTTGGCCCGGGCCGCCGACGCTCCAGATGCCTCAGAGCCAATGGCGGAAAGCTCCGATTCATTGGTGGGCATGTCCGACTCATCGGACTCTTCCGTGTCGCTAAGCCTGTCCGGAGATTCTGCCGGCAACCTGTTGTCCGAGTCGTTGACCCAGGCGGGAACCGTGATGGGTACCATCGGCTACATGTCATCCGAGCAGTTGCAGGGCAAGCCAGCCAACGAGGCGTCCGATCAGTTTGGTTTTTGTCTTACCTTGTTTGAGTCTCTCTATGGGGCAAAGCCATTTCAGGGCAAAAGCATTTCCAGTTTGCGTATGCGCATGAAAAGAGGCCGCCTGCAGCGCCCCGAGGGGGTCAAGATTCCCCGCTGGCTCGACGCCGTGATCGTCCGCGGTCTTTCCTATCATGGCGATGAACGACACGCCTCCATGCAGGATTTGCTCGCGGCCCTGGCCGACGATCCCACCGTCAAGCGGCGCCGGCGGCTCAAAGCGTTGGGCATTGCCGGAATCGTCGTCTTGTCGGTGTTGGTTTCAGTGCTGGCTTTGTGGCACGGGCTAACCAAAGGGTCGCGGTTTTGTCAAGGTTCGGAACAAAAGCTTACGGGCGTTTGGGATTTGACGGTAGCCGGTCAAGTCAAGCAAGCCTTTCTGGCTACCGGCTGGCCCCATGCCCAGGACACTTTCGAGAAAGTGCAAAAAATCCTGGATGAACGCGCGGTCAAGTGGATGGCCCAGCGCAGCGAGGCTTGCCAATCAACCCATGTGCAGGGTACGCAATCGGACCAATTGCTGGACCTCAGAATGAACTGTCTGGATCAGCGGCTCAACGAAATGGATGCTCTGATTCGGCAGTTTGGTACCCAGGTCGATATCGGCGTTTTGAACAAGGCGGTGTCGGCTTGTTTGGCTCTGGGCCGGCTCGACCGCTGCGCGGACACCAAGGCCTTGATGGCGGCGGTGCCGCCGCCGGAGAATCCGAAAATCAGAGCCGAGGTGAATCAACTGCGAAAGCAGTTGCTCGAAGTCGACGCTTTGACCAAGCTCGGCAAATACCAAGCGGGTCTAGGCTTGATTGGGCAGGCATTGGCCCAGGCCGAACGAAGCCAATATTCACCCGTGTTGGCTGAAACATGGTATCGCCAGGGGATTCTTTCGTTTCGTACCGGGAATTTTCGCGAATCCGAGAAGCAAATGAGAAAATCCTGGCTGCTCTCGGTTGCCGGTGGCCCGGATGAGATCAGAGCCAGTTCCTTGATTTGGCTGATTTCCATCGTAGGAAATAAACTGAGCCGGTCTGAAGAAGCCTTGCAGATTGCCGCGCACGCTGAAGCGGTGATAACGTATCTGCATGATGATGACGAACTGCTGGCGAAATGGAACAACAACCTGGGAAATGTCAATTACATGGAGAGAAAGTACAACAAGGCTCTGGGATATTACCAACGGGCTTTGAAGATCCGGCGCAAAAAATTGGCGGCGGATGATAGTCGACTGGCCCACTCTTACGTCAACATTAGCAATGTTTTAGCCCTTCAGGGACAGCACGCTAAGGCTCTGGAGTACCTCAACAAGGGCTTGATGATATCTCAGCAAGCCCTTGGTTCCCAACATCCAAATGTGGCCAGTTGTCAAAACAACATCGGCGTTATCTATTATGAAATGGGCGATCTTGATCGAGCGATCGAGCACTACGCCATCGGCTGGGCCATTCGGCAGGCCGTCCTGGCCGCGGATCATCCCGACCTGGGCTACTCGGAAAGCAATATTGCCGGTGCCCTGTTGGAAAAAGGCGAATATCTGCAGGCTGTTCCGCGCTTTGAGCGAGCCCTGGCCATTTGGTCTAAAGCATTTGGTCCCGAGCACAAGTATGTTGTCAAGACCCAGATTACCTTCGCTGAGTTGCTTATATATCTGGGCGAATTCGATCGCGCACTTGCCCTGTTACTAACCGCGCGCAAGTCGCAAGAGCGAATCTCGACCAGCTTGGAAAAAGGCTTCTGGTTAGACATGTCCGCCGGACTGGGTTGGATCTATCTGCAAAAAGGCAGGCTAAAAGAAGCCCAAACAGAATTTGCCCACATTTTGTCCGCTTGTGATGGCGAAAAGTGTCAAGGGGAAGGTCGCATGGCTATGGGTAAATCAAAATTTGGCCTGGCCCAAATTCTTTGGCTGCAAGCCACCACCCGCAAAAGATCCGTGGGGCTTGCCCGCAGTGCGCAAGAAGATTTCAAAACCGTAGAAACCGTTCCAGCCCAAGAGTATCACAGCGAAGTGGGTAAATGGCTAAAGACCCGCCCCGCTAGCTTCTAGCCAAATCGGAAAGAAAGCGCTTTGAATCATTGCTACGTTGATCGGGAGCCTTGACCTTGTCTCTGGACGACACCACGCCTGATATTGATTCGGGATCTTTGACTCATTCGAGTGGAGAGCGGGCCCAGCAGAACTTGCCGCGGGGGGCCAGTGTAGGGCGCTATGTAGTGATCGATTTTGTGGACGCGGGCGGGATGGGGGCCGTCTACCAAGCTTTTGACCCGGAGCTGAACCGCTCGGTGGCCTTGAAGATTCTCACCCCGGACCGGGAGGAGGAGCAAGGCGCTGAGGAGATCAAGCGCAACCGCAACCGCATGCTGCGAGAAGCACAGGCCTTGGCTCAACTGAGTCATCCCAATGTGGTTACGGTTTTCGATGTGGGTGCCTATCAAAATTCGATCTTCATCGCCATGGAGTTTGTCGAGGGCCGTACCTATCGGCAGTGGCAGGCCGAGACCGAGCCCAGCCTGGCGGAGAAATTACGCGTTCTGATGGCTGCCGGTAGCGGCCTGCAAGCCGCCCACCAGGCCGGCATCGTTCATCGGGATTTCAAGCCGGCCAACGTGATGGTGGGCAACGATGGCCGGGTCATGGTTCTGGATTTCGGCTTGGCCCGGGCCGCCGACGCCCCGGAGCCAATGGCGGATAGCTCCGATTCATTGGTGGGCATGTCCGACTCATCGGACTCTTCGGGGTCGATTCGTCTGTCCGAAGATTCTGCCGGCAATCTGCTGTCCGAGTCGCTTACCCAGGCGGGAAGCCTAATGGGCACGGTCGGCTATATGTCGCCGGAGCAGTTACGGGGAAAGCCTGCCGGCGAGGCGTCCGACCAGTTTTGCTTTTGTCTGACTTTGTTTGAATCCCTTTATGGGCAGAAGCCTTACCAGGGCAAAAACATCTCCAGCTTGCGTATGCGCATGAAAAGAGGCCGCCTGCTGCGCCCCGAGGGGGTCAAGATTCCCCGTTGGCTCGACGCCGTGATTGTTCGCGGTCTTTCCTATCATCGCCATGATCGACATGACTCCATGCAGGGCCTGCTGGCGGCTCTGGCTGACGATCCCACGGTCAAGCGGCGCCGGCGGTTCAAAGCGCTGGGCATTGCGGGAATCGTCGTCTTTTCGGTGTTGGTTTCAGTGCTGGCTTTGTGGCACGGGCTGACCAAAGGATCGAGGTTTTGTCAAGGCTCGGAACAGAAGATTACGGGCGTTTGGGATTTGACGGTAGCCGGTCAAGTCAAGCAAGCCTTTCTGGCTACCGGCCGGCCCCATGCCCAGGAAACTTTCGAGAAAGTGCAAAAAATCTTGGATGAACGCGCGGTCAAGTGGATGGTCCAGCGCAGCGAGGCTTGCCAAGCGACCCATGTGCAGGGAACGCAGTCGGACCAATTGCTGGACCTTAGAATGAGCTGTCTGGATCAGCGACTCAACGAGATGGATGCCCTGATTCGGCAGTTTGCTAGCCAGGTGGATTCCGGCGTGTTGAACAAGGCGGTATCGGCCTGTCTGGGGCTGGGCCGGCTCGACCGCTGCGCGGATACCGAGGCCTTGATGGCGGAGGTGCCGCCGCCGGAGAATCCGAAAATCAGAGCCGAGGTGAATCAACTGCGAAAGCAGTTGCTCGAAGTCGACGCCTTGACCAAGCTCGGCAAATACCAAGCGGGTCTAGGCTTGATTGGGCAGGTATTGGCCCGGGCCGAGCAAAGCCAATACCCACCCTTGGCGGCCGAGGCCTGGTATCGGCAGGGTATTCTTTTCTTTCGTACTGGGAAGTTTCGCGAATCCGAGAAGCAAATGAGAAAATCCTGGCTGCTCGCGGTTGCCGGCGGCCCCGACCAGATCAGAGCCCGGTCCTTGATTTGGCTGATTACGATCGTAGGCAGTCGACTGCATCGATTTGACGAAGCCAGGCAGATTGCCGCGCACGCCGAAGCGGTGTTGAAGCATCTGCATGATGAGGGCGAACTGCTGGCGAAATGGAACAACAACCTGGGCAACGTTTATTTCATGGAGAGAAAATACGACCAGTCTCTGGGATATTACCAACAGTCTTTGCAAATCCGGCGCGCAAAGATGGCGGTGGATGATCGTCTGCTGGCTCACTCTTACGCCAACATTAGCAATATTTATAGCGACCAGGGTCAGTACGCCTTGGCTCTGGAGTACCTCAAAAAGGCTTTGCTGATAACGCAGAAAGCGCTTGGTTCTCAACATCCGGATGTGGCCAGCATTCAAAACAACATCGGCGCGACCTATTATGATGCGGACGATCTGGATCGAGCGCTCGAACACTATGCAATCGCCTTGGCCATTCGTCAGTCTGTCTTGCGTGCGGATCATCCGGACTTGGGCCTGACAGAAGGCAATATAGCCGACGTCTTGTTCGAGAAGGGCGAATACCGGCAGGCGGTACCGCGCTTTGAGCGAGCCCTGGCCACCTGGACCAAAGCCTTTGGTCCCGGACACAAGTTTGCGGTCAGGAACCAGATTTCCTTCGGTAATTTGCTTAGCCAGCTGGGAGAATTCGATCGCGCACTTGTCCTGTTGCTCTCCGCTCGCAAGTCGCAAGAGCGAATCTCGACTACCTTGGCGGCTGGGGAATGGTTAGCTCTGTCCGCTGGATTGGGCTGGATCTATTTGCAAAAAGGCAGGCTAAAAGAAGCCCAAACAGAATTTGCCCATGTTTTGTCCGCTTGCGATGGCGGAAAGTGTCAAGGGGAAGGTGGCATGGCGATGGGTAAATCGAGATTTGGCCTAGCCCAAATTCTTTGGCAGCAAGCAGCTACCCGCAAAAGAGCAGTGGGGCTTGCCCAGAGTGCGCAAGAAGATTTCAAAGCCATCAAGACCGTGCCGGCCCAAGAGTTTCTCAGCGATGTGCGCAAATGGCTGAAGACTCGATCTCGCTAGCTTCTAGTCAACTCGGGGGCAGAAACGGGCAGAAACGGGGACGGTCTTTAGTTATTTAGTTTTGGCTGGAGGTGTCTACAACTTTTCCTCGATTTTTCGGTGGCGTTGCAAAATGATGTGTTGTACTGCTTGCTGGTCCTTATTGGTTGATAATACATTTACGGTTTTCTCTGACTTGCTGGTCATTCTTTTTCTTATTTTCTCAATCACTTTCTCGACCGTGTCTCTTTCCTTCAAGGCGTTGGCTTCCACATACATGTTTCTCATCATCGAACTAATGGCAGAAGGGTTGACTCCAAACAATTCGGCGATCGGTACTTGGGGTCTGCCAAAGCGTTCGCACCAAATCCAAGCAGTGAGTCTACGTGCCCTAGAAGCATTTCGTAGTCTTGAGCGGCCAAGCGCTATGCTAGAATTGACTGAGCATTCAGCACAAACAGCTCGTAGAACATCCATGGCTCCAATGGAATAATTACGAAACTGTGTTGAGTCAGCATTGGCTTCTTGCTGTTTGCCAAATGTGTGAATGATGAACTCGTCTGGACCCAAAACTGGATAACTAATTTCAACGGGGCCATTGATTAGACTGCGGATTTTTTTAGACATCTCCCTGCTT
>JAUVBB010000059.1 GCA_030591445.1 Deltaproteobacteria bacterium | reverse complement strand
TTCCTTTTTGGCGCTGGGCTTTTATTTGATCACCACCCGTGGTTTGCACATTCAAGACAATTTTATCCATGCAGAAGTATCGCTAGGTCTGGTCGAAAGAGGCTCTCCTGCGATGAGTTTTAGTACTAAATGCCCGTTGTTCTCAGCCGACGGACTCGAGGGCAAGCATTATTCAACCATGAGTCCAGGATTGGCATTATTTGCCACGCCCTTGGTGGCTTTAGGTGGCGCAATTGAGCACTGCTTGGATGATGACAAGGATGGCAAAAGATTGTCTCTTTCAAAACGTATTTCCGAAGAGTGGATAAACGGGAACAAAGAGGACCAATCCGATAACGAAAATGATTTCTCCAGGTATGACCAGGCAATCCGCGGCATCAATCAATACCCACAGGCTATTGCGTTTTCGTTGATGTCGCCTTTGGCTGTTGCCGCAACAGTGTATTTGTTGATGATGATTGGGATGATGTTGGGAGTTAGAACGCGAGCTGTTCGTTATGGTGGCTTAGCATTGGCTTTTGGTTCACCAATGTTTGCTTATGCCGGTACCTGCTGGACGCAACCCTTGGCAACATTGTTTGTGATCTTGGCATTGTATTTCTTGGTTCGGTATTCCAAGACCCTTCGTCTGACCAGCGCCGTTGGCATGGGCCTTGCTTTGGGAGCAGCGTCGTTGGTACGCATGGAGTATTGTTTCATCGCTATTCCGTTTATGATCGGCCTGTTTTTTACCGCCCGCGCACAGACTGGAAAATCCAGTATCGCGTTACATCTGTTGTTGGCCAGTTTGGGCTTGGGCATAGCGTTTGTCGGACTTGTTGCTTGGAACTATATCCAATTCGGACAAGCAGTTTCACCCGTCTCTGCCCTTAATTGGAAGATGTTCCGCGCGAATTTCGGCATGGGTCTATTGGGCCAACTGCTTAGCGGAGAAGCCGGGTTGATCTGGTACGCGCCCTTTTTACTGGCCTGCCCATGGGGAATTCGGCAGCTACTGGCGAGAGAGCGATGGCCAGGTATTGTGCTGCTTTCCGTTTGCTTGTTTCTATGGCTTCTCTACAGTAAATGGTTTCAGTGGAACGCGCCAATTGCGTACGGCCCTCGATATATGCTGACCGTGGTACCTTTGTTGACTATCCCGGTCATGTTAGCCTACGAAAAATTCTCAAAAAGTCGTGAGCGATGGGCCAATGCGCTATTGGCTCTTGGCATCCTGGTACAGCTTCCCGGTGTACTAGTCAGCGCCTTAAAATTACCCGATTGCAAGGGCGATTACGCATGCATATTTTATCAATTCAAGGCGGTTACGGCATCTATGCTGCTCTTCGATCAGAAATCTATCGACTGTTTATCGGTGCATGTTTCGTTTTATGCTATTGGCGCGTTACTTTGTTGGTTAGTAGCGATCTACATTTGGCGCAAGAAAGCCGTGGATTCCGAGAGGTGATCAGTCTACCTGGTCGAAATCGAGTGCCTCGATGGTTTCGAAACGGGGACGGTCTTTAGTTTTTTAGTTATTCGTTAGTTGTTTATTGAAAAAAGTCTATAATACTGGTTAATTCCTATAAAATAGTTTCCAGCATTGTTTTAGCTGATAGCATATTTGCAAATTGCATAAATATTAGCCAATTAGAAATAACAACTAAATAACTAAAGACCGTCCCTGTTTGTTATTCTGTATATTATGTCAGGGCGCGTATGGCTTGGGCTAGGTGTTCTTTCTCAGCTCCGATGCATTTACCATCCGCGCAAATGGAAATAGCGCGTTCTTAACCCGAGAAGTGCTCAAGATCGAGTGCCTCGATTGTCTTCCTCATCAGATACAAGTGGTTCTTGCTGTCCTTGAAGGTCTGGAATCCAAATCTTTTGTACCAGGTCTTCGCCTTGCTGTTCTTGGCGTCCACGATGAAAGTGGTCCAGGCTATTTCGCTTTTCAATGAGCGGGCCATGGCATCAATCAAAAGATAGGATCCGAGGCCACTTCTTTGTACGTCCTGGTGGACGGCAAGGCGGCCAAGTCTGACGCATGGGACTGTGGGGTAGCGAGGCATTTTCTTGGCGATGTCGTCGGGCAGGAGATCCAGGTTGGCGGATGCCATGGAGAGGGAGTAGAAACCGTGTAGTTTGCCCGTGGATGCTTCTACGGCAACGAACACGGCGGCAAAGTTTCGCTTGGTATCTTGTGAGGCTTGCTGGTGCAGATAGCGGTCAAGAGCAGGATCTCCGCAGGTAAAAGACTTGCGGTCATGGGTCGCGCTTAGCGGTTCTATTGGGTAGCAGTCTCTGAGCGCTGTGGTCTTCATCGACCAGATCCGCGGCTTTTGTATCGTCTGGCCGCGGCTTTTAATGCCGGGGTGGGCTTAGGTGGGTTCATGATGGATTCGGCAAATGCTTCCTGGTCCCGTTGACTCAGGTCCAGAATTTCGTGTTCACGGATAACATTGCGGGCGGCCTCGGTCGCCGATTTGAGAACGAAATCGGTGAGAGTTTGGCCTTCGAGTCTGGAGGCGCGCAAAAACATTCTCTTCAGGGTCTTAGGAATGCGTGCTTCCAAGCGGTCCATTTTCTCTGCGCTTCTGGCCATGACGTTCTCCCAACCTTCTTCCAGTGTACGGCTAATTGCCGTACCTGTCAAGGCATGGCCTTGGACTCGGTCAGGGCGCGTATGGCTTGGGCTAGGGGTTCTTTCTCTGCTCCGATGCATTTACCATCCGCGCAAATGGAAATGGCGCGTTCTAATAGGGTGCGGGCTTCGGCGATATGGCCCTGTTGGAGTTTGATGCTCCCTAGTCCGCTGAGAGCCCAGACCAACAGAATGTGATTGGGACCCAGGGCATTATCCCAAATGATTAGAGCCTTTTCGTAATGGCGCTGGGCTCGTTCAAGGTCCCCTTCTCGGGCAAATACGATGCCCAGATTGTTGTGGGCTCCGGCCACGTCGGGATGGTCCGGGCCCAATGTCTTTTGCCAAATTGACAGAGCCTTCTGGTAATGCTCACCCACGAGCTGGTACTCACCTTTTTGGAAATAGACCAGGCCGAGGTTGTTGTGCGCGGCTGCGACATCTGGATGCTCGGGACCCAGAGTGGCGACCATTACTTTCAGGGCCCGCTCCAAATGGAGAAGCGCCCGGTCGAGTTTGCCGGTGCGGAAATACACCAGTCCTATGTTGTTATCGGAAGAGGCCACATCGGTGTGCTCGGCGCCGAGCCTTTCTTTTTCTAGCTCTAGACCCTTCTCAAAATGCTTCAGCGCTTGATCATATTCGCCTCTTTTGGACAGAACGATACCAATGTTATTGTTCCAGGTGGTTAATAACTCGCCTTTATCGTTAAGGCGTACCAACACTCCCCTAGCTCGCTCGGCGAGCTTTTTGGCCTCCTCAAAATTTGCCTGCAGGTAGCCAACCACAAAGACCAAAGTGGTCAGCGCTTTTGCTCTTACCTGGTCATGACCGCAAGAATCGGCGAGCAAAGCGGCGCTTTTTAGTGTCTGTACGGACTGCCCATATTTGCCGGTGTTGTCCAGAGCTTTGCCCAGGCGCAACAAGGCCTCCGCCTCAAGTGGCAGGTAAGCGCTTTGCTTGGCGGCGGCCAGAACCTCCTTGGCAATGACCATTGTTTGTTCGTATTTGCCCGCATTGATCAATACCCCAATCTCGCCCAATCGCTTGCGCAGGGATTTTACTTTTGCGCGGGTTTTGGGATCTGCCGGCGGGGGTATGGTGGCCGAGAGGGCATCATCGTCGGCACAGACGGACAAATTGCTCAGGCCGAAGGCTATTTTTACTGCCTTGTTGAGAACTTCTTTATCGGTTTGAGTAACAAACAACTGGGTCACGGCAAAAAATTCGTCCAGACGGCGTTCCAGACAAGCCATCCTCAGGTCCATCATTTGGAAGGATTGGGAGCCATGAACGTGGGCCGCTTCGCAGGCCTCGGTGCTCATGGTCACCCAGGCATCCGCGTACTTGTCAAACTGCTTGGCCACCCGTTCGAAGGTATCTTGGGCATTGGGCCGTCCGGTGGCAAGGAAGGCGGCCTTGATCTCTGCGCGCACGCTGTCCGGCCAGACACTGGCGATCTTGTCCCCTGCCCCCTTGCACAAGCGACTGCCTTTGGTGGTCCCATACCACAAGCCAAGAGCCACCGAGCCCAAGAAAAACAAGATGGCGCCGGCAAGCAGCAGCTTTTTTCGCCGCTTTGCTCTGGCCTGGCGAACCACCGCAAAAGGATCATGATCCAAGGCGGCCAGCAGCTGCTCCATGGACGAATAGCGTTCTTCCGGCTCGCCTTGCAAGCCGCGTAAGATGACCTTCATCCGCCAATCGGGCAACACCGTTTTTTCGGGTAGCTTCACGCGGCCGGCAAACATGCGCTTGACCAGTAATCGATTGGATTTCGCCTCGAAGGGTCGAAAACCATGCAAGGCTTCGTACAAGACCACACAGAAACAGAACTGGTCTACCCGTTCATCCAAGGGCCGGTGCTCAAACTGCTCCGGCGCCATGTAGTTGCGGGTTCCCATAATGGTGCCGGCCTGGGTCAAGGAAGAGGAGAGGTAATTGACCGAGCCGGAGCTCTCTTGCCAATCGGGCGTATCGGCGGGTTCCGCTATTTGGCGGGCGGTGGCTGACTGATCTTCTGCACCTTGCTCGTCGGTGGCCCGGGCCAAGCCGAAATCAAGCACGCGCACGCGCTGATCCTTGCCAACGATAACGTTGGCCGGCTTGAAATCTCGGTGGATGATACCCTCGCGATGGGCGGCGGCTAGTCCCCGACCGGCCGCCATGATCACGGTCATGATTTCTTCGGGCGTCGGCTTATCGGATCTGAGCCATTCACCCAGGGTCTTGCCTTCGATCAATTCCATGGCAATAAAAACCGCATTTTCAAAGGTGCCTACGTCGTGAACGGTCACTACATTGGGATGCGACAACTTGGCCAATGCCTGGGCCTCGCGCAGCAGGCGGGAACGACTTTCCGCGCAGACATCCGTGTTTTGTCCCGGCGATTTCTCAACGGTTAACATCTTCAGGGCGATGGGCCGGCCTAAATCTGGGTCAAAGGCTCGGTAAACCACTCCCATCCCTCCCTGACCAAGGACATCAGAGATGAGGTAGCGACCGACACAGGTGCCTCGCTCCAAAGAACGCAAGGGCACCGCACCGAAAGTGTCGGCCATGGTCGGATCTTCATCGATCAAATCAGGAGGCATAAAGCAAAATTCCTTGCCGGTCGACGCTCTACTTTCTCTTGGCCAGGCGGCGACGGCGAAAAGATGAAACCAGCGGAGACAGCGGAATGACCACCCCGACAGGAGTAGTTACATGGGCGGAGACAAAAAATGGTTTGCCGGTTCTTTCCATATAGGTCATGGCTTCACCCAGTCTCTAACAGTTGCCGACTTGCATCAAGCTGGCATCGATATCCAGGGCACAGAAGCGCTCGAACATCTGGTCCACCAACTCCTCGATATTCTCTTCGGCCCGTAGCGCCGAGGCTACCTCCGTCCCCATTGCCTGACAAGGCTGATCCCACATCTTCAGACTGTCTAAAAACTTTTCCGCGTCGGATTGTGCCATGTTTGACTCCTTTGCCCACTTTGGAACTGGTCATGTAGACTACTGTAGTTAGAGGTACTACATCCACATACAGTGGTCAATTTTTTGACCATGGACTTCTGCTCGCCTCCGGCCTACCCTGTGCGGATGAAATCGGCGGGCAAGTTTCGTTTCCCTGGCGGTGGCAGGGTTCACAGATTAGGGCCGGCATGGAAGGCTCGATTTGGCGAGCGGGTTCAAAAAATCACCTTGCGGGGAGGCTTTGGCTGTCCCAACCGGGATGGCCGGGTGGGCAACGAGGGCTGTATTTTTTGTTCGGAGCACTCCTTGGTACCCGCATGCGAGACGGCATTCGGTCCTATCGAGGCGCAGCTAGAGTCAGGCATGGTCATTGCCGCCAAGCATACCGGGGCCAGAAAATTCATCGCCTACTTCCAAGACCAAACCGCCACCGATGCGCCCTTGGCGAAACTGGCTACCCTGTATGGTCAGGCGATCCAACACCCCGACGTGGTCGCCCTGGCGGTGGGAACCCGACCAGATTGGCTTCCGGATCCAGTGCTCGCGCTCCTTGCCGATTTGCAAAAGAGCAAACCGGTAATGATTGAGCTGGGTTTGCAATCGGCCAATGATGCCATTCTAAAGAGGCTGCAACGAGGGCACACGGTGGCCGATTTTGTCGATGCCGTTCGACGTTGCCAGCAGAAGCATATAGAGGTCATCGCCCATGTCATCTTGGACCTACCGACCGAGACCCAGCACGATCGAAGACAGACGGCAAAACTCTTGAACCAATTGGCCATCGATGGCGTAAAAATACACAATTTGCACGTCATGGAAAATACCATCCTGGCAGACCTCTACCGACAAGGAAAAGTGCAACTATCGAGCTTGCCAATCTATGCCCAGATGACCGCGGACTTCATCCAGCATCTCCGGCCAGAGACCATTATCCACCGCTTTACCGGGGAAGGACCCGCCCCATTGATGCTGGCTCCCGATTGGGCGGGAGACAAGCGTCGAATTCGCAATGAAATTGACAAAGCCCTCGCGCAAGCCAATGCCTACCAGGGCGATTGTCTTAGACCCAAAGACCCTAACTTGCCGACCCGCTGAAAATCTCTTACCATTGTTAGGAATCAGCGAGTCATGATGGAGACATCACCAAACGCGTCTTTGATTTTGCGTGGGGTTGGGTTTTGGCAAGTGCCGAGAACCAAAACGAGAGTCGTAGCGATATTCTCAAATCCGGCCAAGACGGCCAAGGGACAGAGCACCGATCCATCTCCATCCTTTTCGTGGACTTGGTCGGTTCCACCCGATTGTTCCAACATCGAGGCGACGCGGTAGCCCGCGAATTTGTTCAGCGGCTTCACGCCATGCTCACCGAGCAGATCGATCGCTTCAGCGGAACTTTAATCAAGACCATCGGCGATGCGCTGATGGTTATCTTTGCCCGTCCCAAAAAAGCGCTGGGCTGCGCGATGGCAATGCAGCGTTCCTTAGAAACCTACAATCTCAACGCCCCACCCGCCGATCGCTTGCACGGGCACATTGGCATCCATCACGGCAAGGCCATCATCGAAACCGGTGATATTTATGGCGATGCGGTCAACACCGCCTCCCGCATCGAGCAGCAGGCCGGAACCGATGAGATCCTCACCAGCCTCAACACCTGGAACGCCTGTTTGGGTTTGGATACCGAAGTTGAGAACCTCGGTGATTTCCAGCTAAAGGGAATCGCAAATCAGATGGCCCTGGTGAAGGTTCTGTGGCAGCCACGGGAAATCACCGCAGCCCGCGCGCATCAGCTCCAGCACCAACTGATCCCAGAGTTGGCCAAATCCATTGCGCGCAAACGATGCCTGCTGGTGGTTGGCGGCCTGACCCTGGGGCCCGGCGGCGGTTCTCTCAACCGCCAAGTAGCGCGCGAACTCGCTCGTGAACTCGGAGTGGACGAACGACGCGAAAAATTGATTCGCAACGCCACGCTTTACGAAGAAGAAAACAGCCGCGAAGAACTCCTGCAAATCGTCACCCAACAACTGCACGATCGACAAGATGAACAGCCAGAATTGTTGCAGAAACTGGCGCAAATACCAATCGACATCATTCTTACTACCTGCCTCGACCAGCGCCTGGAACAAGCCTTGCGAGCCGCTGGAAAAACAGTAACGATAATTTTCAATCTGCAAGACGCCATCACCATGGCCAAGAACGATAATGAAGTGGTGCTGGTCAAACTTTTTGGGGACGTGTCGGCTCCCGAATCGCTGGTTCTTACCGAGGATGACGTCGCCAATCAGTTAGGTCGCCTGAAACTGGCCGCGGATGAGTTGCTGGCCATCTTGGCAACCCGCCATCTTTTGTTTGTCGGCTTTCGTTGGAGTGATCGCAGTTTCAAGCAACTGTTCGACTATTTGACCAGTCATACCCAATCGGAATTGCTCAAAGCCAATGGCATTTCGGTCAAGGTGGCCCCAGGTCTCAAGGGAACCTGGCAAAGACGCGGGCTACTTCTTTCCCAATGGGATGAAATTGCCTTTGCCGAAACCCTAAAGACATCGGTCCAAGAACAAGTCGAAATCCAAGAGGAAGAAAGTATTCCGCAATCTGATCGCATGGTGCAAACGAGCGGATTTTCGAAATGGAAGCGTCCCTATAAGTTTTTGAGTTTTTTCGGAGAAGAAGATCAAGAGATCTTCTTCGGCCGGGACGAGGATGCCCACAAGTTGTTTAGTCTGGTGGTCTCCCATCGCCTGGTGGTACTGCACGGTGCCTCCGGTACCGGCAAGACATCTCTGCTCCATGCCGGCCTGCTGCCCCGGCTCCGCCAGGAAGGATTCGACGTGGTTCTGCGCCGGGCACTGAAAACCCCGGAACGGGAAATCCGTGAGGCCGTGGGCAGCTTGCTCCACGAGCGAAAACCGAGCCCAGAGCAGGAAGTATCTGGCGATTGGGCCATGGACATGCTGTCGGCCGACTTGCATCGTTTTCTCAAGAAATACATCGAGGTGCTGGGAAATCCCCTGGTGATAGTGCTCGACCAGTTCGAGGAACTGTTCCTTCGCTTTCCCAAGAAAGCGCGCCAGGCATTTGCCGAGCAACTCGGCGGCATTCTCAAGGATCGCAAACTAAAGGTTCGATTCGTCCTTAGCTTACGACACGATTTTCTCTCCCATTGGGCCGAATTCAAGCATCGGGTTCCCGACGTGTTTCATCACGATTTTCGCTTGGAGAATCTCAGCCCCGATGGCATGGCAGAGGCTCTCGAGGCGCCGGCAAAACTGGCTGGTCTGAGCTATGCCCCTGGCCTCATTTCCCAGATCTTGACCGATCTGGGCACGGTAGGTTCCGAGCCTCCCCAACTGCAGATTATCGGAGATCGTCTTTACGACGAGCTAAACGAAGGGGAGCACGAATTTGGCGAAAAGCTGTACCGGGGCTTGGGCGGCGCCAAGGGCATATTGGGCAGTTACCTGGAGCGCTACATCGGCACCCGGGCTCCGGCAGCCAAAGAGCTTGCCCGCGAAGTGCTCAAGGCGCTGGTGACCTCTGCCGACACCAAAGGCGTGGTCTCGGTCGATGCCGTAACCCGAGAGACCGGCCGCCCGAAGAAATTGGTCGAACGCGCACTGAGCAATCTGCTCGAAGCCCGCTTGGTGCGCAAACTGGTCGGGGACGAGCAAGACTGCTACGAGCTATGTCACGAGTACCTGATTGATGAAATCGGTCGCTGGATGCAAGAGGCCGACCGCGATCTGAAAAAAGCCCGCGAGTTGCTACGCCAGGAGATGATCAACTACGATCAATTCAAACTGCTGATGGCCCCTAGCCGGGTGGCCATCATCCAGGCCCACGGCGAAAAGTTGGCCTTGACCAAGGCCGAGCAAGCACTGGTGCAAAAAAGCATAGGCAGCCACCGCCGGCGAAAACGTTGGCGGACTGGGCTGGCACTGGTTGTGGTCGCCGGCTGCCTGCTGTTCGGCTTTGCGATTGCTCGTCATCTACGCCTCGACCTTTGCCGTGGGGCCGAGCAGCGCCTGGCCGAGGTTTGGAACCCGAAAGTCAAAGAGGATATTCATAAGTCCTTCCTGGCCAGCGGGCGTTCCCATGCCCAGGACACCTTCGGGCGGGTTGCCAAAGTCTTTGACCAATATGGCCGCCGTTGGAGCAGTCTGCGCACCCAAACCTGCGAGGCAACCCACATTCACGGCAGCCAATCTGAACAAATGCTTGACCGGAAGATGCGCTGTCTAGATCAGCGTTTGCGACAGGTACAAGCGCTAACTCATTTGTTTGCCACCCGGGTTGATGAGAAAATGGTCGACCGCGCCGTACAAGCCTCGCTAGGTGTGATCGGACTAGAAGCCTGCACCAACAACCTGCTGCTCAACCTAGCTGCCGCGCCGCCCAAAGACTTGGCTACTAGAAAAAAAGTTGAGGCCATAAACAAATCCATCGCCCAGTCGCGCGCCTTGTCCGATATTGGCAAATACACCGAGGGACTGGAGCTAGCCCAGCGCGCCTTGGCCCAGGCAAAACCAAGCGGCTATCGGCCCGTGGAAGCGGTCGCCTGGCACGCGGTCGGACGCCTGCAAAACTTCCTGGGCAAGCAGCAAGAATCGGAAGAAAGCATGAAACAGGCCGGCTGGTTGGCCGAGTCCGTGGGCGACGACAGGCTGAAAATGGACGCCTTTCTTCAATTGGTCTCGATTACCGGACATGGCCAAGCCCGGCACCAGGAAGCACACGCCTGGCTTCATCGGGCACAAGCAGTGCTAAAACGCCTGGACTCGCCTCCCTTGCTGGTTTCGGCCTGGCATCGGGCCAAGGGCTCCGTCTATGCCGCGACCGGCAAAACCAAGCAAGCCATTGAACATTTTATGCAAGCCGTGAAACCCATCGAAGACAGTGTGGGTCCTGACGACATTCGCCTGGCGTATATTTTCAACGACCTGGGTTCTGCCTACCTGGAGCTCGGCGATCTCAAGCAAGCCCAGACTTATTACCAGCGCGCCCTTGCCTTGATCGAAAAAGAGGTAGGGCCCGAACACCCCGACGTCGGTGTGTTGCTGAACAATCTAAGCAATCTGGTCGACGAACAAGGACAAGTGGAAGAAGCTATCTCGCTCAACCAGCGCTCGCTGGCTATCCTTAGCAAGGTGCTGGGACCCGATCATTCTTACGTGGGCATGAGCCGATCAAATTTGGGCAGCCTGCTGATAAAATCGGGCCAGAACGATCAAGCACTGAGCCAACTTCTCCAGGCCCTGCGCATCCAGGAAAAATCTCTGGGCCCGAAACACCCGGACTTAGCCCAGACCCTGACCACCCTTGGCCAGGCTTTGCTGAACCGGGCTGAATTCCAAAAAGCACGCAAACGTTGTCAGCGCGCACTGCGTATCCGGGAAGAAATGTTTGGCAAAAACCACCCTTCCTTGACCACCTGCCTTAGTTGCCTAGCTAATATTCACAGCGAAAAAAAGGAGTATGGCCAGGCATTGGCCTTGCATCGGCGCGCCCAAGCCCTATGCGTGCAGGGCATGGGAGCCAAACATCCTCGCGTTGCCGAGACCCTGGTCAACCAGGGCGCCGTCTACCAGGCCATGGGCAATCTTGCCCAAGCAGAGAAAAGCTACTTGGGCGCCCTGGCTATCTTTCAGCAAGCACTGGGGCCAAATCACGCGCGCACGGTCAAGGTCAAAACGAAACTGGCCCAATCGGCCGCGCGGAACAAGAAACAACAATAGAATCTGGCCCTTATTCTTTTTAGCGCCAAAGCCCATTCCTTCGTTGTACTCAGGCATGGCACATGCTAGCATCCGCACGCTTTGTTCACGGCTTGTCGCGGAGGCAAAACCTTGTTTATCGATTTCCATGTTCATTCTTCCCATACTCAGGATGTTCCCTTTTCGGCGGCCGAGCTCATTGCCCAGGCAAAGAAAAGCCAATTGGACGGCTTTTGCTTGACCGACGTGCATACGGTGGCCGGTGGTCCCGAATGCAAATCTCTGGCGGCGGCTGAAGGCCTGGTGGTGTTGGTAGGTTTCGAGGCCCTGACCGAACGGGGACATTTTCTTGTCTTCGTGCCCGAGCCGGATCAACTGCCTGACTTATCAACCTGGGTCCCCTACGACAACAAAGGACGCGCAAAATATGCGGCCTTGGCAAAAGCAGTAAGCGCGCGCAATGGCGTGCTAATCGCCGCCCATCCTTATGATCGTGACAGCCAAGACGCTCCCGGCGACACCTTGGTCCAACTCAAGGGAATCTCTGCCATCGAAGTACTCAATGGCGCGCGGCCAAAAGTAGCCAACGACCTGGC
Organism: Deltaproteobacteria bacterium; assembly: GCA_030591445.1. Taxonomy (GTDB): domain Bacteria; phylum Myxococcota; class B64-G9; order B64-G9; family B64-G9; genus JAUVBB01. The sequence continues at coordinate 9,652 of JAUVBB010000059.1, read as the reverse complement.
CGAAGAACTGGCCGCCGGCATCGGCCTACCGGGCGTGGGTGGCAGTGATAGCCGTAAGTCTATTGATTCAATTGGCAAAATATCAACGCTGCTAAGTGTTCCGGTTAAGAACGAAGCAGAATTGATCGAGCAGATTCTAGCCGGCGATATATGGCCGGTCTCAATCGGCGAGTTGGCTACCTCGGCCGCCTCCGCCGGCCGCCGCCGAAGAAACGATTCGGAACGCGGCGCCCGCTCGCCCCGACGCGATGATCGCGGCGGCAAAAGAGGCGGCAGATCATCCAGCCGCGGCGGCAGGCCTACCGATAGAAATCGGCGCCAATCGAAGAAACCGCCTCGTTCTTAAGTAGATAAGCGTTTACTACGTACCCGCTCCGCTTCGGAGAGCCGACAATACATTGGCTCGAGGCTGCGGGGGTCGTCTGCCTGACCGCGCTGGATCACTTCCGCGGCCACCCGGGCCAGGGATTCGGGTTGAATGCAGTGAAGTGATTCCTGGTCGGGAACAACATCTCCCAAAATAGCGTGGAACTGTTCGCGATATTTCAAAGCGCCGCTGCCCAGAATCAGGCACGGTTCCCCGCTGTCACCGAGGGCGCGAGCCCAATCAGACGGGTCGCGGGCGGCCTCTTCCTGCCATTGCTCAGGGCCACGGAATCCGGCGGAATAGACCTCGTTTTTTAGCGCATCTATCGCCGGGCAAATGCGTTTGCCGGTGAATCCACTGCCATTTTCGGCCAAAACCCGCAGACTGGACACCCCAGCCAGACGAATATTCAAGGAGAAAGCCAGGGTTTTGGCCAGCGCCAGTCCCACCCGAACCCCGGTGAAAGAGCCCGGCCCTATATCAACCACAATGGCTTCTAGCTGCCCGGGCGTGGCCCCGGCTAGTTCGACCAGGCGATCGACTTCATGCAGGAGAGTACGCGAATGATTCCGCGAGGACTGGCTGCTTTGACACAAAACCCTCGACCCATCGAGTAAGGCCACCGCCGCTACCGTGGTGGCGGTATCTATTGCCAAAGTCAACACCGTTTTTACCTCAACCAAACACCGAAGTGATCTCTTCCCAGTAGCGTCTGATATCATTGCCGATGGCAAACAGCATCAAACTCATCAGCAGGAACAATCCGATATAACTAGCGAAAATCCGCACTTTCATCGGCACCGGCCGGCGCATCACCGCTTCGAGCAGGATGAACAGGATGTGTCCGCCATCAAGAATGGGAATGGGCAAGAGGTTGAGAATGCCCAGCAAAGTGCTCAAAACCGCCATCATCTGCACGAAATACTGCCAACCCATTTTGGCCGATTTGCCGGCGATGGCGGCAATCATCCCCGGTCCGCCGATGGCTTCCGTGGCCTTGACCCTTCCTTCGAAAATGCGCACAAAACCCATCACATTTTTGGCCATCGCCCCGCCGGTGTCGACAAACGCCATCTTCACCGCGTGCCTGAATCGTTGGGGCCGATCGATAAACTCACCATTGGCTATGTTGTTCACATAACCTACGCCCAGACCCAGCTTTCGAATTTTCTGCTTGAACTCGGTAGTTTGGGTTAACATCTCCGGCTCGAACACAAAACGCATGAGCTTGCTTCCGCGCCTGACTTTCAGCTCGATTGGCTGGTCTTGGTTGCTAATCAAACTGCTGGTAAACTGGTCCCAGCTAAAGATAGTCTCTCCGGCCATGGCCACTATCTTGTCTCCGGGTTCAATCCCTATCTTGTCGGCCGGCTTTTCTTCTTCTACCGTGTTGATGTAGAGATCAATCGGCTCCAGACCAAAATAGCCGTCGCCAAATGCCATAACGCCTTCCGGCCGCTTCTCTTGCGCCGCGGGTACCAGCAAAGTATCGACAATGCGCGGCACCTCCAAGGTGACGGCTCCGGCCTTGGCGGTGGTCAGGCGAAGCGCGCTGACCGGAAGCAAGTGGCCGCCGTTGTTTTCAAGAATGTGTCGGATGTCCCGCCAACCCCGGACTGGTATCCCGGCCAAAGTCAACACGCCGTCCCAGCTGCGCAAACCAGCACGATGGGCCGGAGAATCGGGCGAGACGACCCCCACCAGTTTCCCCTGCCGCCGGAAGCGCAGGCCAATGTCCCAGCGTTTGCCCTCAAGCTCCAGACCGGTATCATCGAACTCCGGCTCTGAGGAAACGGTAAAGTTTAGCCCTTGACCATTTCGATCGACTGCCAGCTCAATGCTTTCTCCCTCGGCATCCTGAATACCGGTGTCGATCTCTTCCCAGGTCCGAATCGAACGCCCGTCGATGGCAAGCACGCGATCTTCGGGATGAAGTCCAGCCACCGCGGCCGGCGAACCCGGCACCACCCGACCGATGACCGACGCCGGAGCTTTATCCTGCAACACGTGATAGATAAAGAAAATCGGTACCGCCAGCAAGATGCTGAACATGGGCCCAGCAAAAATAATGAGAAATCGTTTCCAGGGTTTCTGGTAGGGAAAGGACCGCGCCTGTTCCTCGGCAGCAATCTCTTCGGTGGGATCCTCGCCCAGCATGCGGACAAAACCACCCATGGGAAACCAGGCCAGCCGGTATTCGGTCTCTCCCCGCCGAAAACTTAACTTGAAACGGCCCAGCCGAATGGGAGTACCAAAGCCCAGACTAAAGGTCAGGACCTTGACCCGAAAAAGTTTGGCAAACAGAAAATGCCCACTCTCATGAGCAAATATCAAAATACCAATCAGAACAATAAACCAGAACAGATTCGCCACCGATAAGCCTCCAAAGACGGATGCAAAAAGCTACCAGCCATTTCCCCGTTTATCGCATAATCACGAGGAGGAATCCAGCCCAGGCAAGTCCTGCGCCTCGTCGGTGGGCAACTGTTCGACCTCGCGCAGCTTACGCTCGATGGCTCGGCTGCGCCGGGAAGCATCCTCCATCACATTGCTCGCCTCGCTGAGTTTCTTTTTCATCTTGTCTATCACGTCGCCAAATTTGCCAAACTCGGCTTTGACCGCACCCAGGACCAGCCACACATCGCTGGAACGTTTCTGGATGGCCAGGGTGCGAAAACCCATCTGCAAACTGTTGAGCAGGGCCGCCAGAGTCGTCGGCCCGGCCACATTCACCCGATACTCTCTTTGCAGCGTATCGATCAGCCCCGGTCGGCGCAGCACCTCGGCGTACAGACCCTCGGAAGGCAGAAACATAATGCCAAAATCCGTAGTTGCCGGCGGATGCAGATATTTCTGACATATGTCCTTGGCCGAGCTCTTGATTCTTTGCTCCAACTGCTTGCCCGCCTCTTCGACACCATCCGAATCGGCCTTTTCGGCAGCATCGATCAGGCGATCGTAATCCTCTTTGGGAAACTTGGCATCGATGGGCAGCCAAACCACCTCGTCGCTATCATCACGGCCGGGCAGCTTGATGGCAAACTCCACTCGCTCGTTGCTGTCTTTGCGCACGGCCACATTTTTCTCGAACTGGCCGGGACTCAAGACTTGTTCGAGCAGTGAGCCCAGTTGAATTTCTCCCCAATTGCCGCGAACCTTCACATTGGACAATACTTTTTTCAGGTCCCCCACTCCGCTGGCCAAGGTTTTCATCTCCCCCAGTCCTTGGTAGACCTGCTCGAGACGTTCGCTGACCAGACGAAAAGACTCGCCCAGCCGTCTTTCCAAAGTCCCTTGCAGTTTCTCATCGACTGTCTTCCGCATCTTTTCCAGTTGGGCGGCATTGTCTTCTTGCAAACGGCTTAGTTTTTCTGACAGCACCTTGCGCAGAGCATCGAGCTGACGGTCCTGGCCCGCGGACATCTCGCCCAGGGTCTTGACCAACGTATCGCCCACCGCTTTGGTAGAGCCACCCACTTCTTCCCGCAATTGGCGAGACTGCTTGGCCAATTCTTCGCGAAGCCCGGTATTCTTCTCCCGCAGCAGAAAAAAGATCTGCAGTATCAGAATCGTAAGCAGCAATCCCACCGCCAGTGCCAGCAGGGTCTCCAACATGACAACCACCTCCCGTCGAGAACATGCCACCTTTGACCATGCCGGTCAATCAGCCACAAAGATGATTTCAACCTTGATTGGCGGGCCAAATCGTGTTTTCTAAGTTCATGAAAAATTCTGTGCTTCTATGGCTGATGCTTTCGACTTTTTGGGCCGCCACCCCTTGGGCCGACGAAGAAGAAGCTGATGCCAACCAGAGCCCATTCGTGGTCAATGTTCCCCTGGATATCGGTATCATTGTCGGTTCCATGCTCACGGTGGGCATGCCTCGGCTTCTGGCCAATGAATTCCTGACCCCCTCTTGTGGTCACGCTTGCGACAGCAGCAATGTGAATTTCATCGATCGAACCGTGATCGGCAACCATTCCCCAACCGCCAAGACTATCTCCGATATGGGCTTGGTGGCCGCGGTCGCCCTGCCTTTTCTGGGCGACGCCCTCGATGTTTGGGTCTCTGATCCAGCCGACGGTTGGGGCGGCTACGGCCGGGATGCGCTGGTGCTGGGCGAAGTCGCCGCCATCACCTCGGCGGCCAGCAATCTCCTGAATTTTACCTTTCGGCGGCCACGACCGATGGTATATGACGACAGCATCGATGAAGAAACGCGGCTTTCGGCCAATTCGGCCCTGTCGTTTCCCTCCGGCCATACCGCCAATGCTTTTGCCATGGCCACCGCCTACTCCCGCCTCTTTTCCCAACGCCATCCGCACAGCCCTTGGGTGATTCCCATGTATCTGGGAACCTACGCCATGGCCACCACCGTCGGCGTCATGCGCACCGAATCGGGTTATCACTTTTGGTCCGACGTAACCGCGGGCGCGGCGCTGGGCGTCGGTATCGGTCTGCTCGTCCCCTACCTACACCAGAGGGCCGTCGCCAAGTCAACCAGCCGGTCGGATGACACCCAAAGCGTTCAATTTTTGCTTGCCCCGGCAGCCCTGCCCGCCGGCGGACTGGGAGCCACCTTTACCGCCTGGGCCCTGTAGACTGTTCAGATTCTTGACCGTTTCTTGGCCCTCTGCTAGCATGAAAGGTGTTGGACTTCCAAGGGAAAACACATGGTACGCAAGAAGTTGGGCGAGATCTTTATTGATCGGGGTTTGATCGATCAGCACCAGTTGAATGCTGCTTTGGCGTACCAACGCCAGTGGGGACATCGGCTCGGGGTGGCGCTGGTGGCCAAGGGTTTTGTCACCGAAGGTATGCTGGTAAAAGTATTGGGCGAGGTCATGGGCTTGCCGACCATTGACCTGGCCGCGATAGATTTCGATCAGGACGCCCTGCGTTTGGTGCCCATGCAAACTTGCGATAACAACGACTTAATCCCCATCGGCATCGAGCAAAAAGGGCAATCACGCACCTTGGTGGTAGCCATGGCCGACCCGCTGAATATGTCGGTGATTGATGAAATCGAGTTCACTACCGGCTGCAAGATTCGCCCGGTCCTGGCCATGATATCAGCCATCAACTCTGCCATTCGCAAGCATTACCGCGGACAGAACACCGTCATCCGACCTTTGGTCACGCACGGCAAGGACGTTCGTAAATCGGCTCGCATGGAGTTGGTCCGCCCGGGTGGGGACATAGAAGCGGTTGACACCGCCACCTACACCCAATCCGAACACGTCATGGACTTGATGGACGAGTTGCCGCCAGATGGGCCGGCGGCCGTTAAAGATGAGGTGGCCCGGATCAAGCAACGGCGGGCCAAGAGGATAGCCAAGCAACCGGCTCCGAGCGTCAGCTCGGAAGAAGCAATGAAAGACTACCTGGAGGAAGTACAAACATCCGAAATCGAATCGATTCAAAAGCTGGAGAAGTATTTTTGGGCGTTGATGCGCTCCATGGCAAAAAAAGGGCTCATCACCAAAGAGGATTTTCTGCGCGAGCTAAAGGAATAACAACAGCCCGAACCCAGATGCATTCCCGGAGGGGCGATCATGTACAAAAAGCAAATCATTTCCATTCTTGGCATTTCGATTTTTCTGGTAACGGCCTGCCAGAGTAAATACGAACGCCTGCCCAAAGCCAGCACCCAAGAAGTCGAAGCGCTCACCCAGCGCTATCATGCCCTGGTTGCCGAAGCCAAAAAGGCACAAGATCCCAATGTGCTGCTGCGCCATTTCAGTCATGCAATCTTGACCAAGATCTCGCCGGCCGATTTCGCGGCCAAAGCCAAACCATTTATCAGTTCCGCTGCCGCCGGCGAACTCGACAAGGTAAAGATAAAAGGGGCCCGGGCGCCCGGCAAGGTGCGCGTGCTAATTGTAAAAACCTCGGCCGGCAAGGGCGCCATTCCCTTTGTGCAGAGTTCCGACGGCTGGAAAATCGATGATGTCGATGCGGCCTTCGGCGATTTCGAAAAAGAGCTGAACCTCGACGGCCACATGCCGTCAGCGCAAGCCTCGATGTTGTCCTTTCTCTCCATTTTTCAAGACCCACAATCCAGCGTTAATGACCGGGTGCAAGCAGCACTCGGCTTGGCCGACACCAAAGACAGCGCGGTTATCGCCAATCTATTGGCCAAAGAGAAAAAAGTCTGGGCCAAGACCGCCCTTGGCTATGCCGCCTGGAAGGCCGGCGCTGCCTGTGAGTCCTTTGCCCAAACCTTCCCTATCGACGCCGACTCCCAAAAAGAACTCTACGATTCAGACTCGGACAGTTTCCGGAAGCTATTGACCGGTCTTTGCGAGTGCGCCGCTAGCTCGGATAGTCCAGCGGCGACCATTAAAGTTTACCGCGGTTGCCATAACATAGAAGGCGGCGCTCGTTCCGAGTATGTGGATCCAGTAGTGGCTCTGGCCAACAAGAAGCCCGCTTTCATCTTGACCGCCGCCCTGAAGACCAAAATCCCCTACGAAGAAGATCCCGTAGCCAACATCGTAGTCGGCGCCATTCATGGCGAAAAAAAGGCCGGTTTCTATCGCTATATCTACAAAAAGGCCAGAAGCCGCGGCAAATCCGGTAAGCTGGCGAAATCTTGGGTGAAAAAGATGAAAACCAGAGACGAAGAGGAACCCGCCGGCACCCACGATCAAGAATAAGTTGCCAATAACACCCTCCTTGACATTCCGTCACAAAAGACATATGTTTCCACAGCTTAAAGTCGAAACAGGAGGAGTAGTACCTTGCCAATCTATGAATATCAGTGCAAAAAATGTGGAGATGAATTTGACGCCATCCAGGGTTTTTCCGACAAACCGCTAAAAAAATGTAAAAAATGCGGGGGAAGCCTGCACAAGTTGATCTCCGAGTGTTCCTTTCATCTCAAAGGTACCGGTTGGTACGTAACCGATTATGCCAAGCCGGGATCCAATGGAAACAAGGACACCCACGAGAAGAAGACTGAAAAAGCAAGTGGCACCGACACCAAGAAGACCAAGGACAACAAGAGCGATGCCAAGCCCACTCCTGCCCCCAAAAAAGAATCCGCACCGGCAAGCACCGCCGCCGCTGCCGGACCCCATCTGTAGAATCCCGTAGAAGACCACCCATGAAGGTCACCAGACCCCCATGGGCTAACTTCGGCCTGCTTTGTACCGGCCAGCTGATCACCCAGTTCGGAGATTCTGTTTTCCACATCGGACTGCTTTGGCTGGCGCTGGAAATCACTTCATCAAATGCCATAGCTAGTGCCATCGCGGCGGCGGGTTTCTTGCCCGCCATCTTGCTTTCTCTCTTTGCCGGCGTGGTGGTCGACCGCGTAGACCGCCGTAAACTAATGATCTTTTGCGCCGCCATCCAGGCTCTGGTCGTCGCCATGGTACCCATTCTGCACCATTGGGGGATGCTTTCCGGATGGGTGCTGGCTTTGGTGGCCTTTGGCCTCGCCTCCGGGGCCGCCTTCTTCAATCCGGCGCGGGATGCCTTGCTGCCCCATCTGGTCGATCCGAAGCGCTTGAACCGCGCCAATTCCTTGGTACAGATGACCGCCCAAATCGCGTTTCTGGCCGGTCCCACCGCCGCCGGTATTTTGGTCGGCCTGGTCGGTACCGTCGGACTGTTCACTATCGATGCCGGCACTTTTGTGCTCAGCATGGGCACCTTGCTGTTCATTCGGGTGCCAAAAACTCTTTCCCCACATATGGAGGCCGGACCTTTCGCCCTGCCCCAAATCCCTCCGGCCGCCGGCGGCACCTCGGCCGAAATCAGGGAAGGGCTGCGCCTGGCCTGGCATGACCTGCGCCTGCGTGGCTTATTAATCATTACCGGCTTGGACAATCTGATTATCATGGGCCCGGCCATCTTCGGCGTTCCGGTCTATGTCCGGGAAGTTCTCGGTCACGGAGTGGGCGCCTATTCCCTACTGACTGGAATATTCTTCGCCGGCATGATCTCCTCCAGCCTGGTCATCGGCATGTGGGGCCGCAACTGGCCCAAGGGAAAAATGATTGTAATGGGCATGTTTCTAGATGGTGCCACCTTCATCCCCTTCTTTTTCATCAAATCTCTGGGCATCGCGGCCGTGGCCATGTTCATCCACGGCCTGACCGTGCCACTTATCACCGTGCCGCGCGCAACCCTGATCCACCAAATTGTCGGTGACCAGCGCCGCGGGCGAATTTTTGCGCTGGTCAACGTGGCGGTGGTCGGCTTTACTGCCCTCAGCATGGTTATCACTGGTCTGGTCTCGGGCTGGATCGGTATGGATAAGATTTACCTGGGCATCGGAGTCTTAGGCGCTATCTGCGGCCTGGCCGGCACCCGCTTCCGCGCCCTTTGGAAAGCTTGAGATTGACAGGCAGAGGACCGGGTGTTAATTTCGCCGGTCGTAACCAACGCGGAGAAACCATGAAATTCAAGTCGTCTCAAACCATACGGGCAGAATTCTTACAGTACTTCAAAGAACACGATCATCAGGTCTGCGCGAGCTACCCCTTGGTGCCCCCGAACGACCCCACCCTGCTTTTCACCAATGCTGGCATGGTCCAGTTCAAGAACGTGTTCACCGGTAAAGAGACCCGCGATTTTCAGCGAGCCACCTCCAGCCAAAAATGTGTACGCGCGGGCGGAAAGCACAATGACCTGGAAAACGTCGGCCGCACTGCCCGCCACAATACCTTTTTCGAGATGCTGGGCAACTTCTCCTTTGGCGACTACTTCAAGGCCGAAGCCATCCGCTATGGCTGGGAATTTTTGGTCGACCAGATGGGCCTGCCCCCCGAAAAACTATGGGTCACGGTATTCGGCGGCGATGAGGCCGACGGTCTGCCCGCTGATGAAGAGGCCGCCCAACTCTGGCATAGCGAGGTGGGTGTCGCCGAAGACAAAATCCTGCGCTTTGGCAAGAAGGACAATTTCTGGGCCATGGGCGATATCGGGCCTTGCGGGCCATGCTCGGAAATTCATTATGACCAGAGCGACGTCGTCGCTTGTGATCAGCCGGGCCCCTGCGCCGGCATCTCCTGCGAGTGCGATCGCTACTTGGAAATATGGAACCTGGTATTCATGCAGTACGAACGCGATGCCCAGGGAAAACTGACTCCCTTGCCGGCGCCCTCGATCGACACCGGCATGGGCCTGGAACGTCTGTGTTCCCTGGCCCAGGGTGTGAGCACCAACTACGAGACCGATCTCTTCACGCCCTTGTTGCAACGCATGGGCGAACTGGCCGGCAAGAGCTATGGCCAAAACGAGAACCACGACATCTCCCTCCGGGTCATCACCGAC
>JAUVBB010000480.1 GCA_030591445.1 Deltaproteobacteria bacterium | reverse complement strand
CTCTGATGCTTGAATAAAATTTCCGTCATCCCCGAGACGTTTCTGTCGGGGACCCAGGAACGGAAGAAATACAGTCACTTATGGGTCCCCGACAGAAACATTTCGGGGATGACATCTTTATTTTGATTATCAAAAATACAGACTGTGAACTTTTCAGGACGGATTTCGACTTCCGTAACCCCTCGTGTTAGGCTCTGACCTATCAGGAGGGAGTCTATGGCAATTAGAATCGGGGATATGCTGGTCAGCAGTGGATTGATCACCCAAGGTCAACTCGACGAAGCCTTGCGCGCCCAGGAAATATTTGGCGGGCGGCTGGGAACCAATCTGGTGGAGCTTGGCTATGTCAGTGAGATTGAAGTAGCCAAGGTTCTGAGCAAACAGCTTGGCATTCCCTGTGCGGATGCCAGCGAATTTGGCGAACTAGACGACTATCTGCTCTCCCTGGTGCCGGCCTCGGTGGTCGAAGCACACAAAGTGGTGCCGCTGAGCGCGGACAAGCGCGTCTTGCGCCTGGCCATGGCCGACCCGACCAATCTCAAGGCCATCGACGAGCTCTCTTTTGCCACCGGCCTGAAGATCGAACCGGTGGTTTCTCCAGAGATCCTCATCACCTATGCCATCGAGAAGTACTATGGCGTAGCCCGTGCCACCCGCTATCTGAAGTTATCCGGGGCCTCCGAATCCGAGTTTGCCATTGTGCAATCGGTAGACAGCGGCGGTACCGCAAGCCCCGGCTCGGGCGCGGTGAAAGTGCAAGATCGCTCAGATTTTCTGGACACGGAGCGCAAAGACTACGCAGAGAAAGGCTACACCTTGCAACAAGCCAGCCTAGATCTGGCTGCCGTCGAAGAGCAGATCGACGTCTTTTCCATCATCAAGAAATTCGTCAGTACCGATTTCGATAGCCTGGCCCTCTTTGTGCTTCGCGGCAATACGGTGGTGGGCTGGAGCCAACTCGGCGCCCAGGTAGACGACGAAGAGCTGCGCAAGATATCCTTTCCCATGTCCGACAGCGCCCTGTTCAAACAAGTGTGTGAAGATCTGACCACCCACTTCGGCAAACCACCCGCGTCAAAAATCGACCAATGGGTCTTTCAATCCCTAAAATTCCCCGTAAACCAGGGTGCCTTGTGCCTGCCCATCCTGGTCAACAGCCGCCCCGTGGGCGTGGTCCTGGCCACCGGCGTCAAACACGGTGAAGTCGCCGATGTGGCCGACCCCTACTCTGTTTTTGCCAAGAAAATAAGCTACGCCCTGCAGATCTTGTACCTCCGCAAACGCATTCTGGCCTGATTCAAATAGATTCAGCGATATTTCTATTGATCGAGTTGCGCCATCCAACCGCGGGCGGCTTGGGCCCAGCCGGACTGGGGATCTTGGAGCAGATAGGCGCGGTAGGCGGCGAGCGCTTCGGTCTTCTTTCCTTGCTCCTGCAGGGCGCGGCCCAGGTTGTAGCGGGCATCGGCAAAATCAGGATGATCGTGAATGACTTGCTGAAGCAAGCTGATGCCGCTTTGGGTGTCACCTGATAGCAATTTAGCAACTGCCAAGTTGCTGCTGGCCGCGGCCGAGTTCGGCTGCAGTTCGATGGCGCGCTTGAATTGGGCCTGGGCCCGTTCCGATTGGTCTAAAACCAGCCAGGCAGCGGCCAGGTTGGTCACCGCTGGGGCATATTTCGGCTCTTGCTGATTGACCGAACGAAAGATCTCTGCGGCCTCCAGCATTAAGAGGCGTTGGGCGACAAATCTCTGTTTGCTTTCGTCACCGGCAGAACGAAAGCGGATGGGTCGGGCACAACGGCGGGGATCGATATCGTTGCTGAGCTTGTAAGGATGGTTTTTATGGTTCTTCTGCAAGGCTTGTCGGAAAAGAGCCACGCCCAGGTTGTTACGGGCCGCCAAACTGCCGGGAAACAAGCCCAGGTAAATCTCTAAGTGGCGCCGCGCCAATTCAAAATGAGATTGGCTAAGCTCTTCAAGGCCCAGATCAAAGTTCCGAGAACGGCGGCGCAAGCCCAGCAGATACTCTTTCATTCGTTCCGCGCGCAGATGATGGGACGGATGTTCGGAACTATCTGGGATTTCATGCCCACGGGCAGTCATCTGCCGGTGGAACCGATAAGCGGCGGTGGGGTCGTAACCAGCCCGGTAAGCATACAGGCAACCGAGCTGATCAGCCTCGTACTCGTTTCGGCGATGGATGCCGTCTTGCAGTTGCCGCAGTCTCCGCACATCTATTTCCCGCTCGGGGGCCAACATGTTCAGGCCGCCCTTGAGGCGTAGCGCCTCGACTCCGTGCCGCCGGGTCACATGCACCAACTCGTGGGCAATCACGGCTGCCAGCACATCGTCTTTGTCGCCCATCTCGCGCTGAATAAAGCGAACCAAACCCTGGTACAAGAAAATGGTGCCACCCGCCAGCCCCAGGGCATTGATGCCGTCGACTTTGAGCACGCGAACCCGATAAGGACGAGAACCGGGTTGCAGCTCGGCATGGGCCAGCAGGCGTTGTAAGATTTTCTGTAATCGGGTCTGGAGCTGGATGTCTTCGACCAGGCCCAGGCGTTTCTCAATTCTATCGGCCAAGATCTGACCCAGCTTGATTTCGGCGGCCGGGTCAAGGATCTCTCCCTCGGCCAGGTCTGGCAGCTCTCCGTCCAGAACCTGCAATTTGGCGGTGGCCCGCTGAGCCAAGGCCGTTTGCGGCACCAGTTCGGTCACTTTTTGAAAAGCAATTTTCGCGCCGGCAATGTGCTGTTGTTGGGCAGAATCCGGGTAACTGGCTAGTTCTTGCCCAATCATGCCCAAGGTATAATAGGCAGGCGCAAAAGCCGGGTCGATTTGTACCGCACGCTGACACAGCTTTTGGGCCTCGATACTGTCATCTTGCTCGAATGCCAGCAGGCCCCGCTGCCACCAGGCCGGAGCCAAGGAGGGCGCCAACTGCCACTGTTTGCGGGCTTCGGCCGCGTTGCCCGGGTTGGTATTGATGAGTACCTGGCCCAGCAGATAATGGGCTAACTCGGCGTCTTTCGTGTTTTTGGTAATCTGGCGCAACAGCTTTTCACTGCGCTTGAAATCTCCTTGGGCAAAGGCCTTGCGCGCGTCGGCCAGCTGACGGCCGGCCTTACCCAGGCTAAGTTCATCTAAAGCTTCGCGGGCGGAATGGGCGCGGATGTGCCCGGGGTAACGCTTGAGATAAGAGCGGAAGAAATGAACCGATCGACTCTTGAATTCTTGGTCACCAGAACGGGAAAACAGCTCTTGCCGGCAGCGGGCCCGGCCGTAGATAGCCCGGGGCAAGTCTGAATCCAACTGGGCGGCATGGTCGTAATAGCGGCACGACTGTTTCGCGTTTTTCAATTGCAGCCAGAGAGTCCCCAGCTCAGCAGCCCAAAGCGGGTTGCTAATCTTGTCGATTTGGACCGATTGGATCAGTTTGCGGGCCTGTACCGGCCGGCCCAAGCGGGACAAAGCACGAATCACGCGGATTTTCACCGAGAGTTGCTTCGGGTTTTTCCTTTGTGCCTGCCGATAATGCTTGAGCGCGCGTCGCCAATTGCCGAGTTCGGCCCAGGCATCGCCGTAATCCAGCTGTGCCTCCATGCTGGACTCGTCTGCCTCCGCCCGGGGAGCGCTAAACGAAACCAAGACCAGCAAAGCAAACAAAATCATCATTCTGGTACGCAACATCTGTATCCTCCGCTCGCACATACTAGAGGCAGAACCAAAAAACGTCAATCCGTGCTGGACACCAGGGGTCGATCTGTAGACAATGCGACCCGGAAGGAGTTACCAAACAATGTACAAACCAGTAGACAAGTTCCCGGTACTCAAAGAAATCGAAAGAAAAATCCTGGCCTTTTGGGACGAAACCCAGGCCTTTGCCCTGCTGCGCGCCCAGAATGAGGATAAGCCCATATGGAGTTTTCTCGATGGCCCGATTACTGCCAACAATCCCATGGGCGTCCATCATGCCTGGGGCCGCTCGCTCAAAGACATGTACCAGCGCTACCACGCCATGTGCGGCCGCAAACTTCGTTACCAAAACGGTTTCGACTGCCAGGGCCTGTGGGTAGAAGTTGAGGTTGAAAAAGAGCACGGCTTCAAGAGCAAAAAAGACATCGAAGAATACGGCGTGGATCGATTTGTGGAAGAGTGCAAGCAACGGGTAGAGAAGTATTCGCAGGTGCAGACCGAACAATCCATTCGCTTAGGCTATTGGATGGACTGGGAAGATTCCTACTTCACCATGTCGGACAACAACAACTATACCATTTGGAATTTCCTGAAGAAATGCCATGATCGCGGCTATATTTACAAAGACTTCGACTCCATGCCCTGGTGTCCGCGCTGCGGCGTGGGTCTGTCCACCATGGAGATGCATGAGGGCTATAAATGGGTCGAGCACCTATCGGTGTTCGTGCGCTTTTCCTTGCGGGGCCGGGAACGAGAAGCACTGCTGGTCTGGACCACCACGCCCTGGACCCTGACCTCTAATGTAGCCGCTGCTGTCCATCCGGAGATGAAATACCACCAGATCAAGATTGGCGACTGGACCTATTATGTCGGTGCGGAAAACTGGGAAGGACAGCGCCAAATCATCAAGGAAGAGGAAACCGCCAAGGGCAAGAAGAAAAAAACCATTAAGCTCAAGAGCTTGCCGGCACTCCTCAAATCGCACGGTGAGGCCACCGTGATCGGCAGCCTGCTGGGCAAAGACATGATCGGCTGGGAGTACGACGGACCCTTCGATGAACTGCCGGCGCAAAACGAGAAGGGCGGCTACCCCCACCCGAACGCCAAGCTGGCCGATGCCACCGGCACCAGCTGTCATCGCATCATCCCTTGGCAAGAGGTCACGGGCACGGAAGGTACCGGCATCGTTCATATCGCCCCCGGCTGCGGCAAGGAAGATTTCGGGCTTTCCCAAGAGCTGGATTTAGTCGCCATCTCGCCCCTGGACGAAGGCGGACATTTCATCAAGGGGTTCGGCCCCTTCGAGGGCAAGAGCGCCCCTGAGCTGGGCAAAGAAATAGCCAAGAACCTGGAGGCCAAGGAAATCTTAATGGCCAGGGAGAACTATCCCCACCGTTATGCCCACTGCTGGCGCTGTGCGACCCCGGTGCTCTACCGCATGGTCGACGAGTGGTACATCAACAT
>JAUVBB010000483.1 GCA_030591445.1 Deltaproteobacteria bacterium | reverse complement strand
GCAATACCCCCAGGGCAGTATCGACCGCCTGGTTCATGGCCTCGGCCGCTTTTTCCTCCACCTCCATCTGCCCGGCCACCGTCGCCCCCCGGTACTTCTCCAATAAACCCAAGCCCTCCCGACAGGCACAAGCCCCTATCTTTTCACTATATTCCCGGCAGACATCGTCAAAGTAGCCCTGATTAGCATCGACCTTGTCCTTGGCCGCCACCACATCCATTACCGAAAAGCCCAGCTCCAAGAAACTTTCCGCCGTTGCCAAAGCCGCAAAACCCTTCTCCACAATTTTGCCCGCCACAATCTTCTGCGCCCGCGGTCTGCGCCCCTGCGCCACAATCTTTTCAAACACCTTTTTCTGTTCCGCCGAAAGCCCATCCAACTTGGCCACAAAGGGCGCCGTCCCATACTTTTTCTTCAGCAAATCAATGGCATCGTCGTATTGCCAGTATTTGGTCGTCTGCAACGATGAGGCAAGATCTCCCCAAAGTTTCTTGCTCACATTCAACTGATCACGCGTCACCTTCTTCAGCCATGCCCTCTTTACCTTCGCCCATTGCTCGGTAGACTTCTTCAAGCCAAACCCCAACTCCAAGGCACTCCGCGCCGCATCCGAGGCGCCTTCTTCCTTGCGCGTCGTCAAATACAGCGTCTTGCCCAACTGGTAGAAAAACTCGTTGCTGGAGTCGGCCTTGAGGATATTGACCGCTCCTTTGGCCCGAGCACGGGTCCAAGAAAGGTTCTTGACCCAAGAATGCAAAGGCGAAGGAATCTCGCCAAAATCTTCCCCCTGATCCAACACCGGCTCGGCCGCCTTTTGACTGCCCGATTGAATCAAATGATCATATAAGCTCGGAAACTGCTGCAAAAAACTCTCTTCCACCGAAATCGGATCGGCAATGACAATATCGAATTCACCGGCCACATTCCTGATCTGGAACTTGACGGTTTGCTTCAAGGTATAGGCATTGTCCAAGCGAATAGCCCGTGACCGGCAGTAAGTGTCAGGTATGGCGGTATGGGCTTCTGTTACACGAAAGGTATAGATCCCTTCTTTCAGCTTCTGTCTTCCTCCGCGCAAAATAGCGCAAAACAAGCCTTCGGAAAGGGTTGGATACACTTCTTCATCCCTTTTATCACCGTTGGCGGGATCGTGTCCTGGCAGCCAAACCTCAATTCTAGATTTCTTGAACTTTTCAGAAAGCAAAAAGACGATGGCACGGGTCTTGAGCAGCACTCCTCCAAAAATGAAAGCCTTCTTGTTCTTTTTCAACTTGTTGAACAATTGCTTATACTTCTTTCCATCATCTTCGATGGGCTCGCGCAGTTGATGTCCGAAAATTTTCCAGCGCAAGACATCGGTTCTAGAGGCCAGGCTTAGCGCATCAGCAAGATTCCGCGCCCAGTTCTTGCCGTGGATCGCAAACGCATGATGAATCATGTCGGCAGGCACAATCTGCAACTGCATCTTCTGAGCCGCTGAACGCACACGATAACCATGACCAAAAGGAGGATCCAGGTGATACATCAATCCTGAATCATCAGTCATGAAAACACTTAACGAATCTTTTTTGTCTTTCTTGCGTGGCGCACGAGCGAATAGAATTTGATCTTTTACCGGATCGAGGCGCTCTCCTTTCGCCAGAGCAAGGTCATCGCCTTTCGGCAAGAGGTAACCTGTAAAAAGGTACTCAAACCCCGCCCAGTTACTCATTCTGCCTGCTCCCATCATCGTTAATGAGTGAAGGCCAACGGGCTCTGCCGCCAGGTAATCTTTTTATTTCTTTGTCTTTTTGAGTCAACATGTCGAATTCATGCAGGTGGTCGCCGGTAGTGTGGTAAATCTTCTTGTTTTTCGGACCAAATATAGGATCGTTTAGGCGTATTGTAGGTGATAGTTTATCCCCATCGAAAATCAATTCTGCTTTTTCTCCAATACGATACACAGAGCCCATAATCACGAAGAGGCTACCATCCCTACTTATGGTTCCACTGTAACGAGCAAAACTGAAATTTCGGCCGATATCCACAGCCCTGAGCAACTTTGCCTCCCAGCTATAGAACTCTACTCGGCCCGCTCGGATGGCGGCTATTTGATTCTTCTCGGAAAGCAGGTAAAAGTCGTATGATACGATTTCTGGCTGGACGCTGATCTTGCCGGTGGCCAATTCATACTTGACTAGGTCTCCGTCGAGGTAGAACAAGATTCCCGAGCTGTCCGGCAACCACTGGAAGCTCGGGCTGCCACCGCCTTTGGCAATTACTTTTCTTTCTCTTTTCTTGAGATCAAGCAACACCCGTTCGGCGGTATCAATATAAAATACGATGTAGCGGCTATCTGGCGAGCGGGCCGGATCTTCAATCATGTTTTCATCGGCCACATAAATAAATTTCTCATCCGCCGTTCTTCTTAGATCGCTGCCGTCGAGGCGTATGGTCCAGGCAGAATAGCGCTTGGTTCCGGGCGGCTCCCACCAGAACTGCAGGCGGGGGGCGTTGAAGATCACGGGGTCGCCGAAAACTTCTTCGTGAAAATCCACGCCTAGCTTAAGGGGCTGCGGCTCGGCGGGTTGTTCTTCTTGCCGTGCTTGCTTGCGTTCTTTTTCTTGATTCTGTTTCTGGCAGGAAAAAACGACAAGCGTCGCAAACAGGCACAGTAGCGCAACCTTGACTTGATTCATCATTGATTTGCTTCCTCTTCATCTTCCTCAGTTTCGTCCAAATAGTGAGGCAGGGCTTCGAACAGCACGCTTTGGGCTTCGTTTTGAAAAATATAGCTGGCCTGGCCTTCTTTGCCGGGATCCTGAATCAGGTTGCACTTTGGACCCGGCGGCGGCAAGGGAAAGATCAGCTTGACCCAATCAGGCTCGATTTCTTCCAGGTCCTTTATCTCAATGACATGACTCCAGCCACCATCGACCGTCTCCAGGGTAATCTTGTCATCCTGGGTTTCGGGGTCGTCGGTGTCTATCTGGCAATACATGCTTACCAGCGGGCGCAGTCTTCTGACCCGTATTGTATGCACTCCGTCGGTTGCTAGACCCTCGTGGCGCCAAGCGCTTGGCAGATAGACAATGCCCGGCTCGTCGCTGTCATCAAAGATCAGCTTGCCGTCTTGATCTTGTTTGCTACAGCCAGCAAACACTTCCAAGTGCTTTTCGAGTTCCTGCTCATCCCGTGTACCCCAATTAAACCGGGCAAGGGCCAACGCGTCCATGCCAACTTTTTGCGCCAGCTCGGCCAATGTCTCCCCGCTTTTTGCTTTGTGGGCTTCTGCCTGGGCAATAAACTTGCCCCGCGGTGAATATTGAGTCTTGGTCTCACCAGTGATCCGCACCGGTTCTTCTTCACCCGAGGCTTGCTCGCCCACTTTGACAAAGGCCAAGGTATCACCCAAACTTGCTTCGCCGAACTCACAGTCAAGCTCACAATCCCCATTTTCCACCCCCATGAGCCGAAACTCATCAAGCCGGGAGATCACTGCTTGCGTTCTCCCGTCAGAGAAGGTCGCCCGCAAGCGCAAACCAGAGATCGGCGCTCCACTTTCATCCTCCACTACCTTGAACCCGATCCAACCAGTCGGCTCCTCCTCCGCTTCCTCCTCCTCCGGTTCTGGCTCATCTTTCTTTTCAATCACCGGTAACAGAAAGGCCTGGTCATAGTCGAAAGGCGCACATTCCACCAAATACAGCCGCTCAACCGCCAAAAGCCGCCCCACCGCCTCGATCACCTCATGATCGTCCATATCCCACAAGGGCCGCCCTAGATCCCCGTTCTCCGACAAAACATCCCGCAGCGTGCCCATGGCAATCGAGTCCGACAAGCAATCAAGCAGCAAGCCGTAAGCATCATGCCAATCACGAAACTCGATCGGCCCGCGATCGTCCCCCAACTCCGCCCAGCGCAAAAAGTCATAAGACTTGAAACCAAAGCGGATACTTCTGATCACGACCAACCCCCGATTTTCGTAAGTTTCAGAATTGCGCTACCGAAGCGACTTACAGAAACTACGGTGCGTACTGGCCGCACTCGCTTTCATCATTACATGCATCACAACAACCCCATTGGCACCAGACACCGACTCCAACACAGTCATCGCTACACACATTACCACCCGTCCCACAAGCAGAAAGGCAGCAACCATCCGCATTACAACAATACTGCCCCGCCGGGCAGGGTTCGGGGGTCGCATCTCCATACAGATCAGTACAAACACAAAGGTTGTTATTGCAGAACCATGCCCCATCCAATGCATTCGGGCATGAACCAGAGGCACAGCTACACACACCATCAAATCCACTCTCGCCACAGGTTTCTCCGTTACCGGTATCGCAAACACGGCCGCAGATACCGCAATTCAGCTCGGCGGTTCTTAGATCTGTGCATTCTTTTTCTGTTTGACCAAAGCAACACATATCACTAATTGAGCCAGTGCAATTGAGACTAGGAACCCCACAAATACATTGCTTGGAACTCGGAAAACACTCTGACAACGAAAAATCATGATCACCTGTGCAGTCTGCAGTATTCACACACGTACACCCCCAACTAATTATCGGTTCCTTCGTGCAGTTGGGTCCGCCTTCAAGAATGTTGCACCCGTTATTGCAGTCGGTGCAATCGTCGGCGGTGCGGGCGATGCATCTTTCTGTACAGCAGAGGTGATCGTCGGTGCAATCGGCGTGGATGTCGCAATCGCAGTACCAATTATAGTCCGCGCGTTGTTTGCATACTTCGCCGGTACCAGTGCCCATGGCACAGGCTACACCACAGACTTCGCAACTGTTGTCGTTAGGAGTTTGACATAGTTCGTTGCAGCACAATTGGCCAGCATCGCAGTGATTTCCTGCGTCGGTGCAGCCGCAGTGCCAACCATCAAGGTCGGAGCCCAGGCAGGTGAGGCCGCCTTCGGCGTTGGTGCAGGTGTCGGCGCAGTCGGTGCAGTTGTTGGAATCATGGGCGATGCAGGCTTGGTCACAGCAGAGTTTGTCGGTGGCGCAGTCGGAAAGAATATCGCAGCCGCATTGGTAGCCGTCGTTGGCGTTGCCTTGGCAGATGAGACCGCCGGTGTCTTTGGTGCAGGGGGTAGCGCAGGCTAGGCAATT
>JAUVBB010000522.1 GCA_030591445.1 Deltaproteobacteria bacterium | reverse complement strand
CAAGTGTTGCCACTGCCTGGGGTGGCCGGCGGCGGCGGCGCACAGACAAAACCGCCGACCGGACAATCGGCGTCTCCGGAACACCGGCAATAGCCCTCGACGCAAGAGGCGCTCTGGCAATCTGCATCTTCTTTGCAAGGCAAACCCACAAAGAGTGGATCCATGGGATTGCCGGCCGGACTGGTCTCATACGCCAACCCGCCCATGTCCATGGGAACCGTGTCACAGCTTTGGTTGGAGGGCACAACCAGTTCAGAGGCAAAATCACCATCGACGTCGGCCACAATAGGATTTTCGTTCCAAGTACAAGAAGAACGCCATTGAGAGTAAAGCACCTTGCCGTCGGTGCCGCGATAGACCCGCACAAAGCACTCGTCGGCGTAAACGGCTTCCACCGCCCCGTCCCCCTCAAAATCAAACAAGGACGAGCCGGTGATATTGGAGGAGTGATCCTGAGAGGGTTGCGTCCAGAGAATGCCGTCACTGCGCTGCGAAGGACAGGTATCGGCGGCGGCGGCCCCCGTGCAGTCGGGATCGAAGATGGTCATGGAATCGGAGGCGGCCGCGGCCAATTCCGCCCGACCATCTCCATCGAAATCGCCGATGGTGGGTGGCCCGCCACCCGAGCTTGAAGGCAAGGCCACCGGCCCGAACACGGTGCGACCGTCGGCGGTATCAATGCGAGCCTCGCCCGCGGCCACCACGGCAACTTCGGCCACGCCGTCGAGTTGGCTGCGGTCATCGGCCGCCGGGTCGGCACCGTAGCTGCCAAAGTCGGCCACCGCGGTATATCCAGAGCTGCCTCCAGTCCATTCGGCTTGCCAAACATTTTGGGCCGCATCGAACTCCCAGAGGCCGGCGCCATCGGCCAACTCTACCCGGCCATCGCCGTCAATATCGGCAGCCACCGGGAATCCCACCCGAAACGAGAAGCCCAATCCCAAACTATCATCAATGAGAGTGCCGAAGGAATTATAGACCAGACCGCCGGAGAGGATCTCGGGCAAACCGTCATCGTTCAAATCCACCAGCGAAGGCCCGCCCCAGCCGGTTGCGCCCTCGCTAAAAACCAGTTCGGTTCCGGCCCCATCCCGGCCTACCCAGAGTTCCTGCCAAGTTGCCGAGTCGGCCTGGTACTTGAAAGCGATGACACTGCCGGTGTTACGGTGGGCGACAATCTCGGGCCGGCCATCGGCATCCAGGTCGAGGTCTCCGATGGCCACCGGGTTGCAACCGTTGAGAAAGGGCCCCAGCGAGTACAAAGTCTCGCAAGTCGCCCCATCGATAATGCGCAGTACGCCATCCTGGTCGGTCGAAAAACCAGAGCCACCATCGATGCCGTCGTAGGAGTTGAACACGATCGAGGGCCGAACCACGCTCGGGTCGTCGTTGAAGTTGAAGTCGGCCACGGTGGGAGTGCCCAGCACCTGGATGTGGCCCGGAAATTCGCCGTTTTCAGGTGAAGTCCACTCGCATTGCAATGAAGGCTGGAACAAGCCGGCTACCACCAGACGCGTACACTCGGGATTGGTGTCGCCGCGCGGACCGGTGCCATAAGGAATGCAGGTACCTAGGTGGCAATAGCTGTCTTGCTGGCACTGACCATCATCGTCACAGTCACCAAGATCAGAGACACAGGCGTCGTCGAGACAAGTCTCACCGGCCAGGCAGCAATCGCCGCCACAGACCAGGCCACTGTCGGCCACCTGGTCACAATCATTGTCCTTGCCGTCGCACAACTCCTCGGCACCCGGGAAGATCGTGTGGTCGTCATCATCACAATCGCCCCCATTTTCACAATTAACCCCGAAGCCGTCACCATCGAGATCAATGCAGGCGGCCGGAACGCATCTGCCATCCAGACAATCCTCGCCCACCGGACAATCGCCCGGGAAGACACATGGCTGCACACAGCCTCCGTCCTGACATTCCCGGCCAGCCGGACAATCGCTGTCCTCGACACAGGCATCGCGACAAGCCCCGCCAACGCAAGTTTGATCATCCAGACAATCCTGGTCGCTGTTGCACAAACCGCTTACGGCTTTGTCACTCGAGCAAGCGTTCAGTACGAACAATAGCCAGACACCCATGCTCATCCATTTCCAATTCATGAAAATCTCCTTCCTCAGCGCAGCTTTATCTAGAATATTCTACTCTTTTTGGAAGAAGAAGGACATCGGTAGGCTGCCCGATGAAAACCGGTTCGCTTAGTTCTGCTCTTTCAACATCACCAGCAGCATTTTGAAGTCTTTGGCCGCATGGACCGAGTGGGGAATGTTGGCCGGCATCAGCACGCATTGACCGGTAGCCACCGAATGCTTTTGTTCGGCGATGGTGACCACGGCTTCGCCCTCGGTCACTAGCACGAAGGCATCAAAGGGAGCCGTGTGGGTGGACAGGCCCTGCCCTTGCCCGAAAGCAAACAAAGTGATGTTACTAGCGCCGTTCTTGTGCAGGATTCGGCTAACCACCGAATCCGGGGTGAGAGTCACCAATTCTGCCAGCGGGTGTACTTCAGCGGGATTAATTCCGGACATGGGTGCAATCCTTTCTGGGCAAAACCGATCTACATTATTCGTCTAGCAAGAAAAAGGGCAAGTCATGCCCAGGAAAAACCATGTTGTACTGGCGGCCGCGCTGAAGCATCGCCTTTCGAACTGCTTCGATACTTGCCAGGCCTTGCTCCGGCTGGGTGAAAGAAAGCGGATGCTGCCGCGCCAGATAATGCGCGTGGCTCATAATCAGGTCACCGGCCAGGCAAATCGACAGATCGAATTCGGCAAGCTCCAATAGATAACTGCTATGCGGTCCCCCGTGACCAGGGGTATTAAGCGCGGTAATCTTGCCGGCGAAGCGGTCGGGGTCAAAATCTTTACAGCCGTCGATCGGTGCCTGAGGGTGGCAATATGCTTGGGCCTGCGGCAACTCTGCCAGCAAACGAGGGTCGAAATGATCGGCGTGGGCGTGGGTAACCAATACAGTCTTGATCGCATCCGGCTTGACGCCGGCATCTCGAATCATGGTCAGAGCCGTCGTCACTGCCGCCGCGGCATCGCCAGTCGCAGTCAGAAAAGAGGGATCGACCAAAGCCGGAAAAGCGTCGCTAGGCTCTTCATCTACCAGCAGCACACTGGTACACTGGCCGTTGTAACCGAACGCAGTCTTGATCCGAGCCATTTCCAACCACCGCGCATGGGCAAGCTCACTACCCGGCCCCGCCCGCAGCAAAATCTCCTTGGCGTCCGGCGTTCCCATCAAATTGCCATATTTAAGTACCCGGAGTTCCACGAATCATCCTCACTGACCCGTCGCGGTCGCGACTCAATTTTCAAGCACCTCGCGCACTTTTCGGGTCAGGGTCTCAATGGTGAATGGTTTCTGAATAAACTCAGTGCTTTGGTTTAAAACACCTCGATGGGCAATGACATCTTGGGTGTAGCCGGACATGTACAGCACCTTGAGGCTCGGCCACTTTTCTATGAGCTTTTCGTGCAATTCTCTGCCGTTGAGTCCGGGCATGATCACATCGGTAAGCAAAAGATCGATGGCGCCGCCATGCTTATCCGCAAAGACCAGTGCCGCCTCTCCGGAATCCTTATCGATCACTTGGTAACCGTAATGATCCAGCATTTTCTTGGCCAGGCGGCGCACCACCTCTTCGTCCTCAACCAGAAGTATCCGCTCTGAACCACCGGGCAAACGCGCCGGCTGAGGCGGTCTAAGCTCATCCGCCTCCTTCTTTATCGCTGGAAAATATATCCGAAAGGTCGTGCCCAAACCTGGTTTGGAATCGACTTTGATAACCCCGTTGTTCTGTTTCACGATGCCATAGACCGTGGATAGGCCCAGCCCAGTACCCTTGCCCAACTCTTTGGTTGAGTAGAATGGCTCAAAAATGTGTTCCCGGGTTTCATGGTCCATCCCGCTGCCGTTGTCGCGGATGGTCAGCTGAACAAAATCATCTAACCGGCCGTCAAAGGATTCAAGGTCGAGGTTAAGATCCTGATCCAAAGAAATGTTGGCGGTTTCGATGCTCAGTTTACCAAACTCAGTCATGGCATCACGCGCGTTGACCGCCAAATTGACCAGGATTTGATCGAGTTGGATCGGGTCAGCCTTGATGCACCACAGGTCCTCACCCGGCGTGAAGGAAAAATCGATATCCTCGCCGATGATGCGTTTGAGCATCTTTTGGGAGTTGTTGAGAATGTCGTTCGGCTGAATCACCTTGGGGTTGATGATTTGCTTGCGGGAAAACGCAAGCAGTTGCGCGGTAAGCCCACTGGCCCGCTCGGCTGCTTTTCTGATTTCT
>JAUVBB010000175.1 GCA_030591445.1 Deltaproteobacteria bacterium | reverse complement strand
GCAAAGCGAGAAGATCCGGGCGTGCCGGTGCCGGCCAAGGGCCCGGTCATGAAGATCAGCGGGTTTTCGGCCGACAAAGGATCGACATCGACATCGACCTCATCGAAAAACAGCTTCGCCGCCAGACCGGCGCCCCCTAGATACTCGCGCCACAGCCGCTCGGGAAAGGAAGTGGTTCGAATTTCCCCAGACCCCAGATCGACCGTAAGCGTCTTACCAGTAATCCCCTGCATGGCTACCCTCCCTTTCTGACCTCACTGTTGCGCCAACGGGTGCAAATCTTCTCCACCCGAATCGAAACATCTTGTTTGCGAAAAATGGGCTGGCTGCCACATGTCCAACGATCTGGGCAATCCCGGTCACTGTCACACGAGTGGGTACAGTAGTGGTAAGGTGGGCCGGAAACCCGGAGGCAATAAGACTGGAAGCCAAAACAATCCATATCTTCCCGACAAGATTCGCCCGTCTCGCCGCCAAATAAAAACCAAAGCAAGTAACTCGCGACCAAAAAACCAGATGCCATCACGCCCAACTTTGCCCAAGGACCAAATGGCCTTTTGCTCCGATGCCTGCTCATGACCGGCGATTATATCGACACCCGTGCTTGAACACCAGCCCCTAGCTTGTATACTTCTTATCATGAACGCACTGGCAGTGAAAACCAAGGGTGTGACCAAGCGCTTCGGTGACACCTTGGCGGTAGCAGGCCTCGATCTATCGATACCTGCCGGCGTGTTTTACGGTTTGCTGGGGCCCAATGGTGCTGGGAAATCAACTTCGGTGGGCATGCTGACCGGTATTTTGAGACCGAGTTCGGGCCAAATCGAAATCCTGGGCCGGCCGCTGGACATGGACGATCCCTGGTTCAAATCCCAAATGGGCGTGGTCACCGAGACCCCAGCTTTGTTCTCCCGTTTGACCGGACCGGAACAACTCATTTTTACTGGCCGGATGTTTGCCCTGGGGCGAAAAGAGGCCATTCGTCGGACCGAAGAGCTTATCGATCTCTTGGGCCTGAGCGGCCACGAACATACCCGGGTGGTGGACTATTCGCGCGGCATGCGCAAGAAACTGGCCATCGGCTGCGCGCTCATCCACGGACCCCGGCTACTGTTTTTCGACGAGCCCTTCGAAGGGGTCGACGCCATGAGCGCCCAGACCATTCGTCGGGTGCTGCAGAGTTTGACCGGCCGGGGCGCCACCGTATTGCTTACCACTCACATCCTGGAAGTGGCCGAGAGCGTTTGCGAACAGGTGGGCATCATCCGCCGGGGCCGGCTGGTGTATGAAGCCCAGATGGCCACCCTGCATTCAAAGGGCGAGCGCCTGGCCGAAGTATTTAGGCGGGAAGTGGGCGCGGAAGACGACTGCGCTGATTTGCCGTCCTGGTTGACCGACAAACTGGCGGCACCCCCATGAACGTAGGCCCGTCTTTGGGCGAGACCACCCGTTGTCTGTTGGGCTTGCGTTTTCTTATTTTCGTCCGCCAATTGAGCCACCGTGGGCTACTGGGAACCTTGGTTTCCGCCGCCCTGGCCATCGCGCTGTCGGCTGGTTTGGGTTTGGGCAGCTACCTTCTATTTGCCGCCGTGCCGGCCATCACCTCCCATCCGATCTGGATGCACTTTGCCTTGTCTCTCTTCTGCTTTCTCCTGGCACTGTTCTGGGTTCTCTGGCCGGTGCTTTCGGCACAGGTTGACGAAGCCTATGAATTGGGACGGTTCTTTGTCTACCCGGTGCGCCCGACCCGCCTGTATTTGATTCAAACTATCGCCGGCCTGTTGGAACCCTCGGTATTGTTCTTCTACCCTGCCCTGCTCGGCGCCGGTCTCGGCCTGGCCCATAGTTTGCAGCCAGGCTGGACCGCCACCGTATTGCTGATGCTTGCTTTTACCTTCATGGTGGTCAGCTTCGGTCGCTGCCTGCAAAACATGTTTCTCAATTTGATGACTTCGCGCCGTTCCGGAGAATACCTCACCGGCGGATTGCTTCTTTTTCTTGGCCTTTCGGCTTTCATTCCCCCAGTGGATGCCTCCTGGCTGTTTGCCAAATTCGGCGGCTTTGGTTCGGCTCCCGAAGATTTACTTACCTTGCACCGAACCGCCCGGGCCCTGGGCCAGACTCCACCAGGTTGGCTAGCCGAGGGTCTGGCCGCCGCCGCCGAAGGCCGCGGGACGGAGGTCGCCAACAGGGCGCTGGCCATGTTATCGACGGGGATCATAGCCTGGGTTCTGGGCTTGATCTTTCTCAAGCGTTTCTATCGTGGCGGCCGTGGCCTGCGGCTATTGCCGGCCCGAAAGCGTGCGACCATTCGCAAGCGACCAAGGGCCAGGCTCTTTCGCCTACCCTTTGTCTCGGACCCGGTCTCGGCGATTTTCGATAAGGAGCTCAAAACCCAGCTGGCCAACCCCAAAGCCCGCTTGCTCTTTGCCGTGCCTTTCTTCTTGCTCATCCTGCTCAAAATCGTCGGCGCCTGGCAGCTCTTTGCCTATCTATGGGGTGATGCCTGGGCAGCGATTCTGCTGGCCTTGCTCAACACCTATCTGCTGTCTGTGCTCGCCGGCCAGTTTTTGGGCAACGGCTTTGGTTATGACGGTCCGGGCATTTATCAAACCTATTTGGCCCCCGTCCGCCTCCATAGCTGGCTGGCGGGTCGCAATTTGGCCATGGGCTTGTTGGCCATCTTTCAGGCCGCTGTCCTGACCATTTTCCTGTTCTTGCTGGCACCGGGCGCCCAGGCCACGGGTCTGGCCCTGCCTTTGCTATCTTTTCCCTTCGGACTCCTGGTCATGCTGGCCATCGGCAATCTTTTGTCGGCCCGCTATCCCCGCCGCTTTCACCTCTCCTTGTCCAGACGAGACCGTCCGGTCGGCGCAAGTTTTCTGCTGGTACTGCTGGCGCTAGGCCTTTGCACCTTGATCACTTTGGCGTTTACCACCCTTGCCGCTGGTAATGGGGCGGCGCTCTGGGCAGCTTTGTCTGTTTTGCCCCTGCTGGGTTTGCTTGTTTACGCCTGGGTCTTTCCCATCGCCGTGCGCTGGACCGGGCGGCATCGTGAACGCATCATCGAAGCCGTGGCCCGTGAACACTGACTTTATGGCATATTACTGGAGGGATTGGCTGCCGCGCTGTAACAAAGCGTCGTAGTTGCCCGAAGAATTACACAGGCGATTGAGCAGTTTGGCCGCGGTTAGATCTTCTGGATCGTCAGCCAGAATGTCCAGGTAGGCCTCGATGGCCTCTTTGAACAATCCCAGTTGCTCTTCCAGCACCGTGGCCAGCTCGTAATTGAGGTCTTTCTTGCGCTCTGGATTCTGCTCGCCTTTGACCATGCGGCGCATCACCGCTACCAACTCGGTAAAATTCCCGCCTTGGCGGTAGAGCCGCTCCATGGCCATCAAAGCTTCCGGGTCCTGTGGTTGGCAATATAACAAGCGGTTCCAGAGCTTGCTCGCCTGTTCCGGCTGTTGCAAATCGTTGTCGTACAGCCGGGCCAGGTTACGCAAAAGATCAAGATCCGGTTGCTGCCGATCATCGCTTGCCTGCAGCGCTTCTTGGTATACCGCTGCCAGATCCTCAAGCGAACCGGTTTCACGAGCCAGGCGTTCAAGGGCGGTCATGATTTGCTCATCGCCTATGTTCTCCTCAAAGGCGCGACAGGCGGTGGCAAAAGCCTGCGGTTTTTGCTCCAGGTCCTGTTCATAGATATTGATGAGCTCCAACAGCAGTTGTCGCCGAGCTTCCCTCTCCTTGGTCTTGCCTAAACTGCTTTCCACAAAAGGAATCACTTTGTCGACCTGGCCCAGCTTTCGACACACGGGGATCAGGGTCAAGACCACATCGTGACCCGGTGCCCTGCGGGCCAGCAGTTTCTCCAGCACCGCGACGCCACCGGCATCGCTGGGATCGCAATCGGCCTCACAAAGCAAGCCGGCCATGCTCGCTGGTTCTTCGGGAATCTCAATCGGCGCCTCCGGGCTGAGCTCTTGGGACTCGTCTTGACAATAAGCCCGGATCCGGTCGATTTCATTTTGCAGAAAAGAACCCAACTCGTTGCCTTCCTGATCCTCTGCCACATCCAGAAACACGCCCAACAAGGCCTCGACCTTTCCGTGTTCCAGGGCCAATTGTTCTAGATATTCGCGCAAAGAGGATTCGACCGGGCTTTCGCGAAATGCACGGGCCGCCGCCCCAAAGGCCAGGTCAGAATCGCCGATTTGGTTCTGGTAAAGGTCCCTGAGTTCGGTGAGCATTTCCACGCGCTCGCTCAGATCCCGAACCTGAACAATTCTCAGCTCCAGAATTTCGACCAATTCCGGCCAATCTTCGCGCTCACGATTGAGGCGCTCGAGCGCCAACAGAGCTTGTTCGTCAGCCGGGTTGCCCGCTAAAACCCGGTGCCAAAGCGCTATGGCCCCGGTCTTTTCGTCCAGATGGTTTTCCTTCAACCAAGCCAGTCGTCGCACCAAGAAAATACCGTCTTCCGGTGCTTCAGTATTTTGCCATGCCTCCTCGTAAACCATCGCCAACTCTTCGGCGGAATTAGATGCCAGCGCCTGCCGTTCTAGTTCCAGGCGCAGTGGTTCATCACTCGGGTTTTCCCGAAACGCGCGACAGGCAGCCAGAAAGGCGATAGGAGGCTGATTGAGTTCTTCGGCATGGATCTGCATAATTTCGCGAAAAATCTTGAGTCTGGCGATCGGATCTCTTTCGTCCTCCAGGTAGCTTTCCAGCACCGAAACCAATTTGCCAAATTCTTGATGCTGCCGGTAGGCTGGCTCAAGCAAACGAGCCGCGGTAGGGCGAAGCGCCGGTCGTTGCAGCAGTTGTTCCAGCATCTCAATTTCATTCTCTTCGCTCTCGGCATCGGCTTCGACCTCGGCTTCGTGGCTGTTTTGTAACTGGTGCAGGCTTTCGTGCACTTTCGAATCGAAGGGGTCGAGATCCAGGATCAGCTCATAAGTTGCCTTGGCCGCGGAGGCCTCATTCAACTCTCCTCCTTGCAAATCAGCAACCTGCAGAAGCCAGGTTTTTTTCTCTTCTAGACTGATTGCCTGCCTGGCCCGTGCTTGGTATCGCTCTACCAATTCTTGTGCCGGCACATGTTCCCCGCAGCCCTCGGTTACTCTCATATTTGTCATCGCGCTCTCCCAGAAGAGTTTATCCCAGGAGTTTCTAAAGCAATTTCAATGCCATTTTGCAACTTGGCCGCCCGCCCAATTTACTCCTTCCATATCTGCTAGTTAGTTGCCGTCCAAACAGCCCCGTTTTTTCATTTCTGCAGAGTTCAGTGTCTTTATTTTTGATGGAAAAAAGAAGTCATCCCCGAAAAGTTTCTGTCGGGGACCCAGGTTTCTCTAACATACTGTATCGATAGGTTATTCACGAGATCCCCGACAGAAACTTTTCGGGGATGACGGCCTTTTTTTCTTGTGATTTTCCATTTATCGACAGTCTCGAAGCGTCTCGGGCAATGAGGTTAATTGTTTTCAAAGTACCTAGGAATCGACTAAACGAGTGGTCTTTGAGTTTTGGGATGGGCATTGTTAGCTGTCTTCCGGCCCAGCCGCCAGATCTGGGCAGCAAATAACCCGCTCATCCGTCACATTGCCGTGACAGTTGAACTTTACAGCCAAAATCCCACATGTTTCATTTTTGAATAGGAATTACTTATACTTGGAAGATCCTACCGAGAGGCTAGCTTATTTCCCCTGTCACGGCAAAATGACAGCCCTATTTCTCGCGGACTATCTTTCGGACGGTTTCCTTGGGCTTGACCAGTACGTCTTCGGTTATAAATCCACCCGAAGAAAAATAGACGCTAAGCTCGTGACGCCCGGCGGACAATTGGGTGCTGAAGACGGGGGTGGCCATGCCCAGATCCTTGCCATCGATCCAGACGCGACCCCAAGGAGAAGAGTGGAGTTTGATAAGTCCCATCCCTTTTTTGTATGAGAAATCTTCCTCGGTCTTGGCCTGTCGAATCAGCTTGGTGGTACGACCGGTTCGAATCATCACCTCTTCGGCCAATTCCTCGCCGTGGGCAAATGTCATCTTTATTCGGTATTCTCCCGGGCCCATGCGCCGGCTGATGGGTGTCATACCCACGTGCTTGTCGTCGATGCTTACCTGGCTCCAGGGAGTGGTGTTGAGCAGCAGCAAACCCGTGTTCTCCCCCGGGCTTTTTTCTTCTTTAACACTACGAACAATCAGGCTAGTCGACTCGTTGGGCCAGATTTCCACGATCGCGGTCATGACCCCGCCGTCACGGGAACGAATACTGATTTGATGCCGACCCGCCGGCAACTCATGATTATACAAGGGAGTGGTCTCGCCCAGGTCCTTGCCGTTGATCCAGATCCCGCCCCAGGGAATGGAGTTCAAGCTAAGCCGCCCCATCTCGGTGCCCCAGGTCACCGGGGTAAAGTCATCTTCGATCGCGTCTTCGTCTTTGAGCAAGTCCTCGGGTTCGGCCACTCTTTCGGCAATTACAATTCTGCCTCGTGAGCGACGTTCTTGTTCGTTCTTGCCTAATTTCTTGGCCACCAGTGCCACCGCTTCGGTCAACGCCGTCTCGCTGCACTGAGACCCTGATGCGGCGCCGGTCATCATAATCGAATCGCCCACCACAAACATCTGGGCCACCAATTTGCAGTTGCCGGCGATTTTCAGAATGCTGGTTTTCAAAAAGCGCCCGGCCGTAAGCTTGCGGGTCAGTTTTGAATGGCAGTCATGCTGCTTACAAGCGATCTTCTTTTCTTGGAAAATCGCCAACGCCTCTTGCACTTTCTCGCGCGAAACCACCCGATAACCTTCCTCGGCCAGCAACACGCCCAGATACTCGGTCATATTTGGCAGCACATCTTTTTTCAATTTAGGGCCGCGGCTTTCGATATCGAAAACCACCAGTGCCGATGGGTCGGCGGCAACCATTTCAGCAGTAAAAAAAAGCCACAGACAGGCAAAAACCGAAATTTTATACATGCTTTTCATCTCATTCTCCCATTCACCGCAGGGACCACATGTTCAAGATATGACATAATGGCAAGGATATTGCCAGATTGAAATTCGTCATCTTGCCTCAAGCAAAACGGCATGTTAGAACTTAGGCTATGTTTGCCAGTCAGAGACATTCAGTGCTTCTAGGTGCAGCGCTGTTCATTCTGTTATCCCCTTTGGCTGTCGCCGCCGAGAACCAGGACTTGCAGCGCGGTATTGAGTTCTTCGACGACTTCGAATACCAGCAGGCACTTGGGCACCTACAGAAAGTACGCAATCAGCCCGGAGTCTCCGAACCGGATCAGGCCAAGGCGCTGCTGTATATGGCTTTGTCTCACTTCACCCTGAGAGACAAAGAGAGCGCGCGCAGTGAGTTCAATCGTGCCCTCGATCTAAAACCGGACCTGCGCCTACCGGCCGATGTATCCCCCAAGATTTTTCAGTTCTTCGATGAAATAAAAGAGAGCAGAAAAGCACCTCCTGACCCAAGGCCCGCGCCTTTTGCGCCGAGCCACGGGGTCATGTCGCCCTCCCCGGCGCGAAGTCGCCCATTTACCTGGATTAGCGCCGGTCTGGGCGGGGCCGCCTTGATTGGTGCCGGCGCCTTTTCGTTTTTGGCCGCCCAATCCAAGAGTGACTTCGACGCCGAACCCTGGGCCGACCGAGCCGAGGATCTGCGCACCACCACCGAAAGCAGAAGCCTGACCGCCAATATTCTTTTCGCCACCGGCGGCGCGGCCCTGCTCACCGCCGTGATTTTGTATTTCACCGAGGGCAAGACCGACTTAGAATCGCCCACCACCAGCTTGTCCATCACCCCCAGCGGTCTGGATGCCAGATGGAGATTTTAGCCTTGCTGCCGCCCATGCGAACTTTGTGTTTGCTGTTGCTTCTCGGCGCCAGCGGCTGTTTCTATGACCTATCCTCCGCCGGCAAGCAATGCGACGATCAGCACCCCTGCCCCGCCGGCTTGTTCTGTGTACCCAGCGATGGTGAACTATCCGAATGCCGACCCTCCCTACCCGATGGCGGCGATCCAAGCCGTTGCCAGCCGGTGGGCGGCAAAAGATGTCTTTTCGAATCAGGCTATGACGCCGTCGAAGAGTGCATGGCCGATTCCGGCGAATGGGAAGAGACGCGCTGTGCCGACGACCAATACTGTCACCAGCAAACCATTAGCTGTCTCGACGATTGCACCTTGGACACCAACTGTGATGATGCCCTCCTAACCGAGAACTCCTGCCATCCCTTCACGCACAGATGCACGCCCATGTCCCTGTGTGCAGACGATCTTGACTGTAGCGACTCCAACTGCGCGCA
Source organism: Deltaproteobacteria bacterium (assembly GCA_030591445.1). GTDB lineage: Bacteria > Myxococcota > B64-G9 > B64-G9 > B64-G9 > JAUVBB01. Next base: position 4,869 of record JAUVBB010000175.1, on the reverse strand, counting down.
GGGGGCTTGCGTAACCCTGCCCGACAAAGCCGCCACCGCCAGAGTGGGAGAGCTGGATCTAAGTTGTTTCAAAAAGAGCCCTGACGCCGATGACGGTTCCAGCACCGAATGCAATCTTTCGGGCAATATTGTAGTGCTCATCACATCCGCCTCCAGCAAACAAGCGTCCGGTACCGCCGGTCTAGATGTAAAAATTTTCCGCCTTGACGAAATTCTGATCGGCAACCCGCAGCCTATCCAGACGACCACGGTGGCAGTGATAGATGGAAAGGATCAATATCAACTGCTGAATGTACCCACGCGCACGGAGTTGGTACTGGCCATCAGCGGAGAAAGCTATGCCCCGCTGTACTTATTTGGCGTTTATCTCCGGGCTGATGCCTGCGACGACGCCAGCGGCAGCCTGCTTTGGGAACTACCGGTTCTAAAGCAAACTTTGTATCGCCCCTATAACTCACTCCCCGTCGACGAGGAAAAGGGCCTGCTCATGGCCCGGCTATTTGATTGCAGCAACAGTCAAAGAATCATCGGCGGGACAGTAGGCAGCTCTCTTGAGAGCCAGATTGACTACTATATATCCGTCAACGACGATAGTGCTTTGGTCCCAGACCCCACCGCCACCACCACCGCAACGCCCGGTTTTTTCGGCGCAGGCAACGTGGACCCACTCAGAGGCATCATCTCGGCCAGAGCCCTCGAATCGGAGACGGGCCTGGTCTCACTCGGCTCACACTGGGTGCGGATATTTCCTGAGTCGGTCAGCGTGGTGTTTTTTCAGAAGCCGCTTATCCCCGCCGATTAGGACTGCTTTAGCGTAAATCCATTTTGATGGTTTTGGTCTCGCCGGTTTTCATTTTAATGATTCGGCTTTCTTCCTTGCCGGTCTTTTGGCAGCGGGCCCGGAGTCGGTGGGTTCCTTCGTACAGGGTGATGTCTTCTTCCAAGGGGGTTTGGCCCTTTTTCTCTCCGTTTACATAGACGGTGCCAAAGGGTTTTACGTAGACCCGCAACAGACCCTTGCCGAACTTCTTGCGCAGGGTGAATTTCTTTCCCTTTTGAATCCTTACTCGCTGCTGGTGCTTGATGCCCAATGAGGCATTGACCAATTTCAGCTTATGTTCTCCGGCGGATAAATCAATGGGCCCGTCCATGGGACTGGAACCGAAGGAAGCTCCGTCGACAAAGATTTCGGTCCAGGGTTCGGAGAATATGATAAGTGAGCCGGTTCTGACTCGGCTAGAATGAGCCGAGGCGATTTTCTTCCCGGGTCTCGTCCTGACTTTCTTGGGCCGCACTTTTTTCTTACTGGCAGCGACCGGTTCCGGAGGCAGCGGCTCCGGCTTGGGTACCGGTTGCGTTGGAGAAGGCTGCTGGTCCGCGGTCGGCGCCTTGGTGACAGTCGGTTTCTTTTCGGGTTCTGGCTTGGGCACGACGGGCGACGCAACCGTTTTTACGCTGGTCTCGGCATCCGGCCCGGTGTCGCCTCGGGCCCAATCGCTGTTACCAAAAAATAAAAAGGCAGCCAGAATGCCAACGCCAAGCAGAAGACCAAAGAAGCCGGCCCCCACCACGTGAAGATGGGTCTTGGTTAAGGGCTGGGTGCGAATGACCGCTTCGGTGGGAGTGAAATCCTTTTCGCCCGCCAACATCCGCGCGCGTTTGCTTTCCTCGGGCGGGACCATGCGCTTCAAGTAGGCGCCCAGGACATGACTGTCGACGGGCGCTTTATTGGCTTGCAGGAATCGGTCCAGGGCAACGCTCATATCACGCGCTGATTGAAAGCGTTTCTTCCGATCTTTGGTCAGCGCTTTTTCTATAATGGCGATAAGCTCGGCGGGAATACGCGGGTCAAGCTCACGAAGGCTGGGCGGCTTGGTGTGAACGATAGCGGCCATGGTCTCAAGTTCGGTATCGCCGACAAAAGGCCTACGGCCGGCGATAAATTCGTAGAGCACCACGCCCAGCGAGAAAATATCCGAGCGCAGGTCCACTGGCCCTTTCTTGAAAATCTGCTCCGGAGACATATAAGAGGCTTTGCCCTTCAGGGTGGCGGTCCGAGTTTGATACAAGTTACCGCTGGCCTTGGCAATGCCGAAATCCATCACCTTTACCGCCCCCTCATAACTGAGCATGATGTTTTGAGGGCTAACGTCCCGATGGATGAGGTTCAGGGCGGTACCGTCTGGCTTTTTAAAATCGTGAGCGTAGGCCAAGCCGTCACAAGCCAAGCTGACAATTTTGGCACTGAAGGCAAAGGGCAAGCGTTCCTTCTTCTGGTGGCAGACCTTCAATAACTGCGACAGGCTCAGGCCGTGGATGTATTCCATGGCCATGAAATACTGATTCTTGACCCGGCCCAGCTCAAAGATACTGGTCAGATTGGGGTGATTGAAGCGTGCCACCAGGCGGGCTTCATCGAGAAACATGGTGATGAAATCCTGGTTCTCGGTCAAATGAGGTAAAACGCGCTTAATGGCCAGGTTCTTTTTGAAACCCTTGGGGCCGGTTTGGCGCGCCAGAAAGATCTCGGCCATCCCGCCTACGGCGAGCTTGCCAATCAACTCGTATTTTCCAAATATCTCGCGCGCCATTCGTCTTCAGCCTCAAGTCAAATATACCAGAAGCTCACTGGTGTCGGCAAAATATGCGATTTTTCACCACAATTGACCCAGACTGCTAAAAGCTGTCGGCCGTCAATTTACGGTAATCGAAGCCGAGCAAGAGCTAGGGCCGCTAGGACCATCCACCACGCTAAGTACCCAGGTATGCGTACCTACACCCACCAATGATCCTTTGAAGATATCGCCACCAGTGCAGTCAATTGGCCCATTGTCGGTGCCATTCAATGACCAGGTACAGCTGCTGCCATTGGAAGAACTGCTCCAAGTGAAGGTAGTATCCACCGTTCCCGTTGCCGGCGTCATCGTCAGCTCACAGCTGGTCACCTCGGTCACGGTGATTTGGTCAGAGCAAGATGTCGGCCCGCTGGGGCCTTCGAGCACGTTTATGGTCCAGCTGTGGGTGCCCGCACCAACCATCGAGCCCAAAAACGAATCACCACCGATACAGTCGATCATTCCCTGATCTTCGCCGTTATACGACCAGGTACAGCTAGTTCCATTGGAGGTATGGGTCCAACTGAAATTGGTCTCGACCGTCCCCGATGACGGCGTCATGGTCAGGTCACACGAGCTTAGCTCAGTCACCGTGATCTGGTCCGAGCACTGGGTCGGCCCACTGGGCCCGTCGAGCACGTATAAGGTCCAGCTGTGCGTGCCCTCACCAACCACCGAGCCCAAAAACGAATCACCACCGATACAGTCGATCACTCCCTGATCCTCGCCGTCATACGACCAGGTACAGCTGCTTCCATTAGAGGAGTGAGTCCAGCTGAAATTGGTCTCGACCGTTCCCGTTGAAGGCGTCATCGCCAAGCTGCAACTGGTGGGAGCCACGCATTGGCCCTCTCGGCAAAGCTGGTCACCTGGGCAGTTCTGGTCCACGTAGCTATACTTACAATCCCCATCCACACATTGCCCGACGGCGTGATAGGCACGCTGCAGACGATCTCCTAGGCAGACATTTGCCGGCGGGTCGAGGCACTCTATTCCCGCGCAGGCAGACTCTTGGCAAGCGTCGTTTGCGCAAATATCGCTGCAGGTCACGGTCACTTCTTCGTAGACACAGGCCCCCGCCTGGCAGCTTCCTGGCGAAAGATATTCGAGCAATTCGTCTACACTCTGACAAGTCGCCGCCGGAGCATCCACGCATACCATTGCCGTCCCCACGCAGAGGCCGTCGAGGCATTGGTCGGACTCGGTGCACAAATCACCGTCGTCACAGGCAGTCTCCGTCGCGCTCCACTGCCAAGCCTCGTCGCTCAAAATACAGGTATAGCCACCTTCGGGACATTGCGTTTGTCGGCAAAGATTTCCTTCCCTACATTCTTCGCCAGGACAAGGTTGCACCCAGCATTGTCCATGCACGCAAATCTCGCCATCGGGGCAAAACAGCCCGGCACAAGATTTCTCGACACAACCTTGGTTGGTGCAGACCTCATCCGGCCCGCAGGGTTGGTCGTCACACACTACCGGATAGCACAGACCATTGGCACAAGCCTCATCGATGGCACACTCTACGCCGACACAACTGTACTGCACACACTCATCATCGACACAGACCTCGCCATAACCGGGGCAGACTTTGGTATCACAATCTTCGGGATAGCACAGCCCGTCAGCACAGCGGAGACCTTCGGGACAGTCGACCCCCAGACAAGAGGCAGAGACACACTCGCCATCTTGGCACTTATCACCCACACCGGGGCAGAGCCGGTCCCCACAACTGGTGGGAAAACATTGCTCCTCTACGCAAATCTGGTCGGGCGCACACCGACTCTCTCCGCACTCTACTCCCGCGGGCACGCAAGTCTGGTTAATACAAACCATAGACCCTGAGCAGTCGCTATCGACTTTACAATCGCCGTCGTCAAGCGCACTGCTGCCGCAGGAAGATCCAACATAGCTACACACGAAAAGTACAAACAAGGCGATCTTCTTGGTCATCGCAAACTCCATCTCATCAAAACAGAATCACTCAATTCAGTACACGTTGATCGAATCCGAACAACTGGTTGATCCGCTGGGCCCGGTACCCACATACAAGACAGCCGTATGATTTCCGGTTCCCGTGGTCGAACCCGGGAAGGAGAAACTCTGGGTGCATTCAGTCGATCCCATATTGGTCCCGTCCAAGGTCCAGGTGCAACTGCCTCCATTGCTCGAACTCGTCCAGGTAAAGTTGCCACTTACGGGGCCGGAAGACGGACTGAGCGACAGACTACACGAGGTCACCGCGGTGACCGTGATC
>JAUVBB010000411.1 GCA_030591445.1 Deltaproteobacteria bacterium | reverse complement strand
TGGCAAACGCCGGCAAGGCATATGTCGTTGGTGCATTGATTGCCGTCGGATGAGCAGGTGGTGTTGTCGTCTTTTTCTGGCTGGGAGCACAGGCCGGTCTCGGTATTGCAGGTTCCGGCCAAATGGCATTCGTCTTGAGCGGAGCAGTGAACGGGGTTTGACCCGACGCAACTGCCGTTGACACAGATGTCGGTCTGGGTGCAGAGGTCGTTGTCGTTGCAGGCGGCCTGGTCGAGCGCTTGGTTTTGGCAAACGCCGGCAAGGCAGATGTCGTTGGTGCATTGATTGCCGTCGGATGAGCAGGTGGTGTGGTCGTCTTTTTCTGGGTTGGAGCACAGGCCGGTTTGGGGGGCGCAAGTGCCGGGGAGGTGGCATTCGTCTTGCGCAGAGCACTGTACCTGGTCGAATCCTACACAGATTCCGCTGCGGCACTGATCCAACTGGGTACAGGCGTTGAGGTCATCGCAGCTGGAATCGTCGTCTAAGGGAGTATTTTGGCATAAGTTGTTGACGCAGTCGTCGATGGTGCAGTCGTTGTTGTCGTCACACTCCGATGGATTGTTACAGCCAATGCAGTCGGGATCGTCCAGGTCGGTCAGGCCGTCGCAGTCTTCATCTTGCTCGCTGGCACAACTGGCATGGCCGGGAGGGCCTTCCATGCCGGGAATGGGCACGAGCACGCCTTGGCACTGACCGAGTTCGTTGCAGGTGTCACGGGTGCAACTGTCGCCGTCGTCACAGGTGGTGCCGAGGTCCTTGTTGCTCCATAGATCGGTGGCTTTGGCCGGATCACAGTGTTGGCAGAACTGCTGGGGATTGTTCTCATTGGCCAGGTAACAGGCGCCGTCGATGATGCACCAGCCGCTTTGTAGTTCGTGCTGGCAGGTGCCGCCGCGGCACAAATCGTCGGTACAACTCAGGTTGTCGGTTGGGCAATCCAAGCCGTCTTGCTTTTCGGGGTGGGAACAAAGGCCGGTCTGTGGGTTACAAGAGCCGGGCAGGTGACATGCATCCATGGCCAGGCACTCGATTGGGTCCGAACCCAGACAGATTCCCTCTTGGCAGCTGTCGGTCTGGGTGCAGAGGTTGAGGTCGTCACATAGGTTCTCCCCGTCGACTGATTCATTGACACATACGTGATCGATACAGTCATCCATGGTGCAGGGCTCGGCGTCGTCACATTCCTCGCTAACATTACAGGAGATGCAGTCTGGATCGTCGAGGTCGGTCAGGCCGTCGCAGTCTTCGTCCAATTCACTGGAACAGGAGTCATGCCCGGCGGGGCCTTCCATGTCTGGCCGGGGTGATAGGAGCCCGACACAGCTGCCATTGATGTCGCAAGTGTCGAGCGTGCAATCGTCTTGGTCGTCGCATTCGGTGCCTTGCTCCTTATAGCTCCATTGGTCCTGGGCCTGGGCTGGGTCACACCATTGGCAAAATTGTTGGGGATTGTCTTCTTCTGCAAAAAAACATGCGGCTTCGATTAGGCAGGCATTGCCGGGCAATAAATGGCGGCAAGTGCCGTCTTGACAAACATCGTCGGTGCAGCTGACCTGGTCACTGGAACAGCTGGTAGCATCAGGTTGCTTGGGATTGGAACATAGACCGGTTAACGGATCGCATTGGCCCGCTTGGTAGCATTCGCCGAGTGCCGCGCATTCGATGGCGGCAGAACCCAGGCAGGCGCCGTCGATGCAAGCATCACGCTCGGTGCACAGATTGCCATCGTCGCATTCGCTGTCGTCGGTGACCGCTTGATTGAGACAAACGTTGGCCTGGCAATCATCCGTGGTGCAGGCGTTGTGGTCATCGCAATCGGTGGCCTGCTCACAAACGACACAATCGGGGTCGTCCTGGTCGGTGAGTCCGTCACAGTCCTCGTCCACGGCGCCGGTACAGTTGGGGCTGCCCGCGGGTCCCTCGGCATCCGGGATTTCGACCCAATTCTGTTGGCACAGGCCGTCCGCTTGGCAGCGGTCCTGGGTACAGAAATCGCCATCGTCGCAATCGAGATCCTGTTGACAAGGGGGGTCGACACAGCCGAGCAAGCTGTCGCAGATTCTTGGTGGCGGGCAGCGGTCATCGTTGGCCAGGTTTTGGCAAAGCGCCAGGCCATCGCCTTCGGCACATTCATCATCGGTGCAATCCACGTGATCATTGCAGTCGACGCCGACGCCGGTACACCGGCCCTGATCGCAGCTCTCGATGCCATTGCAGAAGAGGCCGTCATTGCAGTCCGGGTCATATTCGCAAGGGGCGAGTTGGCAGCCTCGATCGGATAGACAGATTTCTTGGCTCCCACATCGGCTATGTTCGGGAAGATGCTGGCAAGTTTGCTGTGCTTCCTGGCATGAATCCAGCGTGCATTCGATTTCGTCGTCACATTCGATTGCCCGGCCGTCTATGCAATTGCCGTCCAGGCAATCTTCCACTCCGTTGCAGTACACTCCGTCATCGCATTCATCGGTCGCGTAACAGGCTTGTTTTTCCACCGATGGACAGGCGCTCAAAACGATCAGAATGAATAACCCTAAGAAACATAGACATTTTTTCATTTTCCATCCCTCATAAAAGAAAGAACCTCGATTTTCCTATTATTACGGGCTTGGCGACCGTTTCGTTTCAGGGGAAAGACATTTACTTTGATACTCACTCCTATTGTTCGCTAGAATCCGCCTGGGAGGTGAGGATGACCAAGACACTTTTTGATCTGAGAACGGAGTTGGTTCAGTTGTTTGAGCAGGGGGAGTGGGATGCGGCCTTGAAGCGCTGCATTGTCATTCTGCAGGGGGCGCCAGGCAACTTCGAAGCCAGGATGAAGGTCGGCGATATCTTGCTCAAGCAGGGCATGCTGGCCCAGGCGCAGGATGTCTACAAAGTGGTGGCATGGCACTTCATCAAGGCTGGTTTTCCATTGTTGGGCATCGTGGGCAGCAAGATGCTCACCGCCGTCGACGAGAGCTACCAGGACGTGCTGGAGGTTCTGGCCAGTTTGTATTCTTCGGAGTCTGATCGGGTGGATGCCGAAGCGCACAGCCCGGAGCTTCCCGATCTAGAGACGGTGCCGGTGACCGAGGCGGGGGAGAACGTAGATCAGGTCATTCCGCTAAAGGGCAAGGAATTAGCCGTATTAGCGACAGAGCTGGCCAAGGACGAAAAAGGCCTGGACGAATATCCAGAGAAATTGTGCGCGATTCCCATTTTTAGCGATCTGGGTGAGGAGGCTTTCGGCCAACTGCTTGCGAATTTGAAGTTACGCCGTTTTGCGCGCGGGGCAACCATCATTCAAGAGGGCCAAGTGGGTAGCTCGTTTTTTCTGCTGGCCCGCGGCGTGGTGGAGATAAGCAAGCAAGTGGAAGGCAAAGAGTTACGACTCGCCGAACTTATGGACGGATCGGTCTTTGGCGAGATGGCCTTGTTCTCGAAAAATCCGCGCTCGGCGACGGTTCGGGCGATGACCCACGTAGATCTGTTGGAACTGAGCCGGGAAGATCTCGAACGAGAGGCACATCAATACAAGAGCGTGGCCAAAGCTCTGTATCGCTTTACCCGCGCCCGCATGCTGGACAATATGATGATTCGCTCGGTCGTGTTTCGGCAGTTGCCCCAGGTCGAACGAATGGCCCTGCTGGAGAAATTTATCTCCATGGATGTTCGCAAGGGACAGCTCCTAATTGAAGAAGGGAAAAAAGGCATTGGCCTATTTGTCATTCTTCATGGAGATGCCGAAGTCAAAAAGCGCGAGGACGGCAAGCTGATTCCCCTCGCCTTGCTGCGGGAAGGTGACGTATTCGGTGAAATTTCCTTGGTTCGCGACATACCCACCACCGCTACGGTCATTGCCGGCCGAGATGGCGAATACCTGTTTCTGTCGCGACAAGAGTTTGAAAAACAGGTTTCGCTCAATCCATCTCTTTGGCGTGCGCTGACCGAAATTTCAGAAGAGCGACTGTGCGAAACCACCTCAAGAATGAAAGAAACCGATTTTCTTGGGGATGAAGAATTTGTCCTACTCTAGATCTCTGTTTGACTTTGGAGGATTCTGATGGCGCACCACCCCTTGGCGGGAAAAGCTGTTCCACGTGAGATGTTAGAGAACATTCCGCGCTTGGTGACCGGCTACTACCGCATACAACCCGATGTCTCCGATCCGACCCAACAGGTTTCCTTTGGAACTTCCGGTCACCGGGGATCTTCTTTGCTCGGAAGCTTTAATGAACCGCACATTTTGGCCATTGCCCAAGCCATCTGCGAATACCGAAAGCAGCAAAGCTACAGCGGACCACTGTATCTGGGCATGGATACCCACGCGCTTTCTGAACCGGCTTTGGTTACCGCCCTGGAGGTTTTTGCCGCCAACGAGGTGGCGGTAAGAATTCAGCAGGGCAGGGGCTATACCCCGACCCCGGTGATTTCCCATGCCATTGTCGGCCACAATCGCGGTCGAAGCACCGGTTTGGCGGATGGGGTGGTGATTACCCCCTCGCATAATCCTCCCGCCGACGGTGGCTTCAAGTACAACCCCCCCGAAGGCGGGCCTGCCGATACCACCATCACGGCTGGGATTCAGCAGCGAGCCAATCAGCTTCTGGCCGATGACCTGAAGGATGTCCAACGTCTCAGTTATGCCAAGGCGATGGCCAGCCAATGTGTCGAGGAAATCGATTTCATCAGACCCTACGTGGCCGATCTGGGCAAGGTCTTGGATATGGAGGCGATTGCCCAGGCGGATCTTTCGCTGGGGGTCGATCCCATGGGCGGTGCTTCCATTGCTTTCTGGGAGCCGATTGCCGAGGCGTATCATTTGAAACTGGAAGTGGTCAACCAAAGCGTTGATCCGACTTTCTCATTTATGACCGTGGACCGGGACGGCAAGATTCGCATGGATTGTTCTTCCGCCCACGCCATGGCCGGCCTGATTCAGCACCGGGACCGCTTCGATATTTCCTTTGGCAACGATCCAGATTCAGACCGGCACGGCATCGTGACCCGCAGCGGCGGGCTGATGAACCCCAATCACTATCTGGCCGCGGCGGTGTGGTACCTTTTTCAGCATCGGCCGAACTGGCGCGCTGATGCCGCCGTGGGCAAGACCCTGGTGTCGAGTTCCATGATTGATCGGGTGGCGGCCAAGCTCGGGCGCAAGCTGTGCGAAGTGCCGGTGGGTTTCAAGTGGTTCGTACCAGGTTTGCTCGATGGTTCCTTCGGCTTTGGCGGTGAGGAAAGCGCCGGGGCCTCTTTTCTGCGCCAGGATGGAACAGCCTGGACGACGGACAAAGACGGGATCTTGCTCGATCTCCTGGCGGCAGAGATGATGGCGCGCTTGGGAAAAGATCCGCATGAGATTTATTCCGAACTGGAAGATCAATTCGGTTCTCCTCTCTACCAGCGTATCGATGCCCCCGCCACGCTGGCCCAAAAGCAAGCACTAAAGAGTTTGTCGCCGGCCATGGTGTCGGCGCAAGAATTGGCGGGAGAGCCCATCACCGCCCGGCTCACCGAAGCCCCAGGCAATGGGGCCGCCATCGGCGGTCTAAAGGTGGTCACCGCCAACGGTTGGTTTGCCGCCCGACCTTCGGGCACCGAAAACATTTACAAAATATATGCCGAAAGTTTCCTGGGTGAGCAACACCTGCACCAGATTCAAGCCGAAGCTCGCACCATAGTCGATGCCGCCTTCGCGGCCGCGGGCGTCTAGTAGGAACAGTGCGCAAGGCCTCAGCGGGGCTGAGTTAGGCGGGGGAGATCAGGGACAATCGGAGTCGGCGCCATCGATGAAGGTGTCGCAGTCGTTGTCCACTCCATCGCCGCAGTCTTCAGCAAAAAGGCTGCTGCGCAAGGGGTCGGTGTCGTCGCAGTCGCAGGGTTCGCCCTCGCCGTCGCCGTCTTCGTCGGTTTGGGAGGCTGGCGCCCCGGAGGATTCGTCAAGATAGCAAAGACCAATATCAGCCCAACAATTGCCGGCGTCACACAGCGCCATATTGGTGCACCCGCCGCCTCCCATGTCGTACAGGCAGAACGATTTACTGAAGGTGCCGAAGTCGATATTGACTCGCATCCAGGCAAAGAAATCCTCGGAAGCAGGTTCGTTCATCTTGATGAATCGCAAGACGTCGGTACCATCGCCTGTCCAGGAGGACAAGTCATCGGCCGGATCGGTAAAGACGAACGATACCGTAGAACTGGGGTTGCAGTCACATTCTAAATTGGTTGCCGGTTGCACGCCGAGAGAGTTGCCATTGATGAAGAATTCGTAGTTGTCCGGCGTACCGCAGGCGGTCGTCAGGGCCTCGAAGGTGATGGTTGTCGGCGGCGTGACGGGCGGATTGTCTCCGGACGCGCAATTGTCCAGGCAGTCGTTGACCGTGTCTCCGTCACCGTTGGCAAAGCCGTCGTCGGTAAGCTCGTTACAGTCATTATCTGCACCGTCACAGATCTCGCTGGCGCCAGGGAAGGAGGCGGGATCGTTGTCATCGCAGTCGCCTTCACAGAAGGTTACACCGTCGCCGTCGGCGTCGGTGTCTGACACGATCGATTCGATACT
>JAUVBB010000092.1 GCA_030591445.1 Deltaproteobacteria bacterium | reverse complement strand
GTTACCTGAATAACGATGCCGGCATCTTTGGCAAAAAACCGAATAAGGCGGTCAATATCTTCGAGAACCGCTACGGCGACTGCAAAGACAAGGCGACCTAGATGATAGCCATGCTCAAGGCCATCGGTATCGAGGCCGCTTATGCCGGGGTGCGCACCGCCGATCGGGGGCCGGTCTTCTGGGAAGTGCCCCAGGCACAAACCAACCACATTATCACCTACGTGCCCGCCCAAGCCGGCATCGAAAAAGAACTGTTCTTGGACGGCACCGCGCGCTACGGCAACATGTTCTACCTGCCCGATCGCGATCAGGGGATCGAAGCCCTGGTGCTCGACGGGAAGGGCCACCAAATCCTGACCACGCCGCTGCTGCCGGCCGAAACCTCCACCATGGCCAGCCGGCTGCAAGCGCGCATCGTCGGCAACAAACTCATCGCCGAGGTGGAGGAGCGCTGGACCGGCTGGTTTGCCAGCCGGCACCGGGCCCGGCTCAACGTCGAGGGCAAGCGCAGCGAGGAACTCACCAAGGAAATTGCCTACCGTTTCCCGGGGGCCCGCATCTCTGCCGATCGCTATCAGGGCCTTGCCGATCTGGGCCCCGAGGCCAGCGTGCGCTTCCACATGGAACTTGCCGATCGGGTGCGCCGCGAGGGCAACACCCTGCGGATCAATCTCCTTTGGCCGTCGAACCTGGTACGCAGTACCGCGCGCAAACCAGAGCGTCACGCCGATGTGTTTTTCGTGGTGCGCACCAACATGGAGCTGTCGGCGACCCTGCAAGTGCCGGCGGGCAGCAAGGTGCTGCGGCTACCCGAGCACTTGCTCATCGACAACGACCTCTTGCATTTCAAACAGGAATGCAACTTGAATCTGGCCACCGTGACCTGCACCCGCAACCTGCGCTTCAAGTCCCGGCGCGTGCCGAAAGCCCGTTACCAACAGTACCGTGAGCTGTGTCGGCGCATCGATCGGGCCGAGGCGCAGGACATCGTGCTCGAAGTCATGTAAAAATCAGATCCGCTCCGAACGCAACCACTTGACCACGGTGGGCAAATCCAGATCGCTCTCGTCGGGCAGGGATGAGGTGTCGGCGCCGCCGGCCGGTAAGTAACTTTTTTGGGTATAGTCGTAAACCATGCGCGCGGCGTTGTAACTCCAGGCCAGGCTAACCAGGGCATGCTTCATGCGCGCAATCCAGTCAATGGGTAGGCCGGTGGCATCCCGCTGGTAGAACAGAGGAACCACTTCCTCGCTCAGCACCTGTTGTAGTTGCTGGCTCTCGCGCCGGTCTTGGGCATCGACATCTTTGTGAATCTTGCCGTCGCCGATGGCAAAGCCGTTGTAGCCGTCATAGGCTTCGGCCCACCAACCGTCCAAGGTGGAACAATTGAGCCCCCCATTGAGCACTACTTTTTGCCCACTGGTACCGCAAGCCTCGAGCGGTCGGCGCGGGTTGTTCAACCACAGGTCCACCCCTTGGACCAGATGGCGACCGACGTTGATGTCGTAGTCTTCGAGCAAGACGATGCGGCCCTTGAAACGCGCCTGGCGCCCCAGGGCAAAGAGGCGCTGGATGATCTCCTTGCCTCGGTCGTCTTTGGGATGGGCCTTGCCCGCGTAAATGATTTGCACCGGGCGCGAGGCATGGCACAGGAGCTGTTCGAGCCAGTCTTCGTCCTGGAGCAACAAGCCGGCGCGCTTATAGGGGGCAAAGCGCCGGGCGAAACCGATGGTCAGGGCGTCGGGGTTGAGCAAACCGGCACGCAGGCGGGCTTCGCCCTCGTCGTCACCACGGGCCAGGGCTTGGGTCACCAAGCGCCGGCGCACGAAATCAATCAGGCGGCCCTTGAGAAAACGGTGGGTCTCCCAGAGCTCACCATCGTCGACCGCCAGGATACCCCGCCAAACCTCCCGCCGCCGAATGCGCTGGAGCCAGTCGCGACCCAGGTGGCGTTCAAAAAGCCTTAGCATCTGGGGCGCCAACCAGGAGCTGACATGCACGCCGTTGGTGATGTGACCGATGGGTACATCGTGTACCTTGCGACCCGGCCACAAGCTCTGCCACATCTTGCGGCTCACCCCACCGTGGATGGCCGAGACCCCGTTGGCGCGTTGGGAAGTCTTGAGCGCCAGCACGGTCATGCAAAATTGTTCTTTTTTGTTCTCGGGATCGCAGCGTCCCAAGCCCAGCAAAGTCTTTTCATCAATGCCCAGCTCTTCGCGCAACAATCCCAGTTGCTCTTCCACCAAGGCCGGCGGAAAACGATCGTGACCGGCTTCTACCGGCGTGTGAGTGGTAAACACGGTACGACCGGCCACATAGGCCATGGCCTCGGTAAAATCCATGCCCTGTTCTTCCATGGCCTGGCGCGCCGCCTCCAGGGTGGCAAAAGCACAGTGGCCTTCGTTCAAATGCAAGACCGAAGGATCAATGTTCAAGGCCCGCAGTGCACGCAGGCCGCCGACCCCGAGCATCAGCTCTTGACGAATGCGTACACTTTGATCGCCGCCATAGAGACGCTCGAGATGCCCGGCCAAGCGCCGGTCGGCTTCCACATTCTCTTCCACCCGCGGGTCAAGCAGGACCAAGCGGGAACGACCCACTTGCAAGGTGAGCACGCCGGCGTGCAGCGGTCCCACCCGGGTGTCAACGCGCACGGTCAGCGGCCGACCATCGGCGTCGCTGGCCTGCTGCACCGGCAAAAGATCCATGTCGGCCTTGCGATAAGACTCTTGTTGCCATCCCTGGGCGTCGATGTGCTGGCGAAAGTATCCCTGGTCATAGAACAAGCCCACCCCCACCAGGGGCACCCCGAGATCGGAGGCGGCCTTGAGATGATCGCCGGCCAGCACGCCCAGGCCCCCCGAATACAAAGGGATGGACTCGTGCAGGCCAAACTCGGCGGAGAAGTAGCCCACCGGTCGCACTTTCAAGGGCCCGGCGTGGGTCGCGCCCCAACCGCGCTGGGGGGACATGTATTCCTGCAAGCGATGATAGGCGTAGATCACCCGGCTCTCGATCGCCAGCTCCCGCGCTCGTTCCTGCAAGCGTTTCTTGCCTAGGCGCTTGAGAAAAGCGATGGCGTTGTGATTGACTTCCCGCCACAACTCGCCATCGAGGTCCCGCAGGATCTCGATAACTTCTGGCTGCCAAGACCACCAGACATTATGCGCAATTTCCATCATTTGATTGTAGAGTTTGTCCATTGTAGCCCCTCGTTTGGGTAAATTCTCTTTTCGGTGAAAATCCAGCGAATTGTCCACATCATGCTCCGTCACGTCAACACTTAAGCACGTTTTTTGTTGGTCGGGCAGCAAGCATCTTGACATGGGATCCGATTGTGATACCCATAGCATAGAAAACTATAGAAAAGATGGAAGATGCACCATGAGCCCAGACGAACCTAATCAGCCAGGATCGGCGGAAGAAAGCGACGAGGCGCGCGATCTTTTTGCCCGGGTGGCCCAAAGCCTGCGTGACTTTCGGCGGGCAGAAAATTGCCCCGAGGCACGATCCGCGCTGCTGCATGACCGCGAAGATCTCTCTCATTTTCAGGGCCAATTTCCAAATTCGGTTCCTGCTTTGCGCTTGCTGGCCGAGTGTGCCCAGCGCCTGGGAAAAATGGCCGAGGCGCGAGACTATATCTCGCGGGCCGAGCTCTTGGATCCCTGGGACTTAGAAATCTTGATCATCGCGGAATCGCTGTACGAAAGCGATGACGGGCAAAGAAAGCGAAAAGCCCACGAACCCGTGCGGCCCCCCTCGGCGCTAGACGAGGGCGTGGTCAATTCTGAAAAACTGATCGAAAAAGCCATGGGTTCGTTTCGCCTGGGCGATCTCGAACGCGCCTACACCTTGGCCAAACTGGCTTACCGGGTCAGCCCCGAGAACCAGCACCATCTGATGGATGTCCTTTCGGCTGGCTCCGCTTACGACCCCGAGCGCACCCATCGGGAGCTGAGTCATTTGTTTCTGGAAGGCGACCCACCCGCCTACCTTTATCTGGCCCTGGGTTCGATCTGCAATGTGCGTGGACTTTACCAAGACGCCACCGTCTGGTTGTCGCGGGGCATTGATGAAGAGCCGAAAGATCCTTTCGTGCTGGCCATGCTACTCAATGAACTGGCCTATGTAATGGCCAAACAATCGGTGCGACTCGATCAATGCGTGGCCTTGGCCCGCGCCGCCCTGGAGCTTTTTCCCGACAAGCAGGCCAATGGATTCATTCGCGATACCCTGGGCGTGACCTACCTGAAAATTGGCGATTACGACAAAGCGGTTCGTAACCTGCGGGAAGCGGCTAGCAAGGACCGTACCGTCATTCCCTGCTTCCATTTGGCCCTGGCTCTGCTCCACAAGCAAGATGCCGGCGGCGCTTTGACCGAACTAAAACAGGTGGCCACTGCCCGCCCCTCGCTCGAGTCTCCCCATGTAGAGGAACTGGCCATCCTGGACCGGGTGCAGTCGTACATCGGGCGCCTGGAAGATTTGCTTCACCTCGGCTCCGCCGACGACATCAAGGACGCTCTGACCATCCTGGATGGGCTCATATAAATAATCCAACCGATCACCAATGAAGGAGATTTTCTCCATGGCAGAAAAGAAGAAGGCCGCAGCCAAGAAGACCAGCGCGAAGAAAACCACGGCCAAAAAAACCAGCGCCAAGAAAACCACCGCCAAAAAGAAGACCGCGGCTAAGAAGCCAGCGGCCAAAAAACCGGCGGCCAAAAAATCTACCGCCAAAAAAACACCCCCCGCCAAGAAAGCGGACCCTGAGAAAAAACCCACGCCCGACGCGATCCAGGTCGAACTGATTTCTTTGGTCGAGATGTCGGCGGCAGTGCGCATGCCACCCTTGCAATTGCGCAAGTTGGCCCAGACCGGCCAGATCCCAGCCGTCAAGATGGATGGCGAGTGGCGCTTTAACAAGGAACTGGTCCGCCACGCGCTCAAGCGACGTTCGCAAGGCCGTAGATAGCCGACTGCGACTGGTTCAACGCAGCAAGAACAGCAAACCCGCCACCGCGGCCGCCAACAACAAGGCCGGCAACCAAAGCCATTTCAGCAGAGAGAGTCCCCAAGGGGGTCGCGCGCCCAGACAGCGGTGACAAACCGCCACCGGGCGGCTGAGCCCGCTCTCGAGATCGGCACAATCAGCACAGATTAACGCATGACAGCGAGCGCAGCGACCGGCGGCCGGCCGGTGGCAATAGACGCAATAGAGTTCGTCCGGTTGCAGCGGCGCCAGCGACATATCTCGGTAGCTCTGGTCGTTTATTGCCGGTACTGCGCAAACAGGCGGCCCCAGGGATCTTCGGTACCCATGCGTCGGACCAGGGGTTTGCCGTGTCGCGGCCACCAGTAATGATCGTGATAAAGGTAGGAGCCGAAGATGAAGCTATAAACCAGCGGGGTGTGGAACAGCAATCTCTGGAACACCTTGAGGGGGCTGAACCAGAGTAAATCGCCCACCTTGCTGGCCAAATTGTCACCAACGGGAAAATTTAGGTTCAGTTCGCGGATGTCTTCGCCTTTGATTTCAATTTCTTCGATTCGACCCACGCCCAAGCCCCGCTCATGTGCCAAGCGGATATAGGGCAGGCTCATAGGATCGAAACCCATGATTTTTGCCGCCGTGGCATCGATGGCCACCGAATCCGACGAGGCCAGCATGAGATCACCGCGCACCGGAACCATGGTGCGCGGTCCGGGCCCAGAACCACAAATGGTGCCGTCCATCACCGCGAAGATGCCGGCGTGAATCTCTTTTTGTATCGCCAAGAGATCGACCAGGGTTTCATGGATGACGCTGTGGGTGTAATGACGTCGGGTATTGAGCAAGCCGCCGAAGGCATTTTTCATGGCCCCGGTGGTGGTGGTGTAGATATGCGTTTTGACCGTGGGCAGGTGCACGATGTTTTTGCCGTGAAAGTAGGTGGGAATACGAATCCCTTCCGGGTAGATCTGATCGAGGACCAGCATCTTGGCCTTGGGCTGATAAACTTCCCACTGGATGTCTTCGGGCCTAAAGTTGTAGCGTACCGGGATCTGGTAGCGCTCTAATACGTTCTTCAATTTGCACAGTCGCTCGCCCTTGAAGTGATCGGTTACCTCCGTGTTGTTGCCCACGCAGACCTGATCGCTCAGGCCCGCCTTCTGCAGGGCCTGGATAGTCCCTTCCAGTTGCCAGGGCGTGGTGTTGGCCCCCGGCAAAGGAAAATGCCAAGAGATGTTTTCCTTGAGAATGGTGGTGGCTTGGGCATCGAGCGCCTTGGCCATACCGGCCCAGCGAGTGAGCTTGCCGATGTCTTCCAGCACCGCCTCGGGGCGGGTGCGAATCACAGCCACCTTGGAACGAAAGGCCACGCGAGTTCTCGATATCAGCGCGTTCGATAAATGATTCGACCGCGACTCGGATCATAAGGAGAAAAGGCAACCCGTACTCGATCACCTAACACGATCCGGATGTAATGCTTGCGCATTTTACCACACACATAGGCCAGCACAATCGGGCCGCCGTCCAGCCCAACGCGGTACATTCCCCCAGGTAGTACCTCTTTCACTGTACCTTCTACTTCAAAGGCATCTGCTTCCTCTGCTGTTGCCTTTTGCTTCACAGGTAATTCCTTCTCATTTACGCCACTCCTTGGGCCAAACCCCTTGAGAATAATTGACATTCTCCACCAGTCGCGAAGAAGCCAGGGGCATGAGTCTACACAGCAAGAGGCCGTTGTCAAGCCTGCCGCGGAGAAAAGGCCTTTTCCCAGCGAGCCCACAAGTCCTTTAGCAGTTCGTGCTCCGCCGGGTTCGTATCTTTCCAATGAATGCCGAAGCCGCGCGGGCTTCCACCTTGTATGCGAGCGACGATGCCGCGCAAACGTAAGAGCCCCATCTTGCCCGGCAGCTTCAGGTCTATGGCAAAACCGGAGGCAATGGAGGGAAGTTTTTGGGCGATGAGGAAACAACCGCTATCGCTGATGTCTTTGGTAAAGCAGATCTCCATCCAGGCATCGCATTCCGCCGCGGCCGCTAGGCAAATCGGCGCCCGGGGACTCACTCTCCGCTCATCGCCATGATAAGACTCAAGCATATGCTTCTCCTCGCAATAATTGATCGAACGATGCTAACATAGGCTGTCATCAGCACCAAAGGAAACTGCTACCCTCTCGTGTTGTTGACAGTTTGTTTGTCCTGAGAGTAACGTAAATGAGTTGCTATTGCCAAGGAGGCAAATGATGAACCCACGAACTCATCGCCTTGCGGTTGTAGTGGGCATCGCCTGGGGGCTTTTACTTTGCGCGCCGCAGACTTCGGCGCAGTCGGTCCCGGCGGGCCTGAGGGGGCAAATCATCGCCAATGCCAAGCCGATTAATATCCCGTCGAGCAGCAAGGGTTTCGTCAAGAAACTCCGCAAACAAGACCGCAAACAGTTTCGTAAGAACGACCAGGGCCAGTGGCAAATCCACTTCGTGGCTTTCTTCCGTCGGCCGCTGCCGGCCGAGCAAATCGGAGTGGTGGTGATAGACGACAAAAAAGGGCCGGTGGCAGTAGCCAATGTCGCCGGCAGCAAAGGACAAACCACTCTGGCCGCCCACATTACCATCGACAGCACCGAGACCCCGGGCAAGCCACATATCCTTCAGGTTTACTTCCCCAAGGGCAAAACCCCGGTGGTGCTGGCCAAGAAGCAGATTTTTCTGAAGTAAAGCGGCCGGGTCCGGCGCCGGTCAGATGACGAGATCGCCTGGGTCCTTGTAGATGCGCTCGCAATAACGACAGCGCACCGTGGGTTTGGTTAGCTCGCCCTCGCGCTTGAAATGGGTAGGGATCTCTTCGACATTGGTAATGCAGTTGGGATTGGGGCAGCGCAGCAAACCTTTGAACTCGAGTGGAACCTTAATGGGACGTTTTTCAGTGACCTTGCCCCCCTCGATGATGTTGATGGTTGCCGTCGGTGCCACCAGGGCCAACCGGTCGGTGACGGCCGCGGTCAGTTTCAAGTTCTCTACCTTAACGATGTCCTTGCGACCCTGTTTCTTGCTCTTGAAATTCATCCCAACGGTAAGGATACCTTCCTGGTGAACACCCAGGATTTTGACTACCTTCAAGGCATTCGGGCTGGGGATGTGATCGATCACCGTTCCGTTCTCGATAGCATATACTTTGTGGGCTTTGGTGGTCATTGAATCACTCCCAAGACCAGACCCAGCAATGCTTGCCGGGTGGGAATGCCGTTGTGAGCCTGGCGGAAATAGATGGCGTTTTCGGTTTCATCGAGCTCGGTCGAGATTTCATCCACCCGGGGCAGGGGGTGCATCACGCGACATTTCTCACCCAAGACCTCAAACGCCGAGCGGTTGATGGTATAGGCGCCGGCCACCCGTTCGTATTCCTGAAAATCGGCGAAGCGCTCTTTCTGAATGCGGGTCACGTACAAGACGTCTAGCTCTTGGGTAAGCTCCGAGATGTCCTCAATTTCTTCATAGTCGGCACCGACCTGCTTTAGTTGCTCTTGGGTATAGCCGGGCATACGCAGAGAGGGCGGGGAAATGAAAACCTGCTGGGCCCCGAACAATGACAGGGCCTTGGCCAACGAGTGCACCGTGCGGCCGTACTTTAGATCGCCCAGCATGCCGATACGCAGATTGCTCAAGCGACCAAACTCCTCCTGGATGGTCACCAGGTCGAGAAAGGTCTGGGTGGGATGCTGGTTGGCACCATCACCGGCATTGATCACCGGGACGGTGGCCACTTCCGAGGCCAGCCGGGCCGCGCCCTCAACCGGATGGCGCATGACGATGGCATCGCAGTAGCCAGTTACGGTACGAATGGTATCGGCCAGCGACTCACCCTTTTTGGCGGAGGAAACGTTGGCGTCGGCAAAACCAATCGTTTGACCGCCCATCGAAACCATGGCCGACTCGAAAGATAAACGGGTGCGGGTAGAAGGCTCGAAGAAGAGCGTGGCCAGCACCTTGTCCTTCAAGACCCCGGACCACTTGCCAGCTTTTACCTCAAGGGATTTTTGCACAATGGTTTGGATTTCTTCCTTGGGAAAATCCCGAATGGACACAATTGAACGTCCTAGCATTTCCACGGTTCCATCTCCCTGTACATGAATTCGGGCGGAGTATAATCGGCGGGCCGCGGTCGGGCAATAGAAACTTGCCGCAGATTTACTCTGATTGCAGATAAGGAAGCGGATCGGGCGTGCCGGCGGCGGCAAAGCCTTGCAGGCGCAGGCGGCAACTGGGACAAAGCCCGCAGGAAAGGCCCGCGGGGGAGGGATCGTAACAGGTATGGGTATGCCCAAAATCGACGCCTAAGCCCAGGCCGGTACGGACGATTTGGCCCTTGTCCATGTCCAACAGCGGAGCACGGATGTTGAGCGGATTGCCTTCGACGCCAATGCGGGTGGCCAGGCGAGCCATGCGCTGGTAAGCCTCAAGATAAGCGCCGCGGCAATCGGGATAGCCGCTGAAGTCTACTTGGTTGGCACCGATGAAAAGATCACTGGCTTGTTTTGCCTCCAGCAAGGCCAGGCCTATCGAGAGAAAAATCGTGTTGCGCCCTGGCACATAGGTATTGGGAATCGATCCTGCCGAATCATGTTTGGGCACTGGAATGTCGGCCGTCAGGGCGCTGGCGCCAATGGCATCTAGCCCCACCTTGATTTCCAGATGCGCCCGGACCTTTTGTGACTGGGCCTGTCTTTGCGCCATCTCTAGTTCTATCCGATGGCGCTGACCGTAGTCGAAGGCCAAGGAATAGCAGATAAAACCCTCCCGCCGGGCGATGGCCAGGCAAACGGCAGAATCCATGCCCCCACTCAGAAGGACCACTGCTCTCTTTTCTTTATTTTCTGGTTTCATGTTTTTACCCACATGTAGGTTTTAGTGGTTTTATGTGGTGAAAAAATTGACATGTGGGTTTGGGTAGGATATTGTGGGATTACAACAACCAAGGAGGATCGATCATGAATTCCGCACCCATCGCCCGCATTGCTTTGGCCCGCAAATCTCGGCGCGAACGACGAGACGCTGGTCGCGATCGCCGCATTCTGGACGGGACCATGAAGTACCGGGGCGAATTCATGAACATTGAGGTGGTCGATGTCAGTGAATCCGGGGCCTTCATCATCGGTCCGACCGTACCCGAATTTAGCGATTCGGTCACCCTCGCTATCGAACTGCCCGCGGTAGGCGGTTCGGTCATGGTCAGCGGCCGGGTCCGGCGCGTGACCATGTCTTCGCGAATCATGCGTCGATCGGGCGGCTTCGGTATCGAATTCACCCGCTACTACACCCAAGTTGGTCAAGATTCTCTCCATAAGCATTTGGCCGCTTGAAGATGACCCGCAGTTTGCAGACCAACAAATTGACAAAACAAAGCCTGCGGCTATAAGCTTAATACATAACGAGGGGAGAATAGCCATGGCAAAAGCGAGGATCAAATCATGGTCCGAAGAGCAGGGCTTTGGTTACATCGAGCATCCCGAGCACGGTGATCTCCTATTCGACTTCGATGCCTGTGATTTCCAACCCGAGGTTGGTGACGAGGTAGAAGTCATTGAGGTAGGCAAGCGCTACGATGGATCACTCAAGGCCATCAAGGTCGCCTGCACGGCCAAACCGCACCAAGGCGATCGACCACCAGCACCCAAAGTATTTTGACGCCCAGCCTCAGGCAATAAACTCTTTTTCCAGAACTTCTAATATTTTCTTCTCTACTTTGGATTTGAGTGCCGACAGCAACATGGACAGTTCCACCCGTACCGAGATGGTCTGCGGGGCTAAGTTCAGCTCGCCCTTGGCGCCTACGGCCTTGAACTGGTAGCGATCGTCGGCCAGCCAGTTTCCGGTCAATTTGTACTTAACCTGCAATTGGTCAACCAGAGTCTTCGCCTTTTGCTTGGCCTCTGCTGACGATAATCCGTGCGGACGCGATACTTCAATCTTGGGCATAGGCTTCCTCCGGTGCTATGGTTTGGATCTGTGGCTGCCCTTCATGGCGTTTTGGAACATGCGGTACTGGCGCAAATAACGATAGGCACCGCTGGGGGTAAAGAACAAGAATTCCATGCGGCCGAAAGCGATTACGTCGCCATCGCGCAAGCGGGCCGGTTCTCCAGCCACCAGAGTTTTACCGCGCAAAAAAGTACCATTGGTGGATCCGGCGTCAACCAGCCAGTAGGTATCTTCTTTAGGCCGGTAGAGAAAACTGGCATGCCGATTGGACACGGTGGAATGGGGAATGACGTAGTCTCGGCGCTCGTCTCGACCCACGAAGGCCTTAAGCGGAAATTCTCGGCTGGACTTGCCCCGGGGCAAAAGTGGGACGAAATCTCGTAGTTGTTCACTGAAGCGATGGAGGCTAGATTCGCTCTCTTCGCGATCGACCATGCGGGTGTGGACAAATTGCTCGATTCGGCCCGGGATCTTGGAGTAGAAAAGAATCGGATGCGGGAATTGCTCCACGAACTCTTCCTCTGACAAGGTCGAGACCACCTTGACAAAATCATGCAGGCGCTCCAAGTCACACCTCCATCCCCAAATACCGCCGCTGGTTTATTGTATCACGAAGATGGAACCAGATCGTCCAAACTATGCTCAGGTACCGCACCCACTTTTCGCACAACTTCTTGGCCCGCTTGAAATACGATAAGGGTAGGAATAGCCTTGATAGCGTAGGCCTGCGCCACTCCCTGATTGTCCTGGGTGTTGAGCTTGGCCACAATCAACTGGCCTGCCCTCCTGCGCGCGAAGGAATCCAGAATGGGGCCCATCATGCGACAAGGTCCGCACCAAGGCGCCCAGAAATCAACTACCACCGGCAGGGATGACTGAGTGATAAAATCCTTGAAGTTGGCGTCAGACAACTCCACCGGCTCTGCCGGCCCCGGCAACGGCGCTTGGCAGGATCCACAGCTCGGCCCCGCCTTGAGCTTGGTCAGTAAAACGGCGTTGGTCTTGCCACAAGCCGGGCACGAACTTTGCAGTTTTCCGTTTTCGAACTTAACGCCCGTGGTCATACTTTACTCTTTTTCAAACATGCTCTTGTCGGCGCCACAGACCGGACACACCCAGTCTTCGGGAATATCCTCAAATGCGGTTCCGGGTGCAATCCCATTGTCCGGGTCGCCCTGAGCAGGATCGTAGACATATCCGCAAACCGTACATGTGTATTTGTCCATTTTCGACCTCCCTAAGTTGAAATCACTCTCCATGCATTACATATCCGGCCAGGGACAGGAGGTCAAGAGTGGATAAGGGTCAAATTCGCAAACCGAAATAGCCCTGTACGCTGAGGTCCCAACCATGCTTGGCGGTGATGTAATGATAACCCACATCGGCTGCCGCCCCCAGGGCAAAGAAACCACCCAGGGGAATCTCCAGGCCAGCGCCCGCTCGCGCTTGAAAACCGACGGTAGGCACAAGTTTGGCCGCGGCTTGGGGGTCAAAAGCCTCGGCGCTGGCAGTCAATAACATGAGGCCCGCGGAAGCACGAAAGAAAGGCTCTACCCCCGGCGTGGGCAGGCGAAAGTCCATGCCCAGGCCGGCATGTAAATAGTCGGCGTTGTTGATAAAGTGTTGATAGTCGAACACGGCGTTGAGAAACAAGATTTCCAACTTGCCGCGTACCCCGAAGGTCCCTCCAGCCAGAGTGGTGCCGTCGATTGATTGCGGGTACTCGATGTTGTCAAAACGGGCATAGCCGGCTTGGGCATCGAGCTCAAAGGCAAAAAAGTCCGCCGCCGCCGGCAAGGCCGGCAGCATGAGCAAGGAGATAAGAGGAAGAAAAACGATTTTTCGCATGCCGAACTCCTTTAAAGTTCCCCGATAGCATTACCAGTACGACGCAGGTCATCCCGTATGTGTTCATTCTGACCTGTGACTCTTTAAGCTGTCAAGTGTATGCTATTGACAGAAAATTCCAAAAATTGGAGAATCCTTGCGAACCATTAGACCCAAAGGAGAAAACCATGCGCGATAGGATTGGGCTTCAGCTGTTTGCGATCGCGGTCTGCATGACATTGGGGGGGTCGGGTTGCGAGGACAATAAATTCCATGGCGCCTCACCCGCGGTGGAACATTACCATCACGGACCGGTTGAGCAGACTCCGTCCTTGGAAGATTTTAGCGCGCTGCCGGATTCCGGCGAAATCGAAATTGATTTCGGCCGGGTGGACGTATCCACGGTACACCGCCGCTATTTGTTTGTTCGCAACGAAGGCTTGGGGGATCTTCTGGTGCATGCGGTAAGCGAGCTGGGCGGTCCCAGTTCCGCGTTCTTTGTTGCCTGCCGTGAGGGCGGCAGCTACCGGGCCGGCTGTCCCTACAACATCGATCAGCCGCTGAGCATTGCCCCCGGGCGTGATTTCGCCATTGAGCTGACCTACTCGCCCGCCGTGGTGGGTGTCGACTCGGCAGGCTATCTGATCAAATTCAATACCACCGATCACCAGGAGCTAACCCTGCGGCTGGCTGGTGAATCGATTACCCGTGAGATCCAGGTTTGCGTCTCTGATTGCGAAGACAGCGAAGACAGTTTGGCCTGTCAGCAGGCCGAGCAATTGTGCAACGACGAGACGGAAAAGGATTTATTGCCGCTGGCCTTTGGTGATACGCCGGCCAACACAACGGCGGAGCGGCAAGTGCTCATCCGCAACCTAGGTGAGCGAGCGCTGCAAGTCTCTGCCCTGGAACTGGTAACAGGCTCGGCGGCAGTGTTTGATCTCGACTTGCAGGGAAGCGATCTCCCCGGCGAACTACCGGCGCTTTCCGAAGTAACGGTGACCGTGATCTACTCGCCCGAAGCCGGCATGGATCATTTGGGCCGGCTGCGCATCGCCTCCGACGACGTCAATGAGCCCGAGGTCGAGATCGAGCTCAGCGGCCAAGGCGTCGCCCCCCGCGTCTGTCCCGATCCCGGTCATCTGGACTTCGGCAATGTGGTCACCGGCGAGCCCAGCCTGCGCGCCTTCGCCTTGGAAAACTGTGGGACTCTGCCCTTGCAACTGTTCGATGTCGATATGGCCCTCGATCCGGCCAGCCCCGATTTCAGCCTGGTCGACACCAGCGGCTTTCCGGTAGACCTGGCGGTAGGCGAATCGGTTTCAGTCGAGGTGCAATACCTGCCCCTGACTGCCGGCTCTGACGCTGGCGGCGTGGATATCTTCTCCGACGATCTGGCCGCCGATCCGGTCTCTCACCACACCGGCATGGTTTCCCTCTTTGGCCGGGCAGTGTCCCAGGTCTGCGACTTGCAGATAAACCCGGTGGCCGCCAGTTTTGGCCCGGTAGAGATTGGCCAGGAGGCAAGCCAGGACCTAACGCTAACCAACCTGGGCAACGGATCTTGCACTTTGTCCGACATCGGCATCACGATCAATTCGGCCGCGGTCGAATTTGAACTCGTGGCCGCACCAGCGGCCGGCGCGGTGATCGATGCGGGCAACAACCAAACCGTAACTTTGCGCTATCAACCCACCGATCTCGGCCAAGACATCGGCATTTTGAGTATTTTCGCTAACGACCGGGACACCGACGAAATCCGGGTGGATCTGAATGGTTTCGGCATTCCGCCGGGCGGCAATGGCCCGGTAGCCATCTGCTCGGTTAATCCTGTCAATCCATTGCCCATGCAAACCATTCAATGGCAAGGCGATGCCAGCTACGATACCAACAACCGGGCCATCGTCGACTACCAGTGGCGCATCCTGTCGTTCCCGGCCGGCTCGGCCGCCGCCCTGTGGGGAACGGGGGCCAACCGATCCAGCCAGGTGGATCTGGCCGGAGCCTACACCGCTGAGCTGATCGTAGAGAACGACTTGGGCCAACAAAGCCCGCCCTGTACCGCCACCGCCACCCTGGTTCCCACCCAGGATTTGTGGGTGGAGATGTATTGGACTGAAAGAAATGACGACATGGACTTGCACTTGCTGGCCCCGAACGGCATCCCGCGGACCCGCACCGATTGTTACTTCGGCAATTGCCGATTGCGCTATTTTGTTCCGGATTGGGGCCAAATAAACTACGACGGCGACGACCCCCATCTCGACTTCGACGACATCCCCGGCGACGGCCCGGAGAATATCAATATCGCCGATCCGGCCGACGGCACCTATACCGTCTTCGTGCACGACTACCCCGGCAACTCCTACGAGCCGGGCAACCTGGTCACGGTCAATGTCTACATTAATGGAGCCTTGATCTCCACCTTCACCGAGACCGTGGTGGGCGAGGACCAAGACTGGTACGTTTGCGAAATTGATTGGCCGTCGGGAAACGTTCGCCCCCTATAAAGAACGGGCCGGTATTTGACCATCCCCATCGCTTCGACTTAGAATTATTGATAGAAATTAATCTTTCTAGTCGGAAGGGTGGATGAACTTCAAGCCTACCACCTTCGGCAGGTACGCCCTGCTCAAACGCATCGCCGTCGGCGGTATGGCCGAGGTGTTTCGGGCCATGGCCTTCGGGGCCGAGAGCTTTCGCAAGCCGGTGGCCATCAAGCGCATGCTGCCCATGTTCTCGCGCGACCCTCAATTTGTCGATATGTTCATCAACGAAGCCAAGCTGGCCGCCAACTTGAACCACGCCAATGTGGTCCAGATTTACGATTTTGGCCAAATCGACAAGCAGCTTTATCTGTCGATGGAGTATGTTCCGGGCAAAAACATCGCCGAGATCATCGAGTCGCTCAAGGCGCGCGGCCTGACGGCGCCCATCGAGCTGACATGTTATATCTTCACCCAGGTGCTCAACGGCCTGCAGCAAGCCCATCAACACCGAAACCGATTTGGCCAGCCCATCAACCTGATTCACCGCGACATCTCGCCACCGAACATCATTGTGTCCTATGCTGGGGAGGTGAAAATCGCCGATTTCGGCATCGCCAAGGCCAGCGCCACCAAGGTGCATACCGCCAGCGGCGTGCTCAAAGGCAAATACGCTTACATGTCCCCCGAACAGGCCAGTGGCAAGAATCTCGACTATCGCACCGATCTATTCAGCATGGGCATCTGTTTTTACGAACTGTTGACCCTGAGCGAAATGTTCACCGGCAAGAACGACTTGGACATCCTGCGCAATGTGCGCAATGCCGATTTTATCTTGCCCCGGAAATTGAACCTGGCCATTCCCAAACCGCTGGAAGACATGCTGCTCAAAGCGCTGCGTAAGGATCCCAAGCAACGCTACGCTTCGGCCGCCGAGTGGCGTGATGAGATTGAGAAATTTCTCGCCAACCAGAAACTGCGATTTTCCTCCTCCTGGCTGGCGACCTTTATGAAGGATGTGTTTCGCGAGGAAATCCAGACTTATCGCAAGCAGCAAAACAAAGAAGCCAATTTGGCCGAAAAGCTGCGCCCGGACGAGCGGGAACTCGAAGACCTAGAAACCTTGGTATATCGACGGCAAGATATCGACCAGGCCCTGCTCATCGATCAGGGCAAAGATGCCAGCGATGAATACTCCGCCGAAGCCACCGTACAGGTGAGTCAGGACCTCTACGACCTGGAAGCCCAACTCGACAAGACCCGCCTGGCCGAACAACCTGGATCAGACGAAATTACCGAGGAAGTCGATCGTTACCAGCAAGATCCAGTGGAAGAGACTCAGCTACAGCCGCGGCCAGTGGTCTTGCCCCCGCCGCCCACCCCGGATCCCGAGCTGGATGGCGACCTGCTGGCCCCGGCCCTATTTGCCGATGAGATCGACTCTGACGATGATCAGGATCAACAAGGCACCCTCAAAGTGGCCAGCCCCGGGTCGGGCGCGGCCGCCATGGCCCTCGCCGAACCCGCCGGCGTCGGTGAGCCCGCCGAGGACGAGGCACCGGTCAAACGAACTTTTCCTTTCGGCTTGCTTTTTGTGCTGCTGCTGGCCGCCGTGGGCGCGGTACTGTGGTATGGCTATCAACGAGGGATGGAGACGCAAGCCGCGGCTCCGGGCCCCCCGGATCAAACCGCCCCTGCCCAAGCCGACGCCGGCACCACGGCGCCTGATGGCAGCTCCCATTCGGCCTTGGCCACCGTCACCCCGACCAGCCCCCCGCCGGTGCCGACCGCGATCGAAGAGAGCGATGCCGGCCAAGATGCTGGCCAGGACGCCGGCGATGATGACCAGGCCCAGGAAGCAGCCGTGGCCAAAATCATCCCGCCCAGAGCAAAGCCAAAGCGCAAACGCCCGCGACTAGGTCCTCGACGAAAGAAGAAAAAGCGCCGGCGCACCACCTCGCTCTTCGTCAACGGTAGATATGTGAAAACCCTGTATGGCTTGAGCAAGCGCCTCAAGCCCGGCACGCACACCGTCGAAATGCGCACCCGCAGAGGCAAGGTGCTACGGCGCTGGAAAATCCAAGTCCAAGAATCCACCCAAGACGACTAAGCAGCCGAATCTCACTCTTTCTCTCTGGTCCCAATATGGATCGACAAAAACAAGCCTATCTATACGCCTTGGCAACCGTTTTACTCTGGTCCACCGTGGCCTCGGCTTTCAAGCTAAGCTTGCGCCATATCGACCCCATCGGCTTGTTGTTTTATGCCAGTTGCGTCTCCTGCCTGTTTTTGTTTGTCGTTTTGTGCGGGCAGCAAAAACTAGGCCGGATCAAGATGCTTAGGCGCCGCGATTGGTTGCGAGCGGCGGGTCTGGGGGCGCTTAATCCGCTGGCCTATTACCTGATTCTCTTCGAAGCTTACGATCGCCTGCCGGCGCAGGAAGCCCAGCCCCTCAATTACACCTGGGCCGTTACCCTGGCCTTGCTCTCCATCCCGCTGCTTAAACAGAAAATTGGCCTGCGGGCACTGGCGGCGCTCTTGATAAGTTATGCCGGGGTGTGGGTCATCGCCACGCGCGGGGCGGTTGCTTCCCTTCAATTCGCAGACCCGCTGGGGGTAGGTCTGGCGCTGGGCAGCACGGTCATCTGGGCCCTGTACTGGATCGCCAATACCAAGAATTCTGGCGATCCGGTCTTGAGCCTCTGGCTCAACTTCCTCTTCGGCAGCCTGTGGGTGTGCCCGCTGGTCGCCTTCGGCCCCGGCTGGAGCGTCAGCTCGGCGGGACTGCTGGGTGCGGCCTACGTGGGCGTGTTCGAAATGGGCTTGAGTTTCGTCCTTTGGCTCAAAGCCCTCAAACTGTCGAAAACCACCGCCCAGGTCGGCAATCTGATCTTCCTGGCCCCCTTTCTCTCGCTGATTTTGATCCACTTCCTGGTCGGAGAAGAAATCCTCGCCTCCACCTTTCTGGGTCTGGCCCTGATTCTGACTGGCAATCTCGTCCAACAGATCCGCGCCCAGGCTTAATCCAAAGTCGTAGACCTTGATCATCTGAGCATGGTTGATGCTCCAGGCTGGGCATGAGAGCACTTGTTTAGCGGAACTTGATCAGAGAAATGCACAAATTCGCAAATGACCTATTCTT
>JAUVBB010000160.1 GCA_030591445.1 Deltaproteobacteria bacterium | reverse complement strand
CAACAAATAGGGTATGCTTCTTCACGATCGGCTCCCTTCGTATTGTAGCTCTGTGCTACGTTTTGTCCGATTCGCAGTATAACCTACGGCCTGCGATCGGAGCCGGTCGTTCCATACTGACTACGGAGGCGTGATTCAATTGGTAAGGGTTGCAAGGTGACCGAATCCTTGCTTCTAGGCTACGTCATTCCAACTCGGGCATTTTCTGAAAACGGCGGCTACTTTTTTGTTCTTTCTTAATAAATAGAATTCCTTGGGGTTCAGGTAGGCCTTTCGGCTACAACTAAAATCCTCGTTGTGGATGGATACGATGATGGTGTCGGTGAAGGGATCGACCGCTAGGCTGACCGTGTTTTTGCCATCCAGATCAAGGATGTCTTGTTCCAGGGCGCGCAGGTGTCGACTGATGCGCAGGGCTTTGCGGGTGGTGGGGTCTCGATGGCGGTACCATTGCTTGTTTTTTGCGCCTGGTTCTGATGAAGCGCCGATTTTCTCCACTAAATTGTATAGTTTCTCAGTGCTGTCTTCGTTGTTCTGGTCCATGGCCTCTCCATTTCTGGTGTTGCCTGCTAATGTTCTAGACTGATGAAACGATGGAGAGGTCTGGGTTCGGGGAAAAAAGATTACCGGCTTTGGCAGTTGCAGGGGACCCAGTGGTAGAAGCAATTGTTATTGTTAAAGTAGTCGTCCGCTACCCCGTTCTCGTCGGCGCATTCTTCGGTGTCCGCGCACTGAAGGTAGCTTTCGCAGGGGACGCCCTGGTCAATCGATTGGCATATCCAAAAATAGTCGTGACACTGTTGGTCCGGGCCGCAGTGGGCGTCGTTTAGGCAATCGACGCAGCGGCCGGTTTCCTGATGACAGTAGGGCGCATGGATATCACAGTGGTCGTCGCGGGCGCACTCGGTGCAGGCGCCGTGTTCGGCGGCCAGGGGATTGCACTTAAGATCGGACGGGCAATCGGAATCAAAGGAGCAGCCCGGCACGCATTGATCGGCTACGCAGATGGTTTCGAGATCTGGGCAGTTCTCATCGCCCAGGCACTCGACACAGGATTGGCCGTCACAAAAAGGCCGGGGGCTTTTGCAATGGGAATCGTCCCGGCAGACATCATAGCTGGGCACACAAACGCCGCTGACCGCAAAAGAGCACAGCTGGGTTTCATCCTGGCAGGGGTCTTGATCGGCGCAGGTGACGCGGCAGGCACAGGCCGCTATGCCGGTTTGGCAGAACGAGGATATGCCGGTGTCGTCGGTGCAGCGTTGTTCGGCCGGGCATTCATCACTGGATTGGCAACCCTCTCCGTCGCCGGCCACGCAATAGCCATACCATTGGTTGCAGCCATAGCCATCCGGGCAATGGGCATGTTCGGTACATTCCACGCACATTTCGAGTTCGGGATGGCAGTGAGGCCGGATGACGGGACAATCGAATAGGCTGCAGTCAGTCGTGCAGCGCAGGGCCACACAGGCCGCGTCGCCAGTGCATTGGGAGTCAGTGACA
Organism: Deltaproteobacteria bacterium; assembly: GCA_030591445.1. Classification (GTDB taxonomy): domain Bacteria; phylum Myxococcota; class B64-G9; order B64-G9; family B64-G9; genus JAUVBB01. The sequence continues at coordinate 12,555 of JAUVBB010000160.1, read as the reverse complement.
CATTCGCCACAGCCGCCGTGCTCACCGTAAAGTGGATCGCAGAACTCGTTCTCTGGGCAATCTCGATCGCTGTCGCAGCCGTAGACGCATTCGAAGTTCACGCATACCGTGGCCAGATCCGCGCAATCGCTTTTGCTCAGACATTCGACACAGCGCCCATTGGCTTCATCGCACTGGAGCGGGAAACAATCGTCATCGTTGTCACAACGCAGGGTGCAGATGTGTTCCACACAGGTTTCTGCCGGCAGGCAGTCCTCATCTCGGGCACAGGCCACGCATTGGCCGTGTTCGCCCGCCTCGGGGTCGCAAACCGTGCCATCGGGGCAATCGCGATCGGTGGCGCAACCATCCACGCAGCTCGAAAGGCAAATCTGGCCCAGATCACAATGCTCGTTGCTGGTACACTCGACGCAGGCGCCGGTAGCCAACTCACAATGCTGTTCGGCGGGGCAGTCGGTGTCCTCGGCACAGAAAAAACGGCACTGGCCGTCGCTACAAACGTTGCCGTCCGGACAATCGGCATCATCGCGACAGGCCACGCATTTGCCGTTGGGCGGCTCATCGGCCAGGCAAAATTGGTCCTGCGGACAGTCTCGGTCTCCGCGACAACCATTGGTACAGGTATTATCCAAGCAGATTTGCCCCGGCTGGCACTGCTCATCGCCGCTACAACCCAGCTGTTGACAAATGCCATCGCTGCAAGTCTCATCTTCCGCGCAACCAGGTCCACAAGTCCCCAGGCACTTGTCCGGGCCACATTCCCGGCCGGCGCAATCGGGCTGGCACTCGCCCTGGCATTGGCAATTATCCGTATCGCAGCTCTGGCCGGTATCCCCGCAAAGGTCTGCGCAAGTGCCCCCACAGCCATCGTCTCCGCAACAGCGCCCCTCACAATTTGGCAAACAATCGGTACACTTGCCGTCTGGACCGCAGGTGTAACCGGTCAAACAATCCTCATCACTCAAGCAATCCCAGCGGTTGCCCAGAGGCATACAAGCGGGAATCATTGTCAAAATAAGCCAATAAGCGCAAAAACGTATTTTAGCCATGCTCTATGTGTCCTCCTTCGTCTCTAGTTTTACATACGCACGCAGCCTGGCTTTGGGCGGAAAAATATCTATTGTTTCTATGTTTGCTCAATGTTTTGCAGGGCCAGATCTTGATAGGCGTGCAAAAGCTGCTGGCAGACCTGATCCCATCTTCTGCACACCGACTCGGTTTCTTGGTCTTGGCTGAGCAGATCCGGATGAGCTACCAGGGCGGCAAATTCTTGGGCCAACTCTTTGGCTTCTGCCGTATTCGAATCGCCGATCAGCTTGTGCACGAAGTCGGCGGCGGGGTACCATTTCGCGGCCCTTTGCATATCGCGGTGAATTTGGGCTAGCAGTACATTGCGCGGACCTTCCCACAATTCGTTTACAGCGGCGTCTCGGTAGAGGCGGGGCAGGCAAGAGAAGTCTTCGATGACGCCGTGGCCGCCTAGCAAGGACAGGGCCGAACGAATCACGTCGGTGCAATCGAAGGCGGCGCCCATTTTCTGCAACATGATGAGTTCGCGGAGTTCAAAAGCTCTCATCTTGGCTTCGGGCTTATCGCTGTCTCCGGCCGGGGTCGAGAACAAATCGTAGATCTTGAATGCGGCCGCGGTGGTGCGCCCGGCGGCGTGGTTGATATCGGCGAGTTGGTTTTTAACCATGGGGAATTGGCTGAGCTTGGTTCCGAAGGCCTCGCGAAATTGGCAATAGCCGGCAGCTTCTCGGGCGGCTCGGGTCATTAGCGCCGCGCTACTCAGGCCGACGGTAAGCCGAGAGGCGGTCAGCACGATGCCCACCACGTTGGCCAGGCCCCGGTTTAGTGGGCCCAATGGATAGGCGACGGCCCCGTCGAAACCGAGTTCGCAAGTGGGCAACTCGCTGGTGCCCATCTTCCATTTCAGGCGGTCGATGGTGAAGCCGTTTCGCTTTTCGCGGGCTTTGTCTCCGGGTAGCCAGGAGGGCAGCACGAAAATGGCGATATCCTCGCTGCCCCGTGGTTTGGCGGTCACCACCGCATAGTCGGCGTGGGTGGCCGAGCAGAAAAACTTGGTTCCGTACAGTTTCCAAGAACCGTCCTCTTCCACGGCTTCGAGCAAATTGGCTGGTACATCCGAGCCCCCTTGGATCTCGGACAGGTACTGGGCGCCAATGGCAAACTCACCCGCGCGTCCTTCCTGGCAATGCTCACGGATGGCCAAGGTGACCGGATCGTCCGCGAAACGGGCCAACAAGGCGACTAGTCCCTCGGTGCATACCAGCGGGCAGGAAGTACAGGCCTCCCCAAGCTGATACAGCAAATAGGTTTTGATGAGACGGGCCACGGGATGCGTTTTTTGGGAAAACAGACCCTCTGAGAAAATCTCGGTTTCCATGCTTTCAATTTGCGCCGGCCGGACAATGCGGTCGATGCGTCTATGATGAGCATCGTAATTTTGCAGTGTGGGCCGTAGCTCAGGCCGGGCAATGGTGTCAGCGATATCGCGGTAGCGGAAAGATACCTTTTGGGAGAATTCCCGTGCCTGGGCGTCGATCGTCTCCCACTGATTGCCCGCCAGTTGGCGGACAATTTTTTGGGCCAAGGGATCGTCAGCGTAAAAATCAAATTGATTGCGCCAGGCGAGGTAGTCATCAAAAGAATATGGATTGTCTCGATTGGGAGTAGACATATCGCGCTCCTTGAAGCCGTTTGCCTTTCGTCAGAGACTAATCGTTGTTTGCTGAAAAATGCAACGTCTCCCTCGACCAGATAGTCGAAAAACGTCCAAGAGCTTGAGTGAAATTCGACCACTTAGTCGAGTTTGGCAGGGGCGAGATTGCGGGGTCGGGAAATAAACCAGATAAAAGAGGTAATTATAGTCATAACGTATTCTGGCACGCTCCTTGCTGAGGACTAACTCCGGTATGTCGATGGTTTTTATTATTTCTTTTTCAAGAAAGGAGCAGCAAGTGAAAACAAAGAGCGGGTTGTGGATGGGAATAGCGGCGATTGGTTTGGCTGTTTGGTTTGGTGGGTTCGAAGTGTCGGTTAGCCAGGCCGGCACGCCTACGCTCTCTGCGGAAGAGGAGGTGCATCTTATTTTCATGCGCGAAGAAGAAAAACTGGCGCGGGATGTGTATTTGACCTTGGCCGGCATGTATCCCGAGGTGGGCACGTTCTATAACATCGCCACCAAGGCAGAACAAAGTCACACCGACTCGGTACTTGCCAAGCTCGATAAGTACGGGGTGCCTGATCCCAATCCCCAGACCAATGATTTGCCTGATTCGATTGGCGTGTTTACCGGGGAATTGTTTGGGGATTACTTTACCGAGAAGTTCGAGATCCTGACTGATTGGGGTTCGGTGTCTTTGCTCGATGCTCTCTATGTCGGCGCATTCATCGAGGAACTGGACATGCTCGATATTGCCGAGTGTCCCAAAGTGATCGTGGACGGTGACAACGGCATCGAAGATGGCGGTTGTGGCTTGGTCAACACCGACCGACGTGACTTACAGAATTTGCTCAACAACTTATTGGAAGGCTCAAAGAATCATCTGCGCGCCTATGTCTCGCAGATTGAAGCTATCATTGGCGAAGGTGAATACCAGGCCCAAGTGCTTAGCCAAGCAGAGGTGGACGAAATCCTGGGTAGATAGTGGTCGTATTTTCCCTTTCTTAAATTTATCCTGGCCGGTGTCGAATAGATGATCGGCTTATGTGGGGGGGGGGGAAGAAAGGGATATGATGATAGGCAATAGATTCTTATCGATGTTGATGGGTTTGTTGGTTTTTCCTGGGTTTGCCGCTTGTTCCGGAGAAGCAGAAACCGAGCCACCTACTTGTGTCACCGGGTCTGCTGATTTTCCCCGCGCGCTCGCGCTTCCCAATCCCGAGCCCAATGGAGTATTTGATCCCAACCTGGCTTATGACCCGGACAGTGGCCGACTATGGATGGCTTATTCGGGCGTGACCGGGCCGGCGGGAAGCGGTTGGGTCAGTACCCATCTTTCCTATAGTGACGATTCTGGCCTAACTTGGTGTCATGCCGGTCTGGTTAACCCGGCAACGTTGGTGCCACCCGCGCAGATGCCCAGTGATCGCACCGGGCCCGAGGGGCAATGGAATCACGAAGTTGCGGCCATCGAATTTGATCCCGGGGCCGACCCGGCTCAGCGTTGGCGCCTGATTTGGCACCGCTATTTGCACATCGCCGATGACGATCTCAGTACCGAGGACCGTCTTTTTCAGCACGGATGGATCGCGCAACGCACGGCCGCTAGTGCCGAAGGATTGCTTGATGCCCCGGAGACAATTCTCTTCAGCTCTCTTGCCTTTCATGTCAATGCCGAGATCGAGAACTACAATTTGGCCGCGGCGGGCACCGAGCCTGAAAAGCGTTTCGATCAGGACCCGGATTTGGGCACTTGCTTGGCCTTTAGCGAACCGGGGATGCTGGCCTATGAGGGAGATTTGTATATCGCCATGTACTGCTTCCGCTCGGCCCAACAGCAAGATATCGTCCTGGTGCGTCTGGATCATGCCAGTAAACAATGGTCCTATGTTGGCACTCTGCTGACCAGTGAGCATGCCCGGGCCATCGATCCGGCGCTGGGCGCTTTCAACGGCGCTGATCTGTTTGTCCGCGCGGGCAGCTATCGACTTATCGTCTCCCCGACAGCCGGCCAGGGTTATCTCGGTTGTCTGGAATACGAAGTGGATTTGAAAAATGGTACTCTCACCGACAGCAACGGGGATGGTCCCGACCCGTTGCTTGCCTTTCCCAAGAATACAAATGCGGACGTTATCCAGACCGGGGCTTGTAGCTATCACCAAGAGAGTCAACTGGGCATGATCGTAGGCGACACCCACCTGAGCGGTATCCAGTTTCGGCTGGTGGCCACCGGCCAATAGTTTCATGATAAAACTGGCATTCCGGCACGGAACGGGGTAGGGAGGGGCGAAGCCCTTGGCTGGGCAGAAACCCAAGCCTGCTAGGAGAAAAATATGCCGGAGCTGGACCTACGTTCTTTAGATCCCAACATTGCGCGCAAGATTAGCCCGTTTTTAGGCGCGGTGATGGAAGAACATCGTAGCAATATCAACTCGGTCTATGTAGTGGGCAGTGCCTTGACCGAGGATTTGATGAGCGCAGTTCTGATATCAACTCGGTCTTGATGCTCAAGGAAATGAGCTTGTCGTTTTTAGAGGCAGTGGTACCGCTGGGGAAGAAGCACCGGCGCAGTAGGGTAGCGGCGCCTCTGATTATGACGCCGGCCTATCTGGCGTCTTCGGTCGACGTCTTTCCCTTGGAATTTCTGAACTTCAAGTTGTTGCACCAGACGGTATATGGCGATGACTTGTTCTCCTCTTTGGTCATTAAGCCTGACGACTTGCGCCGCCAGTGCGAAAGAGAATTCAAGGCCGACCTGATTGGTCTGCGCGGAGTCTACTTGTCCACCCTGGGCGATGCCAAAGAACTGACCACTCGTTTGGTTCAGTCGATGCCGGCCATGATTTCGCGGAGCAAGGGTGTGATAGTGCTGCTGGGACAAGAGCCGGATACGCGGCGTCTGGCGGTGGTAGAACAACTTAGCCAGGTCAGCAAGTTGGATTGCTCGGTTTTCAAGACTTTGATCGAGTTGCGGGGCAAGTCGATGAAACTTTCACGGGACCGAACCAAGGACTTGTTTGAGCGCTATTACTACACCTGTGAAAAACTAGGCACCTTGGTAGATGAAATCACTGTCTAGATCCATATTTGTCTTCCTGCTGCTGAGCGGGGCCTGGGCAGGGGCGGAGACCATTCCCGAACGTCCGTCCCACTATGTTACCGACTTGGCTTCGGTCATCGACCCGGGCGTGGTGCGGCGCTTGAGCGGTTATTTGCAGGAGCTAGAGCAAAAAACCGGGGCGCAGGTGCTGGTGCTTACCGTGAAGTCCTTGGCGGGCGGATCGATCGATCAGTTTAGCCTGGAGGTAGCCGAAAAGTGGAAGCTGGGCCGAAAAGGCAAAGACGACGGCCTGCTCTTGCTGGTTTCGGTTGAGGACCGGCGTTATCGTTTTGAAGTAGGCTATGGGCTGGAGTCGATTTTGCCCGATAGTCTGGTGGGCAGCATTGGCCGCGGCAGCCTGGTGCCCAATTTCAAGAAGGGCAATTATACCCAAGGGATTGGCACGGCGGTGTTGGCGGTAGCCAACGTCATTGCCAACGATCGCAATGTCAAAATCACCGGTATGCCCAAGTGGAGAGGGGCTCCCAAAAAGAGAAGTCCGTTTTCCATACTGATTTCAGTGGTCATGGGCATCGTCATGTTGTTCCTGTTTATCCGCAATCCCCGCCTGTTTTTGCTTTTCATGCTGCTGGGCGGCCGTGGTGGTGGCTGGCGCGGTGGCGGCGGCTTCTCTGGCGGCGGCGGTTTCGGTTCTTTCGGCGGCGGGGGTGGCGGTGGCTTTGGCGGCGGTGGCGCCGGCGGAAGTTGGTAAGGTATTTAATTTTCTCCACATAGGAGGTTATCGATCATGTCAAAGGGATTGAAAATTGGGCTTATCATCGTGGCGGTTCTGGTACTGCTGGTGGCGGGCGTGGCCAACTGGGTGATTGGCGGATACAACAAAGCCGTCAGCATGGACGAGGCAGTCAAAGGTCAATGGGCCCAAGTAGAAAACCAACTCAAACGCCGCTACGATTTGATTCCCAACCTGGTAGAGACGGTCAAGGGCTATGCCAAACACGAAAAAGAGTTGTTTGAAAACATCGCCAAAGCCCGCACCCAATATTTCCAGCAGAAATCGATCAATGGCCAAATCAAGGCCTCGCACGGCCTGGAAAAATCCCTCTCGCGCCTGCTCTTGTTGCGCGAACAATATCCCCAACTCAAAGCCAACGAGAACTTTCTCAAACTCCAAGATAGCCTGGAAGGCACCGAGAACCGCATCGCCGTCGAGCGCAAACGCTACAACGACGCCGTAAAAACCATCAACACCTACGTGCGTACTTTCTTTGGCCGCACCTTTGCCGGCCTGGCGGGTGTCGAAAAATCAGAATACTACGAGTTGCCCCAAGGCGAAGCCGAAGTCCCCAAAGTCAAATTCGGTAACTGAAAAACCGCTTTCATTCGTCATACCCAGTCAGTTCCACATAGGCCCGGCCGCTTACGCTGCCGGAGATGGTGGCGGCACCTTCCCAGTAGGGCAATAAGGGGATGGCGTCGTACAGTTCCTGGTCATCAAGCACCGGGGTGATTACAAAGTGCGAGTCATCGACCTCGATGTCCCAGCCTGAAGGATAGCTTATGCCCGTGTGCGGGCTGAGCCATTCGCCAGTCGCGGTGATGCTTATTTCTTCGGCGCGTAATTCCCGGCTGTTACAATCGCTATCGGTGATGGTACCCAGCACATCGATGACGCCTCCGTTGGGGTCGCGAATTCTGGCCAGCATGATTTCACTGCCGTCATCCAATTGCAGCGCAAACCAGTCGTAACCCTTTTGGATGACCGCTTGCAGATCGCCCCACTGATGATCGAACCAGGCCATCCCGCTGACTTCTAATTCCTCCGCGCCTATCTTCAGCGTGCCCGAAAGAGCAAGATGGCTGCGAGTGTAGTAGTAAGTATAGCCGCCAAAATCGTACTCATGATAGCCATTGCCATGCTGGTAAACCGGCGCCTTGCGTGAGGTCAAATCAAGGTCCAACACATAGTCACCCATCTCCGCGTGCAGCACGTCGCCCAGCGCGCCTCCCTCGGCGGAAAATGGAGGCAAAGACAAATCGTATTCTCCAAATGTTTCCTCAGGGCGCTCATAACCAATGTCAGAACTATGCTGAAACGAGCCAGCCGAGACGTCAGTAATGGCATGGTGGACAATATGTGCCCAGGAATCCCCCAGGGCGCTGAGAAAGAAGGACAACTGAAAGCCAAACCAGCGCCCGTCCTTCGCTTGCATATGCCCGGTCCAATACCACCACTCCATGGTCTCTTCGTGAACCCCCTCATCGATCAACAAGTCGACCCTAAGATCTTCCGGTTCATCCATCTCGCCACAAAGAGGGCACAGCTCCCCTTCGCCACACGCAGGCTCAGCCGAATCGCCCGAACAGCCGTAGGCCGTAAGCGCCAGCCCGCAAAATGTCAGCCAAGCAAAAGAAACGCGATTGATTTGTCTCAGTATTCTCACCATGGTGGGGCAGCCTTACATGGTATGCTTCGACTTGTCCAGGCGGGAAGAATCGATAAGACCCGTAAAATCCTCCCCCCTTGTTTAAACGTGAGCAGCACCCGAATCGTTTCACATGGTCAAATAATGAGAGCTGGTGAAACGGTTTTGACCGTGGCTGCGTATATATAAAAAAACAATGAGACTGGAGAGATGCGATGAAGAACAGCGGAAAATCGAGAGGCAAAAAGGGCCAGGCAAGTGAAAACGTGTGGGAAAATGGCAATGGTTCTCAGCCTTTGCCCTCTTGGTTGCCAGTCAAATCAGGCAGCGCTCCTTATCAGATGCCTGACAATCGTCCTTCGAAACACTGCATGCTGCACCTGAATGAGAATCATTTTGCTGATAATGATCATCTTTTGGGCGCGCTTGATACTCTCGATGGGCAGGATTTGAGCAAATACCCGGTCTTGGGCAACAGCGAGCTTTGTGATTGTCTATGTGATCTTTATGGGGCGCGGCCGGAGGAAGTGCTGATTCAGCTTGGTTGTTCGGCTTTACTCGGCGCCATGGTGGAGGCTTTTGTTGAACCAGGCGCCCGGGTTCTGCTGCATCGCCCCGCGTGGAGCTATTACGATTATCTGGTTCAGAATCGGGGCGGGGAGGCGGTGGATTGCCCCTTGGAGCTGACCGAAAGTGGCTACCAGTATTGCCCTGATCGCATGGATGCTGCTCTGGCTAAGTACCAGCCGCGTTTGACTATCATTGGCTCACCGAACAACCCGACGGGCAACAGTTTGGATCCAGAGGTGCTGTCAACGCTGGCCCAGAAGCATCCGGAGACGATATTTCTGGTGGATGAGACCTACCTGGGCTTTTCGGGGCGGCAGCGGCCGGCGGTGGGCGAGACATTGAGCTGTACGCCCAACGTGGTTTTGTTGCGCTCACTTTCTAAGTTCCACGCTTTGGCTGGGATTCGCATTGGCTTTGCTTTTGCCCACGAGCAAGTGATGAAGTCTTTGCAAGCCGCACAACCCACATTTGGCATTTCGGTGATCGACCAAAGGATCGCCGTGGCCCGCCTGCGCAATCGCAGATATGCTGACAAGATCGCGGCTCAATGCCTTTCCAGTCAGCGTAGCTTTGCCCGTTTGATTCAGCCTTGCCCTGAGCTGCATCTTTGCGCGTCCGATGCCAATTTTGTATTGCTGCGAACGCCCGCCGGCAAGGCCACGGCCATTCGAGATCGTCTCCAAGCCGATGGCTGCCTGGTCGCGGTCAAGGATTTTGACGGCCTGGACCAGCACCTGAGAATCACTCTGGCGCCGGAGGTGGTCATCGAGCAAGTGGCCTGGAGCATCCTACGATTCATGAGCGAGCAATCCGAGAGAAAACCATTGGAATTTCGATTTGGCCCAGACAGCGGGGAGAGACAAAATGCTCAACCGAGAACTGCTTTTGCGCAGTAGTGCGCACTTGAAGCGAACAGGGATCAAATTACTCGGTCTGGCCATTCGTTGGCAAACCCGGCAATTTGAGATCAAGGTGGCCGATTCGGATGACGAATATCGACAGATCCATGCCTTGAACTATGAGACCTATGTGCGCGAGCTCAGACAAGAAGACGGGATTGTCGACCAAACCGAGCTGGTCGATAAATTTCACGATACCAACGTGTACTTTATCGCCAAAAAGGGCAGTGAAGTTGCCGCTATGATCTCTATCACCTTGCCGCAATATCACTTTTCCATCGAAGACTCCTTGTCTGACTTGAGCGTCCTGGACGGAATTCGCGATCAGTGCATTGAAATCCGGCGATTGGCCATCAAGAAAGAGTACCGTCATCGCAAGATCATGCTGCGGCTTTACGAATTTGGCTTTCGCTACTGCGAAGAGCGGGGCCTGAACCACATGATTCTCTCCGCCATAGACTCGCAGAGAAAAACCTACCGAAGACTCGGGGCCTACGAAGTCGGCGAGCCCTTCACCAAGGGGGCGTGCACCTACTATCCCATGATGAACTCTTTGGCCACGATTCGTTCACCGGCAGTCGACAAAACCCAACTGCGTCTCAACTAGGCGGGACTGTTCTTACAAACTTTTGATATTAGACACCAATTGGCCGATTTGCGTGCTTAGGTTGACGCATTGTCTTCCTTCCAGGCAGGCTTGGGTGTCCTTTTTTTCCAGATAGGTGCGCAGGTTTTTTGCTCCCTGTTTGAGATCTACCGCCCAGGCGCCTGTCTTTTGGTCGAATTCAGTTTTGACATCAATACCGCATTCCCCGACTTCGGGATAAATGGCGCGGATTTGTTCGCATAATGATTTTTTGTTGTTCATGATAGAGACCTCCTCCCAAGGTTCATGTTTCGTACTGCTGATAAAACCTAAGGAGCGCTGGCGATTCGTCAAGCTTTCCAGTCCAGGATGGGCCAAGCCTGGGTTTTGGCTTGGCGGCGCAGGCGGGGGTCGGGATTGACCACTTGCGGGTGGCCCACCCGATGCAGCATGGGCAGATCGGTGATGCTGTCGGTATAAAAGTAGCTGGCGTCTAGATCCAGATTGTGGGTGCTGGCGTATTGTTCCGCGATTTGTACCTTGCCCTGACCAAAACTCAGGGGTTCGATAAAATCGCCGGTGAAGCGGCCGTCTACTATTTCGTAGCGGGAGGAGAGGGCATCGTCGAGGCCGAAGTGCTTCTGGGCGGCGCGGGATTCATAAGGCGAAGACAGAGTCAGTAGCACCAGGCGGTGATTTTGCTCCCGGTGATGGGCGATGACATCCCAAGCCCCCGGGGCGGCGAAGGGGCGCACGTCTTTTTCATACCACTGCTCGGTTCGCTCACGCAGGGTGGCTTCGTCGAGCCCGCGCACGGTATGCAAGGCCTTGCGAATTGCCTGGTTCATGTCCACCACGCCGAAGCGGTAGCCGGTCAGGTAGGCTACCGAAAGCACAACCTGCCACAGACTTAGCCGGCCCATGCTTCGTTCGCGCTGATACCAAATCTTTCCGCTATTGACCGTAAGCAGGGTGCCATCCAAATCAAAAAACGCCGCGCTTCGATTTGCTGTCATGGCTCTTTTATTATCGGCCCCATGGCGTCCTGTCAACGAGGGCATGGTTCTAAGTCACAGTCTCCTCGGTGGTACAAACATTGGTGGCGGTAAAGATTCGCAGGGCCGGCTTGCGGCCGAACACCCAGAACAGCGCGGGGCGCAGCAGAAACTCAAAGAGGGTCGAGCTAATCAGGCCGCCGATGACCACGGTGGCTACGGGATAGAGAATCTCGCGGCCGGTCTCCCCGGCGGAAAACAGCAGGGGCAAGAGGCCGGCGCCGGTGGTCAGCGCGGTCATGACCACCGGGGCGGCCCTTTCCTTACCGGCCCGGATCAACAGCTTTAGGCTAATGACTCCTTGCTCGGCACGGGCCAGGTCAAGATAGTGGGTGACCAGCAAGATGCCATTGCGGGTGGCGATGCCGGCCAGCGAGACAAAGCCGACCAGGGCGGCGATACTAAAGTGCTGCCCGGTAAGCACCAGAAAGGCCACGCCCCCTACAAAGGCAATGGGGATACAGGCCAGCACTTGCATGGCCAGGTTGAAAGAATGAAATTGACTGTAAAGAATCAGCACCATGGCCAGCAGGCAAAGGACCGACAAGAGGCTAATCAGGCGGGTGGCAGCGGCCTGGGAGGTGAATTGACCTTCGAAGCGGAGGAAGGTGTTTTCGGGAAAAGATGCTTCTATGGGCGCCAGGGCGGTACGCAGATCGGCCACGACCTCGCCTACCGAGCGACCGGAGACATTGCAGGCGACCGCAATGCGCCGGGAGGTGTTATCGCGGGCAATGCGATTGGGGCCCGCGGCTTCTTCTACCCGGGCAATCTCACCCAGACGGGCCCAGCCGCCGGCGGGCAAACGAATGGGCAAATGGCGCAGGGCCGGTACCGAGGCGCGTGCCTGTTTCTTTAGGCGAACGAAGAGATCGAAGGCCTTGTCGCCCTGGATGAGGCTGCCTACTACTTCCCCGCCGATGGCTGTTTCCAGTTCGTGGGCCAAGGCACCCGGCGTTAGTCCAACCTCGGCCAGCCGTTCCCGAAGAGGCGTGATGTGGACCTGGGTTACCAGCACTTGGGTTTCTATATTCAGGTCGGTGACGCCCGGGACCTGTTCTGCTGTCACTGCCACCTGACGGGCGGTGTCGCGCAGTACGCCTAAGTCGGGCCCAAATATCTTGATGGCAATTTGCGCTTGCACTCCCGAAAGCAAGTGGTCGATGCGATGGGCCAAGGGTTGGCCCACGTTGAGGCTTACCCCGCGCATATCTTGCAGGCGGCTGCGCAGGTGCTTGAGCATCTCCGCTCGCGGCGGCGCGGTTTCGGGAT
>JAUVBB010000443.1 GCA_030591445.1 Deltaproteobacteria bacterium | reverse complement strand
GTTTGTCGACCTGGGCTTCGCGCCTCTTTCTTTCACTGGCCGTCCAGACGCTCTCCAGGCTTTGGAACAGGAAGGGAAAACCGACGATGGCGGCAATATGCACTGCCACCGATACCATCGCTGCCGAACCGGCGGCCATGACCAACAAGACCTCGAAAACGACCGCGACCACTACCACCAGTAGCCGGTTTTTGGATGAGGCATCAAAGCCACCCACGGCGCAAAGTAGAATATACAATATCGGATACAAGAAACTGGCGGTCGCGCCCGTCATCTGGATTCCGAGGTAAACGGAACAGAGCAAGGCCAATTCCAGCTGTCGTTTTTCAGCTTCGCTGCCTGGCTCCTCTACCCGACGTACGCTAAGGCGCCCAGACAAACGCCACAGCCGCGAGAGTAACACCACTGCCAAAGCAAGAATGGTAATAAGGCCGACCAGGCTGGGGGTAGTGAATCGGCCCAGGAAAAGAAGACCAGCCACCCCGACCGTGATTCCCTCGACCAGCAGTCGCTGTTCGATAAAACAAATTCCCAGACCTAGTTGTCGGCCCAGACCCATCAGTTTTGGTCCTTTACCCGCTGGCCATTTTTTTGCTTCTTGGCCATTTTCGGCGGTCGCGCCGGCGCGGGCAACTGCAATACGACCTCGTCTTTTCTTATCAGACCCAACTCCTCGCGCGCGATTCTCTCCAGATAATCCTTTCGTCGTTTCAGAGCATCCACTTCAAGAACCAGGCGTCTATTGTTCTGGGATAATTTCTGGTTATGGGCCTGAATTTTGCGTAACTCGGCATCGAGCTTGGCGACTTTTGACTCACCACCGGGACTGATCAAGGTATAGGCAATGGAACCCAGGCCAAGTGCCAGGGCGATAAGAATGGCAATCTTGCTGCGTAGTGCCAAATCGGTGTTACTCCTCCACGGTTGCGATTGCCAATCGTTTGAGACCCACCTCGGCGGCAATGTCCATGGCCCGGACCACGGTGCCATGGTCCACCGTAGTATCCGCCTGCATCACTACCATCGTTTTGGGGTTCTCTTTATAAATCTCGGTAAGCTTCTGGCGCAGGCTATCTACGCTATGCGTTTCGCCGCCGACAATCATCCGGCCGTCTTTAAGTATGGCAATGACCAAGTGTTTGGTCATGGAAGCGATTTGGGTTGATTTGGCCTTGGGTAGCTCTACCTCGATACCGCCTTCCTTGACATTAACCGCGAAGGTAGTGGTCAACATAAAGAAAATCAGCAGCTGAAAAACCATGTCGATCAGCGGGGTCAGTTCCAGAGTAATTTCTTCGTCCTGAAGCTGGTCAGAACCAAAATTCATCAGGTTTGGTCTCCCGCTTCGGGCTGTTGCTGCTGAGGTTGACTCAGTTGCTGCAGAAGACTGAATGCGCTTTGCTCCATGTCCATGACCAGGAGCGAGACCCGGGCGCGAAAGTAGCGGTACATAGCAAAGGTAGGAATGGCGATAATCAGGCCGGCAGCGGTAGTGATGAGCGCCTGCCATACCCCGGACGCCACTACCGAAGGATCACCGACCACGGTGGAAGTGCTCAGGTCCCGAAAGGACTCGATCAGACCCAGCACCGTGCCTAACAGGCCCATCAGTGGCTCCAGGGCCGCCACCGCCCCGAGGGTACCGACCCAACGGTTCAACAGCATGGCTTCGGAACGACCCGCCACCTGTAAGGCCTCGCGTATCTCCGTGCGGGGCCTGTCGCCGCTTTGGACGCCGGCTTCCAGGATTCGCGAAATGGCCGATTCGTTTTCACGACAGGCCGACAGTGCTTCGGCCTTCCGGCTGGATTTCATCATTTCGTCCATGCGAACCAGGAATCCCTCGGGGAAAACCTTGGTTCGTTGCAAGGACCAGAACCGTTCAATGATGATTGCCAAGGCCAGGACCGAGCCCAGCAGGATGGGAATCATCATAAATCCGCCGCGCATGAGAATGTCTAACATGCCCGGCATCCTACCACACTTTTGCTAAGATTCAAGTGGCCTGCGGTTCCATCCAGACATAGACGTCGTCGGCGATTTCCCGGTCCATGGCAAATTCGCTTTGTTCGGCTTCGACGACCAACACCGGTGTACGCTGGTGGACCCGTACCGGTACCCCTGGGGCGATGCCTACCGAAAGCATCAGGTGCAGGTGATCGTGATGCCGCGGTCGGATGTAGGCGACGCGGACGGTGATGCCGCAAGCCACTTCGCTCAATGGCAGCAGCGCCGCCTTGGTCTCCACGCGCCCTTCCCGACAACAGGCGCCGGGCGGGATTGCCTTCCCGTGGGGACATTCATGCGGATGACCGAGCAGGGTGCAGAGGCCTTCGGTCACTTCGGGCACCACTGTGTGTTCAAAGGTACAAGCAGCCAGTTCTGACTGCTCCTGGTCTATGTCTAATACGTCGGTGAACATGCGCTCGGCCAAGCGGTGACGACGAATGATGGCCTTGGCTAAATGTTCGCCATCTTCGGTGTATTTGATTTTTTCTCCCTGCAAAACGACCAGGCCTTCTTTCTCCATCTGCTGGAGGATGGCAATGTCGGCCTCGGCATGGACTACCTCCAAGCAAGCCGAAATGCTGTCTTGGTTTTGCTCCCGGCATCGCCAAATCGCTTCCAGTACTTCATCGAAGACCTGGTTTTTCATGCGAGCTTCTCCCAAGTTAGAACGAGACCCCGAGCCACGTGAACGAGGCATGAACCAGCGCGCCAATAAAAATCGAATAGAACATGGTAAAGAGCAAGATGGCCGTGGCCACCGCCATTCCGCGTTCTTTATAGAGCACTAGCACGGTGTTGATGCAGGGGACCATCAGGGTCATCACCACCAGAGTGATAACGGCCTGGTTGCCATTGAACATCCCGGCCTCGGCCATCTGGGCCAACAAGGCCGCGCCGGCTTCTCTGCGCACCATGGTCATCAGGAACACGTCGGCGCTTTCGCCCGGCAAACCAAGCATGTGTTCGGAAATGGGCCGAAAGGCCGCGCGCAGGGAGTCTAGCAAACCGGCTTGCTCCAAACCGAACAGCAGCAGGGCTCCAATCATGAAATATGGGATGGCTTCTTTGAGGAACCAGATCAATTGGTGGCCGGACTTGACCAGGGCATTGCGCAATCGTGGCGCCCGCAATGGCGGCAACTCCAGGAAAAACTCGGCCCGTCGACCGGGAATCAAAAAATTGGCCGCTGCCCCGACCACCAGAAACTGCAAAGCCAAAACCCCAAAAAGGGTCACCGTGGCCCAAATCGAAAGTTTGGACAGCATCACCAGCATGATACCCAGCAGCGGAGCGCAGGGTATCGTCAAAACCAACAGCAAGGTGGCAATGATACGCTGTTTGTTGGAATCTAATGTCCGCGTGGTTAGCACCGCCATGGTTACGCAAGAAAAACCCATGATCAACGGCAGGATGCCTTTGCCGTTGAGCCCAATCCGCCGCAGAACCCGATCAGTCAACAGCGACATGCGCGGCAGATAACCAGAATCTTCCAACTAGGCAAAGGCAAAGAAAAAAGTGGCCAAGACCGGCATGACGATGGCCACGGAAAGCACCAATCCCACCCGCAGCAGACCGAATTGCCCCATCAACATCTCTTGCACCCAGGTCCAAGGAATGTTCTCAACCCAGCCATCTATGATTGGCAAAACCAGCTCGCCAAAAAACCGGCCCTCGATCAAATCGACCAAGTAGGTGGCCCCGAACGAACCCACGAACAAGTAGACCGCGGTGAGCACCACCATGGCGATGGGAATACCGGTAAGCGGAACCCGGCTCCATTTACCCAATTTAGCTAGCCAGTCCACCCGCGGGGGCGCCTTGAGCTGAGCGACGCGGGCCCAGAGCGAATCCGATTGGCTTAGACTGGCTTCGGCAATGACAATATCGATTGGTTCCGCCCGCCCGGAGGATAGTTGCGCCAGAATTTCTTCTACTTGCCGCCGCTGCTCTCGATTGGCGCTAAGAGCCAACTGTTTTTGGCTAGAGGGCAAACCGGCAGCCAGGGTAAAAGTCAGACCTTGGGTATAGGGAACACGTTTTGGGGCGGTATTCTCCAACTCGAGGATAGCGTTTTCGATATCGGCAGGAAGATTGAGTTTGATGCGCAGCGGTCGCGCGGAGCTCATGACCCTACGCAGTTGCCGCAATCCCCTGCCCTCCGAGGCAACGGTGGCAACCACGGGGATGCCCAACAAATCCGCCAAGGCTTCGGTATTGACCTCTAGCCCTCGCTGCCGGCCTTCGTCGCTCATATTGAGCGCTGCTACCATGGGCAGGCCGAAACGGGAAAGTTCCAGGGCCAGCGATATTCCTCGGCGCAGGTTTTTGGCGTCGAGCACCAGGCAGATACCGCCCACCCGGCCTTCGATCAGCAATTGTCGAACCTTGTTGGCATCCTCGGAACGATCGAGCAAAGAGTTAAAGCCCGGCGCATCAACGATACGAGTGAACTTCTCTACTCCCAGGGGGCCGACAATCAGTTCCGGACCCTTGCCGGCCAGCCGGACAGACTGGCGGCGGCGACCGGTATACCAGGAAAAAATCGTACTTTTACCCACCTTTAGATTGCCCACTAGGAGCAGCGAATCGGAGCTCTGAAAATTCATCAAAGCACGGCGCCGGTGTCGTTTTCGAACTCTTCTAAGATCTTGTTTTCTCTCCGCCATGTTGGGCAACACCCTACCGATAAGGATCAGCTAAGGCAAGAGAGAATGCAGAATCCCACTTGACAATAACCGACCCTTTGCCTAGTATTCCCCTGTGAGGTCGGGTTTACCCGTTGGGAAGCCACGACCAGTTTGACAAGGCCCCATTGTAGAGGCCGCGCCTGGATCCAATTGTGACCGGGACCGGTAATTCGAGCACGCCGATCTCCCCTCATAAAGAGTCCAGCCAGCCATTGTGGGTGATAAACGCCATTAGGAGGCTGTTTGATGCGACGTTCTATGTTCAAGTCCAAAATTCATCGCGCTACCGTAACCGAGGCCAATCTCGAGTACGAAGGCTCCATCACCATCGACCAAGATCTGATGGACGCCGCGGACTTGCTACCCAATGAGATGGTTCATGTCTGGGACATTGACAACGGTTCCCGCTTGACTACCTACATTCTGCCCGGTCCGCGCGGCAGCCGCGCCATTTGCATCAATGGTGCCGCCGCCCATTTGGTTGAACCAGGCCACAAGGTCATTTTGGCCACCTTTGCGGACATGGAAGAGGAAGAAGCACGCAATTTCGAACCCACCGTGGTGCTGGTCGACGAAGAAAACCGGATATGCCATACCTCATACCAGGAACGACCTTTCCGCGTCGCCGCCTTTTCCTGAGGATTGCCCTTAATTCACTAAATTGGCTCCCAAAGAGTGCCTGTGCTAACATCTCTGGGCCGGAGACGGCTTATAGGAGGTGTTCTTGTCTACCGAGTTGACCCTGGGGCAGTTGTGGTTTCGCCACTCAATTAAAATTGCCCTGGTCTCGGTAATCGCCCTTATCCTCTTCTTGTCATGGCCGGAAAAAGTTATCGAGGTACGCACGGTCGCCGTTGGCAAGGGACCGGTGGAAGAAATTGTTGGTTCTTTGCAGGCCGGCGAGGTTCGTTCTCTGCACAAGGCGGCTTTACGCGCCTCCACCATCGGCCGGGTGGAGCAGGTGCTGGTTGTACGTGGCGATCGGGTCGAAGAAGGCCAGGTTCTACTCGAAATGGACAATCTGGGCTTACGCGCGCGTCTGCGCTTGGCCAAGGCCAACCTAACCGTCGGTCTTAGCTCACAGCGTTCAACCAAACTACGCCGGGACGCGGCTCGCCGTGCCTTGGACCGTTCCACAAAATTGGCGGCCAAAGGCGTCTTGTCCAACCAGGCACTCG
>JAUVBB010000554.1 GCA_030591445.1 Deltaproteobacteria bacterium | reverse complement strand
TTGCGTCCGCGGGTACTGACTTTGACTTCGATTTTGCCTTCCCCACCCGGGGGAAGTTCCGCCGCCGAGACGACGGTGGCCATGCAGCCTCACCCACCACGGGCGCGCTCGATTTTCAGCACGCCCTTGCCTACGTTCTTAATGGAGAAAACGTGTTTGACATCATCTCCTTGAGAAACCGACCCAAAGTTGAAGCTCGGCTTGTCACAAGCGATTTTTGGCGCCGGGCCGGTAGCCTTGACCGTTTTTGGCGCTTGCGGGGCTGGTTTCGGCCCGGGGCCCGCCGCCAAGGCGGCTGAGCTGAACAGGCAGATCGCCCACAGCCAGGGCCAGAATTTCGATTTAACCATATCTCCTCCAATGTCTCTGCCCGGTGTTCCGGGAAGGTTTAAGCAACCAGAGCATCATAGACTGTCGCCTTTGCCTACGCAAGGATCGCGTGATCGGGGCGGTCATCACGTTGACAGGCTTGGGTCGGGCGTGGTACAAAAGAAGGAAATGACCTTACCATCCAATGATTTACAGTCGCTTTGTTCTGTCCTGATCAAGCGTGGCCTGGTGGCCGAGAAGCAGGTGCGCGAGGTGATGGTCAAAGAAGGTGCCCAACGCCAACGCTTGCTGAAAGAGCGCGGTTCGGGCGCGGGCCAAGGTCGGGCGCGCGGCGATTTGACCGCTGCCGAGCTGCTGGCCTCTTTCGGGCTACCGATTCCGGGCGAGAAAAATGCTAGTTTGAGCGAGGATCACATCGCCCGGGTGTTGGCCGAAGAAAGCCAGTTTCCTTACAAAAAGATCGATCCCCTCAAGCTGGACATGAAGCTGATTACCTCGCTGTTATCGCGACCCTTTGCCCGGCGGCATAGTGTGCTGGTGCTGGGGCTTGATGGCGGTGTGCTCTCGGTGGCGCTTGCCGATCCCTTTGACTTAGAGTTACTGGAGAACCTGCGCCGTATTACCGGCTATCGCATCCAGCCGGTGGTTTCGGCCAAGGTGGATATCCAGCGCATTATCACCGAGATGTACGGTTTTCGCGGCAGTGTCAAAGCCGCTGCCCAGACCATGGACATCGGTGTCGATATCAGCAACTTGGAGCAGCTGGTTCGGCTCAAAGCGGTCGACGAGCTCGAAGCCACCGACAAACACGTGGTAAACGCCGTGGAATACATGCTGCATTATGCCTTTAACCAGCGCGCCTCGGACATCCATATCGAGCCCAAACGAGAGATCAGCCAAGTGCGGGTTCGTATCGACGGGCTTTTGCACAATGTGACCACCTTGCCCAAGGTGGTGCACGCCGCCGTGGTCTCGCGCATCAAAATGATGGCCCGCATGGATATCGCCGAAAAACGCCGTCCCCAGGACGGCCGCATCAAGACCGGCGACGAAGAGCAGGAGACCGAACTGAGAGTCTCGACCCTGCCGGTGGCCTTCGGCGAGAAAGTGGTGATTCGCATCTTCGATCCCACCGTCTTGATGCAAAGTCTCTCCGGCCTGGGTTTCTATCCGCGCGAGTACAAAATATACGAAGAATTCATCAGTCGTCCGCATGGGCTGGTCCTGGTAACCGGGCCCACCGGCAGCGGAAAGACCACCACCTTGTATTCGTCTCTAAAAACGCTGGCCAGCCCGGAAGTCAATATTGTCTCCATCGAAGATCCCATCGAAATGGTGGTCGAAGAGTTCAATCAGGTGGCGGTCATGCCGAATATTGGCATTACCTTCGCTTCGGCCTTGCGCAATATTCTTCGGCAAGATCCCGACATCATCATGGTGGGCGAGGTGCGCGACGAAGATACCGCGGCCAATGCGGTGCAGGCGGCTTTGACCGGCCATCTGGTCTTTGCCACCTTGCACACCAACGACTCGGCCGGGGCAGTGGGCCGCATGCACGACCTGGGCATTGAACCCTTCCTGCTCTCATCGACCCTGATCGGCGTGTTGGCTCAGCGCTTGGTTCGCACCATTTGCCCCAATTGCAAGGTCAAAACCTTTCTCACCCCCGATCAGATCAGCGCCATGCGCATGAAGATGCCCGAGGGCACCAAGAAGAAGCTGCCGGTCTATATGGGCGAGGGCTGTCCCAATTGCCGAGGTACCGGTTACTTCGGCAGGGCGGCGCTCTACGAATTGTTGCCGGTCGGTGACAAGATCATCCGCTTGATCAACCAGCGCTCTGACACCAAGGAAATCATGAAGGTGGCCCGTTCCGACGGCATGATGACCCTGCGCGAGGTGGCCATTCGCAAACTGGCCCAGGGTGTTACCACCTTCGAGGAAGTGATTCGCGTCACCACCGAGTGACGGCGCTGCGAGGTCTGCCATGCATAGCGTGACCGAAGAACTAAGCCTGTTGATTTCCTCCGGATACCCGCTGGTTTATCTGCTGACCCACGAGGAAGAACGGGCCAGCCGCTTGGTGGCCCAGGCCTTGGCCGAAAAGAAGCTAAAGGTAGGAGTCTGGAGCCACACCGGTGGGGCCAAGCCCACGGAAGCCGGCCGGGATCCGCACCAAATGCTACGCTCGCTGGGCCAAGCCAAGGCCGGCGCGACCGTCTTACTTGATTTTCATTTCTTTCTCGATGATCGCCAAGTGCTGCGCCGCATCCGCGATCTGCTGCCGGGATTGCAGCGGGCCGGCCACTGTCTGATCATATTGTCGCCGGTGCTGGTTTTGCCACCAGAGCTGGAAAAAGACATCGCGGTGCTCGAACTGCCCTTGCCCGCCCGGGAAGAGCTAGAGGCACAATTTCGCAAACTATGCACCCGCGAGAAAGTTCTGTTCCCCGAGGAGTTCACCGCCAGCGTGGTGCGTGCGGCCCGCGGCCTGACCGAGAAAGAAGCCTACCGCGTGTTTACCAAGGCCCTGCGCAAGGGCGGCGGCTTCAAGCTCGACGATATTTCGCTTATCCTGGAAGAAAAGAAGAAATCTATTCGCAAAAGCGCGGTGCTCGATTACGTAGAACTAGACGAACAACTCAACCACGTCGGCGGGCTCGACGAGGTCAAACGCTGGGTGGAGAGCCGCTCGCGGGCCTTCGACGAGGAAGCGCGTCAGTACGGGTTGCCCGCGCCCAAGGGCCTGTTGCTTATCGGGGTACAAGGCTGCGGCAAGAGCCTCACCGCCAAGGCGGTGGCCGGCAGCTGGCACTTGCCCCTGGTGCGCTTGGATCTGGGCGCGGTTTTTGGCTCGTCCTCGCCCGAGACCGCCATGCGCAAGGCGATGTTGGTGGCCGAATCGTTGGCCCCGGTGGTGCTCTGGGTAGATGAAATCGAAAAAGGCTTCGCGGACTCAGAAGGCGGCAATTCCACCCGGGTCTTCGGTTCTTTCGTCACCTGGCTGCAAGAAAAACGCGACGCCGTCTTCGTGGTGGCCACCGCCAACGAGGTGGCCAACCTGCCGCCCGAGCTGCTGCGCAAGGGGCGTTTCGACGAGACTTTCTTTGTCGATCTGCCTGACGTCAAGGAACGCGCGGTCATTCTCGATATCCACTTGACCAAACGCGACCGCAGCCCCGCCGATTTCGACCTTGAGGGCTTGGCCCGGCAGACCGAGCATTACTCGGGCGCCGAGTTGGAGCAGGGCGTGGTTGCCGGTATGTACCGGTCCTTTGGCGAGGACCGCGAAGTGACGACTGCCGATATCGGCAAGGAACTAGACGAAATCGTGCCCCTCTTTGCCACCTATGAAGAAAAGATCAAGTCCCTCCGAGAGTGGGCCAAGACCC
>JAUVBB010000231.1 GCA_030591445.1 Deltaproteobacteria bacterium | reverse complement strand
GAGAGCAATGAGGAGAGCTAAAATGAAGTCACAAACGGCAATACAAACGATGTTGATGGTCCTCTGCTGGGGACTGATTTCCGCCTGTGGCACCGGTAATTCCAGTGTGGATGCGGGTGACAACCTTGATGGCGGTATGAGATGTGTGAGCGACCAAGATTGTACCGGTGCCGACACCTGTCAAAGCGACGGTTACTGCCGTTACATAAACCCCGAAGCCAACCAAGCCTCCGGCACTTTCGACTTGCTTATGAACTCGAACGAGGGAGATAGCGCAATCACCGGCAAGTTGGACAGCAAGGCCTTTGTGTTAACCCTGGGTGGTTATGCCGAGCTTAATGAAATCAAGAAAGTCGTTCACATCGAGATTCTGGGAATACTCACTTCCAATTTGCTTTCCAGCCTGGTTCTCGATGTTCCCAAGGATCTGCCGCTCAATCAAGAAATCCACTTCGGCCCCGGCGGCGTGGCCACGGGCAGCTATGATCTGGTCGAGGTGAACTCAGAGTACGAAGAGGTTGGTCGTGAGACGGCAGCCTATATCAACAGTGGCTATATTAACTTTTCCGCTTTTAGTCTCTCCAACAATCAAGCCATCACGGGCGAGCTCTCCGTTTATTTCAGAAGTATCCAGTAAACTACCCTTCTTTTTTCATCGGAAACGCTTGCACTTCATCGATCCGGCTTTTTCCGCAAAGCAACATCACTAGACGATCCAGACCCAGCGCACAACCGGCACACGCGGGCAGTCCCTGCTCCAGGGCTTGTAGAAAATCCTCGTCTAGCTGCGGAACCGACTTGCCCATGCGAGCTCTTTCTTCAAGCTGAGACGCAAAGCGCCGGCGCTGCTCTCCGGCATCCGTCAACTCACCATAGCCATTGCATAGTTCCAGGCCCCCGGCAAACAGTTCGAATCTCTCCGCCACCCAGGGCTGCCAGGGTTTTAGCCTAGCCAAGGCAGCCATGGGAGCAGGATATTCAGTAATGAATACCGGACCACTCTCGGCCATCTTCGGCTCGACGCGTTCAATCATCGCCCGGTTGATCATGTCATCAAAACTGTCATCCTCGGCAATAAACAGCCTGGCCGTCTCTAGTGAGGCACGGGTAGCAAGCGGTTCCCAGTCCAACGGCACATCGATACCACCCCACTGTTGCAGGGCATGACGCATGGTGACCCGTGGATAGGGTTGGCAAAGGCTGACTTCATGACCGTCCCGCACAATGGTATCCTTACCCAGCGCTTGCTTGGCCACTTGGGCAATCATCTCCTCGGTCAACTGCATGCATTTTTCGATATCATCACCGACCCGGTACCATTCCAAACCCAGAAATTCGGGGTTATGCACGGGCGTAATTTCCCCGTTTCGGAAAAAAGGCACGATTTGATAAACCCGTTCCATACCGGCTGCCACCAGTCGCTTCATGTGCGCCTCGGGAGAGGTATGCAAATAAAGCGCGGTGGGGTCAGAATCAAGCATGTCCAACTGGGTGCTGAAGCTGTCAAGATACAGGGCCGGGTCAGGATGCCGCACTAGACAGGGCGTGTTTACCTCTACGAAATCACTCGCCGCGAAGAAACGGCGAATCTGCATCAATATTTTAGCACGGTCCTTCAGGGTCTCGATTAGTTCCGGGCATAGTCTTTGCGCGGACAGGCCGGTCACAGTTGTTTACTCCTCCTGCGCGCTTGCGAATTCCTTGGTAAAACCAAGAGACCGAAAATCCCGCATCCGATCCAAGAAAACCTTGCCGTCTAAGTGGTCCAGTTCGTGTTGGAGTACCCGCGCACAGAATCCGTTTAATTCTAAATCAATCGTCTTGCCGTCTCGATCCGTTGCCTGCAGGCGAACACGCTGGTGACGAGGCACCATGCCGCGCAATTCCTGCAAAGAGAGACAACCTTCCCAGTCTTCGACCATATCGTTGGAAAGAAATTCAAGCTGGGGATTAATGAACACGGTGGGTGCTATCCCCAGACCATCTTCATCCATCTCTTCCGGCACGCCGACCGCTACCACTCTCTGGGAGCGAAAAACTTGTGGAGCCGCCAAGCCTACGCCCTGGTGAAAAATCATGCTCTCTATCAAATCATCCAAGAACTGCTGAAATTCAGGAAGTTTAACATCTTGTGGATCAACATTCTTGGCGTCTTTTCTCAGAACCGTCTGGCCCAGACCAGCCACATGCAGAACTGCCATTATAGATTCTCCTGTTTACTCTTCAGAGTTTTCTTTGGATCTACGAGTAAAGAGCACGAAAGCCATTGCCGGTCGCTTGGAACTTTCTCTCATGGCAAATTGGATCCCGTCCAGCATCCAACCCTCGGCCACCCATCGGTTGATAATAGACTCCAATTCATCATCGGTTACCACACTGGCCTCCACCACTTTGTACTCCAACATACGCGGGACTCCTTCCTCTACATTATGGCAGCGCTATTTTATACCTGCAAAATATATATTGCTTGGCTATGTTGGCTTGCGTTACTCTACTTTCATGGAAATCGTTCAACATTACCTAGAGGTCTTCCTCGAAGCCGGAGAAGAGGAATTCTTGGCCCGTTTCAACCATCCCTTCCTGCTTTTCCCTGAAAAGCACGGTCCGGGTGGTTTTACCACCTACCACACACGGATGGCAAATCGTGACTCTGGTTCAAAAATCGCTGGCAGTGGGAAAGAAATCAAACAGTTTCGTGTCTTGCCGCCCAAGTCCGAGTCGGGGCCTGCCTTTCCTAAAAAACAACTCATAGGCCGCAGTACGGATAGAGATTTTTCTATCGACCATTCAACGGTTTCCAAGCGGCATGCCTTTATCATTTTCGACGAAGAGAAAAACTCATTTCGTATGGGCGATGCCGGTTCAACCAACGGTACTTTCCTCAACGGCCAGGCGGTAGAAGCTGGCGACCCAGTGTACTTGCGAGATGGCAATGTAGTATCGTTTGGCGATTGTGACTATTTATTCTTTTCTCCCAGCGCTTTTCTTGATTTGCTTCGTCGCCTGAATGCCGAGGGCTTATAGTTTTTCCGCCTAGCTGTTGCCCAGCCAAACAGAAGCAGCATCCACATCCCACTCCAGAACTGTTGAACTCCAGTAGCTTGGCTGCAGGTACAACCAGCGGGAATGGCGATACTGCGGTCCGCGGGCAGGTCTCCGCCGTCAACCCCGGCCGGCTCATCGGCGTTTGATTCTCCGTCTTCGGCATCGGCCTCGCCGCCGTCTGGGCCGGCATCAATGGGACCGCCGTCCCTTTGCTCAATGGGCCCCACGCAGAATCCGTCTTCGCAATGACTATCACCCGGACAGTCCAGCCCCTGACAGGAATCATTTACACACCAGCCATCTCTACAAATTTCGCCTAGCGGACAAAGCATGTCCGCGCACAAATCGTATACGCAAACTCCGTCTTGGCAAACCTGACCTGGCGCCGGGCAAATTCGATAGGCACAAAAGCTCGCTACACACTGGCCATCCAAACAGATTTCCTCGAAGCGACAAGAACCACAGGCGGGAGACTCACATTGCCCCTCTCGACAATAACTATCGCTGGCACAACTGACTTGATGACAGGGGTCGGTCACGCAGTTGCCACTTACACATTTCTGGCCTTCCGCACAATTGCCGCCGTCAGAATAACAATCATTAGGCACGCAAGTACCCAATCGGCATTCCGATCCTTCCGGGCATTGCGGATCATCAAGCGCACAGGGGTCAGCGCAAGTGCCATCCGACTGGCAGGTCTGGCCAGGCGCACAAGCAAGGCCACAGCAAGCATCCACACACCAACCACCACGACAAACATGAGATTCCTGGCTGCAATTCTTGTCGGGACAGTATGGGGCACAAGCACCGCACAGACAAAGTTCATCGGGCCCACACAAGTCTAGACCATCGTCGACCCAGCCATTGCAGTCGTTATCGAGACCATCACATAATTCGGCTTGGCTTTCCGAAGGCGGAGGGCAGGAAACGCCGTTTGTCGTACAGAGAGTTGCTCCGGGACAGGTTTGGACCCGACAAGGACTGGCTTGAAAATCTTCGTCGGTCTGTCCGTCACAGTCTCCATCCAAACCGTCACAAAGATCAAGTTCGGCGCAGCCACCACTGTGGCTTACCAGTATCGAGCCACCTTCTCCGCCTACCCAGACCTGCTGGGCATCAAACAGCGCCACGCTGGTCAAAGTCAATTGGGTAGGCACGGCAAGTGCCTGCCAATCTTCACCGCTATTGCGGGTAACCAGCACGGTTCCGGAGGCGCCGGCCACAAAACCGATGCTATGGTCGGCAAAGGCCACCGCCCACAGATCAGTTTCCGTCGGTACCGCCACTTGCTGCCAAGTTGCTCCGCGGTCGGTGCTGGACAAGAGAGTTCCCTGGGAGCCAGTCACCCAACCATCATCAGCGCTAGAAAAAGTCACCGCCGAAAGATCCGCTGTGGTGTCCAGGGGCAGCAAATTCCACTGTTCTCCTCCATTCGTGGTCCGCATCAAAGTGCCGCGGTGACCCACGGCATATCCTAGCTGACTATCGAGGAAATACACATCCGCCAACTCTTGCGAGCTGGCAGAATTCTGCGCGTGCCAGTGGGCGCCTCCGTCGCTAGTCGCGTAAACCGTGCCGGCATATCCCACCGCCCAGCCATGGTCGGAATCGGCAAAATGGACAGCCAGAAAAACCTGCGGTGCCTCGGCAAGTTGCAATTGCCACGAGAGACCGCTATCCACGCTCGCCAAAATCCTCCCCCCACCGGCCTCTGATGCGCCCACGGCCCATAGCCGTGAGGAGTCGAGCGAA
Source organism: Deltaproteobacteria bacterium (assembly GCA_030591445.1). Classification (GTDB taxonomy): domain Bacteria; phylum Myxococcota; class B64-G9; order B64-G9; family B64-G9; genus JAUVBB01. The sequence continues at coordinate 6,357 of JAUVBB010000231.1, read as the reverse complement.
CTAAGGTCTGACAAACGGGCAGAGCTGGGTGAATCTACCGCAAGCCAGGTTTCCCCGGAATTTTCGGTCCGCCAAATTTTACCCTGATCGCCGACCGCCCAAGCGTGATCTGGTTGCACCGCCGCCAAAGCCCGTATCCAACCGGCAGAACCGGCAGAAAGAGTTTGCCAGGAATCACCCCCGTCTTCGGTCTCAATCACCTGCCCTTGCGCCCCAGCAGCCCAACCGTGTTGGGCATCGACAAACCATACCGACACCAAGTCGACCTTGGTGGCAGAAGGCAAAAGCTCCCAATTGAGCCCGCCTGTCGATGAACGCAATATGTTCCCCTGATCGCCCACCACCCAAAAAAGAGACTTGTCCACCATAGCGATGGCATTTAGATTCAAGTAGGTTTCCAATCCTTCCAGGCGTTGGAACTCCTCGCCATCCGTGGTCACTGTGATAGTTCCGTTTCTGCCAACAGCGATGATATGCCAGGGTTCAACCATAACCACGTCACGCAGGGGGTAATAGGTCGCCGAATTTAGACTGTTCCAGTGCTGGCCGGCATCGTTGGTAAACAAAACGGTACCCAGATCGCCTACCGCCACGCCAACCAAGCCATTGACAAAATCTACGGCTCTGAGCTGCCGCGCACTATGCGTCTCTTGCGGTCGCCAAGACCAGCCACCGTCACTGGTATGCAGCACGGTTCCCTCATCGCCAACCGCCCAACCCAAGCTGGAGTGTACAAAACTAAGATCGTACAGATGTACCTGCGTCGCCGACCATCTTGGCTGCCAGTGATGTCCTCCGTCACCGGTAAAGAAAATGCTACCCTCACCCCCTACTGCCCATCCGGTGACCGCGTCCAGCATCTCAAGGGCCCTCAAATCATGCTGGGAACCCAGCCAGGCCATCTGCCAACTACTGCCTCCGTCATTGCTCAACACGACCGCGCCATCCAAGCCCACCGCCACCCCGGTTTGCGCATCGCCAAACCAGATGCTCTTCAAATCATGACCGTGAGCATTGGGCAACTGCCAATCCCAGCCCCACTCCTGGGCCATGCTTCGCTGCGCTGGCATTATCCATAGAAGAAGAATGAATGCCGGTAGGAAACGGGCATTCAAGACAGATCTTTTAAACCTAGGACTCATCCTCCTGCCCCAAATACCTGCCTACGACCCATCGAATGAGCTTTCTGGCTCCATCCGATATTTCGGTGAACTTTATGGCAAAACCACTTGGCTCCTGGCGCTTCTGCCAAACAACCTCTCCCTTGATTCTTACGGGAGTACTGACCAGGGGCAAGAACAACTCCAAATTCAACTTCGTTTCCTCGGGCAGGGGCTCTTCCGCCAACAAAAACATACCGCCCGAGCTAAGATTCTTTGAGTAATAGTGGCGTCCACCGTCTTTGGTCTCGGCCCTGACTATCACCCCAATAGGGGCTCGCGGATGGCGTCGTTTTTCGTGGAAATCTTGTTCGTCTGCCATCTGGACGCTTCCTTCATGTGGTTCTAGTTGCTGTCCCTGACCGCTCTTGAGAATCTTTCCGGTATCCTAGAGCGTGGTGTATTCTTTGTCAAATATGCCGGCAGGTTAATCATTTTCTTTGGCATCATCCGTGTCGATCGTCACGCGATTTCGTCCTGCCTTTTTACTTTGGTACATCAGCTGGTCCGCCTTTTTTACCAAATCCAATAGTTGATCCGTTTTATGGGCCAAAGTCGCCCCGATGGAGACCGTCAGCTCAACCTGCCCCTGCCCCACCATTAACTTTGACTCCTGTATCAGCATGCGAGCTCGTTCCGCGATTTTCTCAAGTTTGTCCTGGGTGACATTGATCACGATGGCCAGGAACTCCTCACCGCCCCAGCGCCCCAAAAAATCGAAGGGGCGTAAGCTATTTTGCAGAGTCATGGCTACCAACTTGAGTACCTTGTCTCCTTGCTCGTGCCCAAATTGATCATTGATGGCTTTAAAATGGTCTATGTCGACAAACAGGACTCCAAAAGGCCAGCCATATCTGTCCAATTCCTCCAGGCGTATTTGCAGATTAGCCTCGGTATGGCTCCGGTTGGCAAGGCGGGTCAGACCGTCAAGCAATGCCATCTCTTCCAAACGCTTGATTTTTTCGGCCATCGATTGCGCATCATTTTGCGCACGAAACACTTCAAAAGCACCCGCCCGCTTTCCGTTTTGATCCAGGACCGGCACGGAACGCAGCCACACCCCCACCCGATGCCCTTGCTGATGGCACAAAAAGACCAGAGATTCCGTTCCTAGCGACACCACCGGCGTCTGGCAAAAAGGACACTGGCCCTGGCAATAGCAGGACCCGTTCTCAGACACGTGATTGAGAAAACTTTCCGTACATTTGCTCCCCAGCACATCTTCCCGTCGGTATCCAGTGATTGATTCAGCGGCCTGGTTCCAGTAGACAATCTCCCGATCCTCACTGAGAAAAAAAACACCTTCGAAAAGATTGTCCAGTACCGAACGGCAAACCAGCGGATCTAGAATCATCGATTCTTCTCCTTGTTAGATCCAAGATACACCAGGCAAGCACTCTGATCCAGAAGTGGCTGGTTCATTATTACCCAATCGTCTATGATGGCACCAGGAGGAACGGATGAAGAAATATCTATGCCTGACAATGTTTTTCTGCTGGGCCAGCTTGCCCGCTTGTGGCCTGGATGTGCAAGAACTGACCGTCTCGGAAGAAGGCGCCGTGGGCCTCGCCGGGGTGCATGTTCCCGGCTTGGGCAGTTTCAATACCAGTTTGGAAAAAGCGCTTTCGGGCGCCGGCATCAACGCCGCCGACGTGGACAGTCTACATATACTCTCTTCCAGCTTGGAGATGACGACCCAAGGAGGTCTGACCGACGATCTTTCCTTCTTTCAGAAGTTTGACTTGTTGGTTTCCGCTCAGGGTCTACCAGAAACATTGTTGGCCAGTGTTCCGGGCTTGCCCGCCGCTCAAACATCCTTCACCCTCAACACGGACACAGATCTAAACCTGAAACCCTACCTCGCCGCCGGTGACATGCAAATTGTGGTAGAGGCGGAAATGAACCCGATCCCACCCGATCAAGTAGGCATCAAACTCACGTTCAGAATACGCGTAGATGTGAATGTAATCTGAAGCGCTAAGATCTATTTCGGGAAAGATACTTCCAGCGCCGTCCGGTCTTCGGTCAAAACAGCCTCGGCCAATGCGGAGACCTGAGGCAGGGTGTTGTGAATGAAATGGCGGGCTGAGCCAATACGACCATGATAGAAGGCGGCCTCGCTGTTGTCGTCAGCCAATGCCTGGGCTTGTTGCTCTGCCTGCTCTAGACCCATCTCTTTCAATTTTGCCTGTGCGACCAATGCGCTCTGCAACAAGAAATAACTCACGGTCACATGGCCGAACATCAACAGATAGGGACAGGCATGCAAAAATGCTTTGGGCAAATCTTGACCCATTTCTTTGACCAAGGTCATGGTCACCTTGACCAAAGTGTTCTTAGCCTTATCGAGTTTGCTCACCAAGGCTCCCAGCTGATCGTGGTCCTTGTGCTCGCTGACAAACTCTTCCAACATTTGCAGGAATTGTTTGACCATGATCCCATCATGGAGGGTTACTTTTCGTCCCAGTAAATCCATGGCCTGGATGCCATTGGTGCCTTCGTAAATGGCGGAAATTTTCTGGTCGCGTAGATACTGCTCCACGGGATATTCCTGGCAGTAGCCGTAGCCGCCATAGACTTGCACAGCGGTATCATTGACCCAAAAGCCCATGTCGGTTCCATAGGCTTTGCATACCGGCGTTAACAAGGCCACCAAATTCGCATAACGTTTTCTTTCTTCTGGATCAGGATCGTTATGCGACAAGTCGAGATAATGAGCAACCGAATACATCATGGTGCGTATACCCTCGACCATGCTCTTCATGTTCATCAGCATACGGCGTACGTCTGGATGTTCGATGATGGCGGGCTTCACCCCATCCTTGACCTTAACCCCGGTCATCGGTGCCCCCTGGACCCGCTCCTGTGCGTAACCCAGGGCACTTTGGTAACCGGCCGTGGCCAAGCCTAGCCCCTGAACGCCCACGCCCAGTCGCGCCTCGTTCATCATTTGGAACATCTGGCGCATGCCGGTATTCTCCTCCCCCAGCAACCAACCCTGACATTTTCCTTCGTCGCCAAAATTCAAGGTACATGTCGGCGATGCTTTGATACCCATCTTGTGCTCAATGTTTCCGCAGATCATATCGTTGCGTTCGCCAATGGAACCGTCTTCATTGACCAGAAACTTCGGCACCACGAACAAGCTAATGCCCTTGGTTCCCGCCGGTGCCCCTTCGATGCGGGCCAAAACCAGATGGATAATATTGGGAACAATGTCGTGCTCGCCGGCGCTAATAAAGATTTTACTGCCGGAAATCAAATAATTGTCCCCGTTCTTCTTGGCGCTGGTCTTTAGCGCACCCACATCGGAGCCGGCCGAGGGCTCGGTCAGGCACATGGTGCCAGACCATTGACCGGTGTACATCTTCTCGCAGTAAAGTTTTTTCAGTTCTTCGCTGCCAAACACTTCCACCAGGTGGGCCGCACCCTCGGTAAGTATGCAGCTTAGATACAACGAAATATTGGCACCGGAGAACATCTCTGCACCCGCACAGCGAAGCAAGTGCGGAAGTCCTTGGCCGCCGTACTCCGGGTTTTGCACCATGCCGATCCAACCACCTTCGCCGAACTTCTTAAATGCCTCTTTCCAGCCATCTGGCATTTTGACTTCGCCATCCTGATAGCGCAGCCCCTGGCTATCGCCCAGTTGATTCAGGGGTGCCAGGATTTCGGTGGCGGTTTTGACGGCCTCGTCTATCACCATGTCGAACACTTCCCGGTTGAACTCCTCAAATGCGGGAAGTTTACACAGAGATTCCGCCTGCAAATGCTCATGCAGCAAGAATTGAATATCACGTTTGTCGATTGAGAACTCGGTAGGCATGCTTTCCTCCTGTCATCACAATGATCAATAGACCGGTATTTTTCACTGATAGCGGGCCAACGCGGCAACTGCCTGCCGCTTCAATTCAAGAGCAAGTTCTGGCGGTTCCTCGATACAAGCGTCCCCACCAAAAGACGCGACATAGCTCAATACGAACTCATCGGATACATCATGGAGAATGGCTATGATTGAACCATCCAGCTCTTCCTTGATGTATTCCGGTCCCCAGCGCTCTTGTATCCAGCGAGCCATTTTTGCGGAAAACCGGATACTTACTTTTTTCTTTCCCGTTGCCGGTACCGTCAAGCTGTTCTCGACAAAGTCGGCGGTATTAAAGCCTTCCTCTGGCGGGTCGAAGATTCGCCGGCTTAAACTAATTTTTCGTATTCTTGAAAGTCGAAAAACTCTTTTGGATTCTCGTTCCAGACAATGGGCTGCCAGATACCAAAAGCCTCGGTGCAAGTGCAGACCGTAGGGCCGAACCGTTCGGCTGCTGGTTTCCATCCGGCTGGCAGCGAAATATTCTAGTTCAATTTCCCGTCGTTCATCAATGGCCTTACGCAAGATCTCCAATTGCGGCGCCATTCCGCTTTCGCCGGCAAGCATGACATAGCGAGGCGATAATTCATCGAAGAGCTTCCGCGCTTCGGCGGGCAGAGAATCAACAATTTTACTGACCGCTACTTCCAGGGGATTGGCAGCTTCGCCCAAACCCTCGTCCTCTAACAATAGCTTGGCCGCTGTGGCCAGTGCCACTACCTCAAAGGCAGTTAACCCGGGCGGGTTCTCCAGTGACTGATGCAGATTTACAAACACCCGCCCACCTTCATGGTAGATATCCACCATATCGTCAGGGAAAAACGGGGGTCTGCCGACCATGAGCAAAAAGTCCAACTCTTTTAATAAATCAGTGCGGCTAATGCCCAGGCGTTCGGCAAGTTCTTCGACCGGCACCCCCCGGTGTCGCACCACATAGGGTACGATAAAGAGCAAGTTCCTCAGCCTTTGCTGCAAATCAGCCATGGTCCCTCACGACTCGATTGCCGCGCCTGCCAACATGGTTAGCGCCAGTTTTGTTTTGTCCACTAAATCTCCAGGAGATTGCACCAGGACTTTGTCTCGATAGCCCAAAATCATCGGCAGCAAACCATCGACAAAGGGAACCTTCAGGGTGGCGATTTTGGATTCGCCATCCTCTTCCACATTTGTCACCGAGGAGCCCAGTTCGGCAATAAAGGCATCGCTCACCGGCGGATCAATGCGCAGACAAACTTCCTCTGGCTCGTGAGCCTTGATTTGCCATGGATCCCGAGCAAAATAGTCCTGAAGCTCAAACCCTTCCGGAAAGGCAAAGTCAGGAGTTTTGGGTTT
>JAUVBB010000211.1 GCA_030591445.1 Deltaproteobacteria bacterium | reverse complement strand
GATCGCAATCAGCGATCTGTTCCCCTGCGCCAACATCTCCATGGATGCCGATTGGGAGGGCGACGAAGGAGACGACGGCGAACTCGAGATCGAGCTGCATTCCTTGAACATCCAGTACGGTGAGCTGGTGGCGCATGCGGTCGCGCAGGTAGTCGATGCCACCGGCCAGCAGCAGCTCGAAGACGACGTGCTCGCCGCGGTCGATTGCACCAACATCATCACCAGCATTCTCGGTGGCGAGACCTCCTTCGACATCGGCTACCAGGACTGGAGCGTGTCGCTCTCCACTGCCGATCTGGCCGGCGCCTGCGACGCGGTACGCGCCCTGGTCGAGAACCAGGTGCTCGGAATGTTTGCTTTGGACACCAAGGTAAAGGTGGGCGGCGTGGTTCGCTATTCCGATACCGACGGCGACGGCAAAGCCGAGACCATGACCAGTGGCCCAGACTTCGGCGGCATTCTGAGTATCGCCCCCGATCCACTCGCCCCGCGGGTCAGCGTATCGTTCACCGCCACCCGATTAGCCGAAACGCCCTAGCACCAGCTAAGCGGAGGTCTCGTGCTCCCCATTCGACTTAAGTTTCTCATCGGCACCCTGCTGTTGGCTTTGCCGGTGGCCGCGGAAGATCCAAAGCCCATGGCCAACACGCAGGCCAAGATCCTGTCCATCCAGGGCGACAAGATTGTTTGTGATCAGCCCCTGCAGTTCAAGAGTCGCTCGGCCGAACTTTTGCCCGCATCCCGGGTGGTGTTGGCCAGCGTGGCCGCCACCCTGGAGACCCATTTAGATATCACCCTACTGGAGATCGGCGTACACACCGACGCCCGTGGCTCCGGCGCCTACAACAAGCGCATGACCCAGGACCGGGCCGACTCGGTTCGTTTGCAATTGATCAAAATGGGAGTCAAGGCAGCGCGATTGAATGCAGTGGGCTATGGCGAGGAGAAACCCATCGACTCCAACCGCACCAATGAAGGACGAGCACGCAACCGACGGGTGGAGTTTTCAATAAAAACTAGAAGTAAATAGGGAGGTTGTTGCAAAAGTCGTGTTTGAGCCCCTTTCTCCTCCACTGTCTCATATTCTATTGTCTTTGAATTCATGCAGATAAAAGCATAAATAACGTGAAAATTACGTATTAATGTGCTGTCGGGTACCGACAAGGGTGATAGTTCGTTTTTTATAAGGTTCTACGGGTGAGGAGAGTCTCTTCGGCGATTTATCTGCCACAAGATAGAAAAAATCTCGTCATTGTATCCTTGCACTTTTTCAGGAAGTGATCATATTATCAGGCATAAACATTATGGTGAAAAAAGTTGCTTGCTCGGAACCAGAGCAAGGGGAGGGCTTGGTCATGACAGGACCAGACCGTGAAGAGAGAAGAGAAGATCGGAGAAATTCCACCCGGGGCAGATTGCCGCTTTCGGTGCAAGGGCCGGCCGGGAATTTCTTTGATGGCACCGGCCTGGTCGGAGTCAGTGGTTGCTATTGTCTGTTGCCCAGTCCGATGACGCCCGGCGGTCGCGTGAATATGCAGGTTTGCTTGCAGCCGGGACCAATTCTGGAGCTACCCGGTCGCATCCTGCGGGTGGCGCCCAAAGGCGAACGATTTGCGACAGTTATCCAATTCGAGGAATTACCTTTTGACAGTGAAAGGGCCTTGGCCCGCTGGCTAGACCATCATGGTCAGGGATTTGTCCAGTAGCGCCGGGCCTCGATCTTTCCTTAATAAATTTCTGCCGTTACAATAGAACTTACATCGGCATGTTTCACCTTGGAGCTGGGCTCGGGTTTCGGGTTCAAGTGAATTCCGTGGAGGCGGACTCTTGGCAAAAGACGAGCAAGCAAACGACACGGAGGCGACCGCTTCAGAGAACTCGCTGTCGGCCGACACCGATTCGCAGCCTGCCCTCCACTTGCCCCGGGCTTCTTGTGTAGGTCGTTACATTATTTCCGACGTGTTGGGCCAAGGGGGCATGGGCGTGGTGTACCGGGCTTTCGATCCGGATCTGAACCGCCCGGTGGCTCTGAAAATGATGAAGGTGAAAAAGAAGGCCGGTCAAGGGATGGAGCCGGGGGGAACGACCCAGGCCCGGCTCTTGCGCGAGGCCCAGGCCTTGGCCCAACTCTCGCATCCCAACGTGGTAGCGGTGCATGACGTGGGTACCTACGAAGACATGGTGTTCATTGCCATGGAGTTGGTCGAGGGCCAGACCCTGGACCAATGGCTGCGGAAGGAAAAGCGATCCGTGGTTGAGATCATGGCGGTGATGGTGGCCGCCGGCCGGGGTCTGGCGGCAGCGCATAAGGTGGGAATCATACACCGGGATTTCAAGCCGGCCAATGTGATGGTGGGCCGCGACCGGCGCGTGCGCGTGCTTGATTTCGGCTTGGCCCGCGGCATTGACTTGACGCCGGCCGAGGGCGTACCGGCGATTTTGCCGGCGGGCGATCAAGAAGACCAGGGAGAAGAGTCCGCAGCCCAAGCCGGCCTCGAGTTTACCGAGTCGGCGGGTTTGTCCGCTTCCTTCAATTACCTTACTTCTTCCTTGACTCAGTTTGGCAAGGTCATGGGCACCCTCAACTATATGGCGCCGGAGCAGTTTTTACACTGGCCCTTGGATGAACGAAGCGATCAGTTCAGTTTTTGTGTCGTTTTGTTCAAGGCTCTGCACGGTGCCCGCCCTTATCGAGGACGCGACAGTCAGAAACTGGTCATCAATATGCGTTTGGGCCGCGTGGTGCCGCCCAAAAAACAGGAAATACCCGATTGGATGATGGACGTCATCCTGCGTGGTTTGCACTACCGGCAAGTCAAACGCTTCGACAGCATGGATCAACTGCTGGCTGCCCTGGGCAACGATCCGGCCCAATTGTTGTTGGCCGCGCGCCGGGTGCGTCGTCGCCGCTTGCTTATGACCGTAGGCGTGCTGTTCTTCTTGCTGTCGGTAGGTTTTGGTTTGTGGTACGGCCAGCATCAGACCAGCCGTCTCTGTCGCGGGGCAGAAGAGAAACTGCGCGGAGTCTGGGATGATGCTGTCCGCGCGAAGATCAAAGTCGCCTTTTTGAGTACCGGGCGTTCCTATGCCCAGGACACGTTTGTCCGGGTGGAAAGGGTGTTAGATGATTTCGGCCAGGCCTGGGTGCAGGGCTGGCGTCAAGCTTGCGAGGCCACGCGGGTAAGCGGCGAGCAGTCAGAACAGGTTTTGGACTTGCGCATGCATTGTCTACACCGGCGCCTTTCCGCCTTACGCTCACTGACCGAGTTGCTGGCTGGGCGGGCGGATGCCGAGGTAATGAGCAAGGCCGTGCCGGCAGCCTTTTCCCTGATTCGGGTGGCCAGTTGCGAAAATACCGCTGCGCTGCGTGCGGCTGTGGCTCCGCCGCAAGATCCGCGGATGCTGGCCGAAGTTGAAGCCATCCGGCACAATTTGGACGAAGTGTATGCCCATCTGGAGATGGGCAAATATGCCCAAGGAATTCGTCTAGCCAAAGAGGTTTTGCCCGCGGCGAGGGCCGCCCAGTATCTTCCGCTGATGGGGGAGGCCTGGTTGCGCCTGGGGCAAGCGCAAGAGCGATCGGGCCAGTACCACGAAGCGGAAGCTAGCCTGAAAAAGGCAAGTGAAATTGCCTTACAGGCCAAAGATCGACGCACGGCGATCGAGGCCATGATTGCCGAGATCTGGGTGTTGGGCGAGGCCCAGGCCCGTTATCAAGAGAGCTTGGCCCTGAGAAGAGTGGTGGAGACGGCGATGGCTTTGGGGGAAGAAGACGATGACCTGCGTGCCGATTTGCATAGCCGCTTGGGCGTGGTGTTTTTTCGGAAACGCGAACACCAGCGCGCCATTGACCATCACCAAGACGCCATCGATATCTTGACCCGAACCCGGGGTCCCGCCCACCCTCATGTGGCTCGTAGTCTGGCCAACCTGGGCAATGTTTATTTCTCGCAAGGCAAATACCAGCAGGCCATTGTCTTCCACCAACGCGCGCTGGCTATCTGGCAAAAAGCATTGGGTCCGCAACACCCCGACCTAGCCGTATCCTTGAGTAATCTCGGCGTGGTGTTCAAGAACCAAGGTCGCTACCAAAAGGCCAAAGATTATTTTGAGCAAGCGCTGGCCATCGATGTAAACAGCCAAGGACCGGAACATCCGCTGGTGGCCTTTCCTCTCAATAATCTGGGTATGGTGCATATTGACTTGGGTAACTTAGATCTGGCCACGAATTACCTACAGCGGGCCCGGTCGATTTGGGAGAAGAGCCTGGGCCCCGCGCATCCAAACGTGGCCATTGCCTTGCATAATCTGGGCACGATTTACTTAAAGCAAGGCCGGCTGGGAAAAGCCCGTGAGGCTCATCAACGCGCCTTGGCCGTGCGTGAAAAAGCGCTGGGCCCGGATCATCCGGTAAATTCTTGGTCATTGTGCAGTTTGGGTTTGCTCAATCTGCGCGAGAATAAGGTCGATCGGGCGCAGCAACAGTTCGAACGAGTGCTGACCATTTGCGGCCAAAACAACTGCCAAGGGGAGGAACGAGAGCCGCTCTCCGAAGCCAAATTCTCCCTGGCGCGGCTGCTATGGCAGAGCGGAGAAGATCGCCCGCGCGCTCTATCCCTGGTTGCCGAGGCCTTGGCCTTGTTCAAACAGCAATACTCAAACGCCGCCAAAGAACTTCAGCGGCAAGCCCAGGATTGGCTTGACCAACGTGGCGTTTAGGGCGGTGGCTTGTCGCCGGGCAAAAAGAAGCTTGCCCACCCGGCCATGACTGCGGTCATAATGACCGGCATGAAAACACATGAACCGGTTCCCGTTTTTTTCTTGGCAATAATTTGGCTACTCTCCTCCTGCTCTGCTGGCACTGAAACGGAAAGTGTTGACGGCGGTGTGGATGCCGGACCCCACCACGACCCGTGGCTGGTGGTGGCCGCCGACGAATTGCCTTCGCCGCGCGACTGGGTGACCGTCCGCGGTATTATTCATGCCCATTCCACCTATTCTCACGATGCCTGCGACGACGAACCTTTCATCGATGGCGTGCGCAATGAACAATGCTTCGAGCAACTGCGCGCCGGTATGTGCCAAACGCGACAGGATTTCGTGTTTCTAACCGATCATTCGGACTTGTTTGCCAGTTATGAATACCCGGATTTGCTCCAATACCAGGAGGGCGACAGTTTGATTGAACGCGGCGGAATACCTACCGCCAACCGCGTTGACTGTGGCGACGGCCATCAAGTCATCGTGGCCGCTGGGCTCGAACAGGGCATGATGCCTATCGGCCTGGAGCACCACCTGGCCGACGATGTCGACGAACGGCTTCGACTCTATGACCAGAGAAGCGAGTCGGCGGTGCGGGCCTTACAAGCGGCCGGCGCGCTGGTGTTTTTGCAGCATACCGAAGGCTGGGACCCGCAGACTATCATCGATTTTCCTATCGACGGTATCGAGTGTTTCAACTTGCACTTCAATATGACCGACAATATGGAAGCGGTGATCCCCTTGTTGCTGAAGCTCGAAAGCGATCCAGAATCCTTGGGCGTGATCGAACTGGCCCTGTTGTCGATTTTCAAGGAGAACCAAGCGGACTTGCTCCGCTGGTCCAAAGCGGTTCTGCACAAGCCCTTGCCGGCCATCCTGGCCACCGATGTGCACCGCAATACTTTTCCGGCTCCCACTCCGGATGGAGAGCGCATTGACTCCTACCGGCGCATGATGCACTGGTTTTCCAACTACGTCCTGCTGCCGGCCGGCCCGGTAGACGATCTGGTGCTCAAACAAGCCATCGCCCATGGACGCATGTACGGGGCCTTCGATTACCTGGGCTATCCGGAAGGCTTCGACTTCTACGCCCAGGGTAGCCAAGTTTACGAGATGGGCGATCAGGTACCGGTAGGCGAGCAGGTCGAACTACGCTTGCAACTGCCGGTGGTGCATCGGCTTGATCCAGCCGGCGCGCAGCCAATTATCCGCGGCCGGATTCTCAAAGCCAATGACGGAGTCTGGGAAGAGGTAGCCGAAGGGTTCAGCGATTTGGTCTATCCCGCCGCGGCTGGGGTATACCGCGCCGAAGTGCGCATCAATCCAGAGCACCTGCGCCGTTGGACCGGTAGCGAGACCGAAAAATACATTCGCGAGACTGTCTGGATTTACGCCAATCCGATTTATGTGGGCATGGACTACTAATGCAGTAGGGAATTACGGTCGCTTCTCACTGCCCCGCATCCCGAGTTCTATCAGTTTGTTCTGCGTGATTCCCCGGATCAAGTTCACATCCCCGACCCGTCGGCACACCCGCTTGCGAATGAGGGTCCCGGTTTGCGCCTCGATCGAGCAAACGATGCGGTCTTGCGGTTTGGCCGTCGCATTATATCGCCGAAGACTCGCTTCTTCCTCGGCCCGATGGTCTTTCCACTCCAGACCACAGCCCCCTAAGTAAACCATGGCCCCCAGTCCAAATAAAATTACGAATAGGTAGCGCATGAGAAACCTCCTTTTTAATAAAGCTATTGTAACCGGAATGATAAAAAGCGACAAGACTGAGAGTAAGGAAAATTTTCCTGTGCTTGACACAGAGTTTGGGGACCTATTACCCTACTGTTTATCGCAAACGGAGAGGGGATACATATGAGCAACTTGGCGGAAACCAGCAAGGAAGAACGAACCAGAGGCCAACGGAAACTGTTTATCAGGGTGATGTTGATGTTTTTTGTATCGATCGTGGTTTTTGTGGTGGGGACCTATTTTTTCGTGGTGCCGCGGATGCTGCAGGACGATTTGGAAATAGCCAAGATTAGGCAACAAGTGGTCAGTTTGGAGCGGGTGGTCTCTGCCCGACCCTGAATTTCCGAAAGTTTACAATAGTTTGACTCTGCTGTTGGTACCGCACGGGGTTTTTTCGCCAAGCCCCCTTGCCAAAAGCTCGTTCCCGAGGTAGGGTCTTGCCTATTCGCAATAGTCGTCGCGAAGCAGGCGACATAAAGACCGTGTTTGCCGCCAGGTTTTTACGGTGGGCGAACGTGGCAAACGGGGAGGAGAAGATATGAACCAGAGCGACCGGCTAAAACAAGATCAACGGGCGCAGTGGGAGTTCGATACCCGGGCGATTTTGAACCGTCTGCATTTGCGCTTGAAAGATGTCGAGGTTGATGGTTTGCGCGGGGATGCGGACAGCGACTTGTCCCGGGACGACGGTTTTCTGGGTGGGCGCATGGAACGTCTGATGGCCATGACCGCGGCGGTCACCGCCCTGGGAACCCAGTTGTTTGGCCGTTTCGGGATGGGCGCGGACCAAGACAAAGAGTTACTCAATCGGGTCAAGAAGGATGCCGATGCCATTTCCGCCTACGCCATGAGCGAGAGCCTGTGGTTTGCCTCCCGCCATCTGCCCGAGAACCACGCCATCATGGTGTTTTTGGGCGAAGGTCTGATGCCCAAGGGCGGCGAGAGTCCGGAGATGGGCTCGAATCCTCAGTTGGGCTTTGGTCGGGTCTATGCCCGTCCCCAGGTGGCCCAATGGCTTGATCAGCGGGTGGTTCGTTTGCTCAACGATCCAGACTATCACTGGGAGCATTTCGGCGCCGAGATCAAGGCCGCCGGCATCACGGTTTGGAGTGCCGCCATCGACACCCTGGAGAACACCACCCGTTTTGCCAAAGGCAGCGATACCGGGCCCCTGACCATATTGCACCTGTTCAATCAACCCATGTGTGTATCGCAGCCTTATGAAGGATATATGGGCAACTTGATTCTGCCCAAGCAGGTGGTGACCCGAGCGGCGGAAGAATCTTTGCTCGTCGATTACTGGACCCCGCGGGAGAAAGTCCTGCAAGCCATCGAGGCCACCTATCCCGGGATACGACCCGAAGATATTCATGTTTGGACCCTGCGCGGAAAAATGCGGGCCCAGCGAATTGGTGCTTTGTGGGACGAATGGGAAAGCATGGGAGTACACGTGGTCGACGATGGCTGGACCTTGCCCTCGGGCATGGCCGCCTTTGCTGATTCTGGTACCTATGCTCCCGTCTATCAGGTCGGTACTTGGGAAGAAGATGGCCGTATTCAGTTGTTCTTGTGTGACGGCTATGCCGCCTCGGCCGAAGCCATGCAGGCGGCCAGCCTGGCGCCCCTGCTGGACCTGGATGTCTCCATGTCGGTATTTACCTCCCGCTTTGATTTGTCTTACCAAGAGGAAAGAGCGGTCATGGGGCTCGATCCCGAGGCCTCGGATTTCGCCCAGCGTTTGGAAACAATCGTGGGCAAGTCCTTGCCCGCCGATACCATCACCGGCTACCAACACACAATCGCCGAGACCCGAGAGGCCGGGTTGCCTAGCACGGATCGGGTCTTGCGCGCCGGTGACTTCTTTTTTGAGAAGGGCTGGGAAGTAGCCGCCATGGTTGGTTACATGCGCCCAGACCCCTATACCGGCGCCAATGGTGTCGAGCAAGTCTCCGAAAATATCTACCGGGTCACGGTGCGTTCAGCCACCCGGGAAGCAGACAAATTCATCACTTTCACCCTGCGTCTAACCGACGACCTTGAAACCCAGAGACTGGTGTTTAGCCCTCTGTTGACTCGGTTTATCTATGGCGAGGATTATATCAATCGCCCAGTCAAGATCTCCGACTCCGGCCGCATACGCAACGAGCTGCAAACGCTTTGCTCCGAGGCTTTGGAGTACACCTCGACCAACTCCATCCGCGTCCACTTTGACCGGATTCTTCCCGAAGTGATCTCGATAGAGGACCAGAAAGTGTTGTTGGACGTACTAAATTGGTACCGGGAACACCACTCCATCTGGTTCAAGTGGCTAGAAATTGTCCCCCCCAGCCAAGGTTTTGCCTCTCAGAGTGCACGCCCCGTTACGCTCAAGTCTGGTCAATCGTTTGCGCAGACGCATTAAGAGCATCTGATTGGGTTGAGTGACCAGAGCTGCCGGCCAGCGGGCAAGTAACGTCGCTGGCGGGTCGGCTGATGGCTTGGGCTGGCATCGTGATCGCTTGCGCTTCTGACCCGACCGGCATTTCGAAGCCTTTGCCGCGGAACAGGCGTCGGACAAAAATGCGGTAGGTGAGGTTGCCGGCGAAGGTGACCGGGAACCAAAAGCCGGTGGCGATGGTGCGCCGGAAGATGCTCCGGATTTTGAAGGTTTCTTTGTAGGCCCAGCGGAATCCTTCGTAAAGCTCTACCGGGCTCATGCATGTTGGGCGGTAGACTACGTGCATGGTGTCGTAGTCTCCCCAGTTGTAGGACAAGATGCGGCCTTCGGCATGCAGTCGATCGAAGAGGCGGGAGCCGGGGTAAGGGGTGTAGATAGAGTAGCGGGGGATGTCGACTTTTAGTTCTTGGACTCGTTCGACGGTCTGGGCAAAGACATCTTGGTCGTCGGTGTCGAAACCGAAGACAAAACAGCCTTGCACGATGATGCCGGCGCGGTGCAGCCTGCGCATGAGTTCGGTATAGTCGTCCTCGCGGTTGAAACCCTTGGCCATGGTGTTGAGGGTGTTTTGGCTGACCGATTCAAAACCGATGAGCAGGTATTTGCATCCGCTTTTAACAAGCAGATCGAACAGTTCTGGATCCTGGGTGACCTTGGTAGTGGCCAGACCGCCCCACTTTTTCTTCAGCGGGATCATGGCCCGAAACAGCTCTTTGGCGTATTCGATATCATCCAGGGGGCTGACGTCGTTGATGGCAAAACGGCGGGCCGGCAAGGCCTTGATGTCGCGGATGACATCGGCTACCGGGCGGCGTTGGAAACGTTTCCAGACCCCGGGCACGGTGCAAAAATCGCAGTGGTGCATGCAGCCACGGGTGGTTTGAATGGAATAGGGCATCATGTAGCCGCTCTTGCGGTGGAGATCCCAGCGGGGGGTTGGCAATTGGTAAAAGGTTTCGTCTCCGCCTTGGTCCCGGTACTCCGGCTTTAGTTGGCCCTTTTTGAAATCGGCAATCAACTGGGGCCATATTTGTTCGGCCATGCCGACGACCACGCTGTCGGCGAAACGCTTGGCTTCTTCGGGCATGAGGGTAACGTGAACCCCGCCCAGCACCACCGGTATCCCGCGGCCACGAAAGTGATCGGCCAGGGCGTAGGCGCGTAGCGCGGTTCCGGTGAGCACCGAAATACCCACCAGGTCGACCTGGGCATCCAAGGGGACCCGATCCACGCTTTCGTCGATAAGCTGGTATTCAACATCTGGCTGGTCGGCGGTGAGCGCGGCCAGGGTGGAAAGGGAGGTCGGACATTCACGCATCGAACGGGTCATGCTGCCAATGTGCAGCTTGTGCATGTTCGCGTCGGCCATCAATAACAGGATTTTCATCTTTTGTTTTCCGCCTTTGCCTGGATTTCGAAGCAGGGATCGTGCCAAGGCAGGACTTAGGTCAATTGGCTAGATTAAACAAGCTATTACAGTATAAGAAAAACCAAGCTGCCCCTGAAATTGTGAATTAAGTGTAACCCTTGGGAAACAAACCCGGGTTTACAGGGTGGCGATTTCCACATGGGCCGGGCGTTGGTCGAGTTTGGCGACCGCTTTTTCGCCGTCAGGCCAATGTACGGTGTAAAGAATAGACCGGTATTCGATATGCCGGATGGCGTGCTTGAATGTTCGCCAGTGGGGATGGTTTTCGGCCAGACCCAGGGACAGATTGGCGAGGCCCCGATCGCGGGCAGCGGCGCAGGCAGCGTGAATCAAAGGCAAGAACAAGGCCGGTTCCTCGGGATCGACGGCCAGCAGGGATAGGCAGGCGTAGGGGAAATTTTCGCCGGCTCGCGGCAGTTTGGGAATACCCGCCAAAGGCCCCAGCAGGTTGACCAGTGGGCGCAGAGAGCCTATCGGTTTCCGGTAACTGCGTACCAGCATTTGTTTGAATGGGCGCTGATCCCATACTGCGACACACGCTTTAACCCGGGCGCCTTTGAGTACAATGGTGAAGTGTTCTGGCGCCAGGTCGCGGCAGCGGGTCGGGCTGGCCAAGTCTTCGGCTGACCAACGAGGGGCAAACTGGAACGTTTGATTAGACCTTTGCAAACAGGCGGCTATTTCGGGCAGGTGCCGGGCCTCGGCCTGACGAATGCTACAGCCTGCCGGGTTGCGGGTTTTGCGCCTAGGGACCGGAAAGAGAAACGAGGAAATGAATCCGCGGGCGGTATAGCAGGGCAGACCGGACCAACCACTGGTAAGCGCGCGGATGGCCTTGTGATTGTCAGCGATGATGGTAGTCAGGTAGTAGGGAAGGGCATCGGCGATGCGATGATGTTTGGCGGCATCGAAGAGAGTGTGCAAGATGCCTTTACCGCCGCGCACCGATCGGTCGAGCCGTAATCCGCTGATATAACCGAGCCGGGTCGCCTGGCCGTTGACGTAGGCATCGTGATAGGACCGGCCGGCACAGGCAATCGCTCGCCCGGATTTCGACTCCTGCAGCAACAGCGTGCCATGAACATCTCCTTCGGTCGTCGACGCCAAAAAGAAGTTCGGCTCGCGGGTCATGGCCACGGTAATGGCCCCAGGCATATAGGTCTCGCGCAGCAGACGGCGCAACTCCGAATCGTCTTGCTCGCTGGCTACTCGAGCCTCGAATTGCTCTGCCTTGCTTGATTCAATAGACATCACTGTTTCCCTGAGGATACATTTTCCTACATGATAGCAAGCCTCCGATTTCAGCACCAGTCTAGAAGTCCATGCTTTTGAACAATTTAATTATTGAGGACCTTTTGGTATGCATGTTGCAACTAGTCGGCTGACTCGAAATCTTGCAGTTGGGAAGGTAGATGGCCATGAAGTGGACGCAGCGCGTTGAAATGAGGGAAAACAAAGCGCCGACCGATGTAATGGATGCGGGTTCGGTGATCGGTAGCAAAGCCTCGGGTC
>JAUVBB010000239.1 GCA_030591445.1 Deltaproteobacteria bacterium | reverse complement strand
TCTTGGCCTGCCGTTTTTGGCCGCCGCCGAAACAGCCGGCGCGGATAGCGAAGCTGTCAGTTTGTTCGATCTTTCCATCGAGGAGCTGCAAACGGTCATCATATTATCGGCGTCCAAGCGTCCCGAGACTTCGGCCCAGGCACCCGCCGGAGTGGTGGTCATCAGCCGGCAGGATATTGAGATCTATGGCTACCAGACCTTCGAAGAGCTCATGCAGCACATCCCGGGTTTTTACCAAGTGGATACCTATGAAGATTTGCTGATCGGGGTACGCGGTATCCTCGGCGCTTCGATGCAGGTTCTGGTGGACGGAGTTCCGCGGCACCCGGTTCGCATCAAAGGCCTGGCGGTACCGGAACGGGAGCGTTTCAATATTCCCATTGAGTCCATTGACCGAATAGAAATCGTGCGGGGACCGATGTCGGTGATTTACGGCAACAATGCTTTCCTGGGCTCGATAAACATCGTGACCCGACAGGCGGAAAGCAATAAGTCGCTGATATCAGCGGGTTTGGGAACCAATGGCAGTGGCCAGGCCACTTGGCGTTTGACCCACAATTTTGCCAAAGATGGCTTTGTGTCGATGAATGGCGGAGTCATCAGCAGTGAAGGCATTGGCGGCCAGTTGAACAAGACCATGAGTGATGCCCAATTGAGCCGGCTCAACCCCCAAATGCATGATCGCTTAGATGGGGATCTGTCCTTGCATAGCACCTCCTTGAATCTTTCCGCCGGGTACCGGAGCCTGAGCGTCAGCTTGCGTTATAGCACTATGCATTACGGGATTTATCTGGCTACCCCGTCGTTCAACCAGGGCAATCGTCTTCACCTGACCACTTTCTATGCTTCCCTGGGCTATACCGGCGAACTGCTGGCAGGCCTGACCCTCCGTACCCAACTCATCAGCAGCCACGAGGTTTACGATTTGGCCACCGACTTCTTGCTGCCCGACATCGTGGGCAATCAAATGCAGGAATCCCGCCGCGCCGAGGCCGAAGTCGTCTTGTCATACCTTCCGTGGCAATGGACGGAAATCCTCATCGGTTACAACTATCAACGGATATTCGATGTCAGCAACCGGGCGAAGGTTCCCAACCTGATTGCTTTTTCTTATTCGACCCCGACCCCGGCGGATCACCACGATTTCTTCCTGGACGCGCATCAGTTTCTTTTCGATGATCTGTGGCTCACCGCCGGTTTTCGCATAAGCCTGCTTTCGCCTTATTCCCACGAAAGGATGGACTCACCAGGAGATTCCGACCAGCAGACGCATAGCTCTTACCGATTCAATGATGGCTGGGAGCCTCGATACGTACCCCGGGCCGCCTTGATCTACAATATCGGCAAGCATCACACCCTCAAGGCCCTGTATGGGGAGGCCCTGCAGGACAACAATGAAGTCGAGTTCGAGGAGGCGGAGCGGATCCGGACCGCCGAGTTGCTTTATCTGAGCCAATACCCGCGCTGGTCTCTACAGGCGAGTGTCTTTTATAACTCCACGGACAATCTGCTGCGCAAAGTTCAGCAAGTAGATCCGGTCACCGGCACCCACGAAAAGCGAATTGACAATTCCGGGGCCCTGCAGACCTGGGGCGTTGAACTGTTTGCCCGCGCCGAACCCATAGACAATCTGTATGTTTGCCTGAGCACCACCCTGCAGCAAACCGCCGACCAGAACAACCCGGATATCGCCGTCGGCAACTCACCGACCGCCCTGGCCAAGGCCCGCTTGGCCTACCGCTTTACTCTCGCCGAGTATGGCACTCTCACCCTGGGTCTTTTGGGCAGTTATGTCTCGGCCATGAAGACGGATTGGCAATGGCTCAACGAGTTAGATCAATGGGAACGAATTGGCCAAGAAGTAGACCCGTATTTTATACTGGGCGCCAATCTGCGTTATCTCTATCCCAAGCACGGTTTCTACGCCATCTTGCACGGGTCCAATATTTTCAACAAAGATGTTCGCTACCCGGCCAATGAGTTGGTGCAATTCGATGGCGGCGCCTTCGGACCAAAGGCAAGAGTCTTCCTGACCTTGGGGCTTAGTTTCTAAGAACTGGAAGAAACGGTTTTGCCTGCCTTGGACCGCAGCCAGTCACGGGCCGGCTGCTCCTCGCGAAAGATCTTAACCACGGTCGGCAGCCGATCTGCCATGGTGTCGTACATGCGCGCAAAGCCGTATTGGGTGTCCCGATCTACCACAAACGCCGTGTATTTGTGCGACCAATTGGGGTCGTACTTGGCATCGATGAAGTCCCGGATTTTCTTTAGGTCTTCATATTTCAAATCGACGTGGCAGCCGCAAAAGATCCACAGGCCGCCCTCTGTTTCTGATTGATAAGCCTCGTAAGAGTACAAATCAGCGAGCATGGAGAGAATTAGATCGGCGTCTATGGTATTGCCGGGGCGAATCCGCAAGAAAACGAAATCGTCTTCCACTGAGATATCGTAAGCTTTTCCACTCTTCTGCAGATTATCATTCATTTCCATCTCGTTCCCTAACGGATTGCGTCGCCTCGGTCAAGCCTACCAGGAAATCATGGGCAGGCTTGGTAATTTAATCAATTTAGTTGCTGATCCAGTGAAGAAATTCGCGAATGTTGCCGTCTTATCTGGAAAGCAATGGCGAGAAACGCCAAGGAGACGGGGCATGATTAAGACATATTTGAGGAAAATTTTCAGGCAGCGGCAGGACCGGGATATTCCCACGACCGACGAACGAAGCTCTTCCCGCTTCGACTCCCGGGTGCTGGTTCGTTATTTGGATATGAGTAGTTTCGACTACCGGCGAGGAAACTTGGGCATTGGCGGCTTTGGTTTCGACGCCGATCGGAAAGTCTTGCCCTGTACGCAGGTTGAGCTGCTTTTCCTCTTGCACGATACCGACACCTGGATAAACGCTACCGGCAGCGTGCTGGGCTCGGAAAAGACGCGCGCGGGGCTGGGGGTCAGATGCGAGTTTTCTGAAATCAGCTTTGAAAACGAAAGATTATTGGCTCGCTGCTTAGATCTTCGCGCGGGTGTCCAAAAGGCTGCTTGACGACTTTTGGCTAGCTCCATCCACTGGTTCTTCCCACTTTACTTCGACTTTTCCTGGGATTTTTGCCCCGGCGCTTGCATGCCGAGCTGCTGCATCAAGAAACCATAATGGCGGGATTTCTGGTCGGCGCGGGCGTCGATGGAGACGCCGCCGCCGTGGCCGGATTGGCGCTGAATGTGTAAGAGAATGGGCTGGGCGGCACCGTGATCCTGGTCGGCCCAGCGCAGGGCGGCGAAGAACTTGCGGGCGTGGGCTGGGTCGGTGCGGGCGTCGTTATCGCTGCCTACAATCAGCGCGGCGGGATAATTCTGGCCTGACTTGAGGTTGTGATAGGGCGAATAGGCAAGCAGGGGCGGAAACATGGTGGGATCTTCGGCGCTGCCGTACTCTTCGGCCCAGATATTGGCCAGACCTAGCCGGTGGTAACGAATCATGTCGGTCAGGGGAGATCTACACAGGACGGCCTGGAAAAGATCTGGCCGCTGGGCCATGGCGGCGGCCACCAGTAAGCCGCCGTTGCTGGCGCCGGAGATGGCCAGTTGCTGGCTAGTGGTGTAGTTGTTTTTGATCAGCCACTGGGCCGCGGCAATGAAATCGTCGAAGACGTTCTGCTTTTTCTCTCTCATGCCGGCTTGATGCCATTGTTGGCCATACTCACCGCCGCCGCGCAGGTTGGCGATGGCTATGCCCCCGCCGGCTGCTATCCATAGCGGGAACAAGACCTTGAAGGACGGGGTTTTGGTCAAGTTGAAGCCCCCGTAGCCGCTGAGCAAGTAAGGAATTTTGCTGCCGGCGGTGGCATTCTTATCGTGAATCAGGAACATACTGACGCGGGTTCCGTCTTTGGATGGATAGAAGACTTGTTCGGTGAGCATGTGAGCGGTGTCGATGTCGATGGGTTTTTGCCAATACGGCTTGAGTTGGTTCTTGTTCCCATCATAGGTGTAATAGCTGCCGGGCTGGGTATAGGAGTGAAAGTACAGCCACACCGTGGATTTTGACCAGTGGCCCCAAACGTTAGCCGAACCCAGGGCCGGTAGTTTCAGCTCTTGGATATAATGTCCGTCCAGATCGTGGACCGCAATGCGGGAGGAGGCCCGGTGCAGGTAGGCGGCATAGAGCCGGCCGGCAATAGGATTACAATACTTCAGGCGATCTTCCGATTGGGCAATAAGTTCGCGCCAGTGCTTTTTGGCTGGTTTGTCCACGGTGGTGGTCATGACTCGGTAGCGAGGGGCGTCCCAGTCGGTGGTAATGATGATCTGCCCCGCCACGATATCCAGCTGATAGTTATGATCCATCCCGGTGGCCATGGGCACCGGGTCGCCCTTTTTCTGCAGATCCTTCAGCCAGATCTCGCTGGCGTTGAAACTAACGCGGCTCATGGTCAGCCAGCGACCATCCTCGCTGATGCTGACATCGTGATAATGTTCCTTGACCTTGGGGTCATGAAAAAACAGTTGGTCTTCCTGGGCCTGGGTTCCGAGTTTATGAAACCAGACGCGGTGCCAATAGTTCTCTTGGCCTGGCGGTACTTCCCCCGGTTTTGGTTTGCCGGAGAAATAAAAGCCTGAGTTGTCGTGAAGCCAGGCGGCGCTCGATTGTTGCCGGCCGCGCAGGGTATCGGCAAGCAATTGCAGGTTGTTGAGATCAAGCACCCGCATGACCGGATTTTCATCGCCGGCGCGCGCGACGCCATAGGCGGCATAACGGCAGTCTGGCGATGGGTAGAAGCCATCCAGAGTTTCGGTCTCGGCCCAGCTGTTGGGATCCAGGACCACGCGACCTTTATCTTCTGGGTTCTCCTTGAGCCAGACCACCCATTTGTCTTGCTCTTTCTTTTTGCGAAATTGAATCAGGCGCGGCGACAACAAGCACTGTCGTGGCGCCTCCTCGTCATCATAGCGCCACAATCTTTGCAGCTCATCGTTTAACCACTTCTTCTGGGCCATTTCTCCAGTAGCCGCAAAAAAGGCCTGATTGTGCCGTTCATCGAAGGCGCGCACCTCGTCCTGCTTGCCCTCCAGCCAGCGATAGGGGTCAGGAACTTTGACCCCGTGCAGTACGTCGACCGTATCATCCCGACGAGCCAAATCAGTTGCCGCCGAGGGCTTATGAGCTGAAGGGCCTGGGACTGACTTGAAGCTACAGGCTGACCATAGAAACGACCAAGCGGCGATAATCAGGATAGTCTTATTCATAGAGACAAGTTAAGGAAGCTAGCCAATCAAGTCAACATTGAGGGCACTGGCGTCTCGCCAAGCTCAGAAAACTGAGGCTCCCTTGGCCGGGTTTGCGGCCCATGTTGAGTCAATAGCTTGATTTTTATTGGTAATATTTTGGCTCGGCGATATTTCTTTACTGGTATGGAATTTGCGTACTTGGGGGGAGAGGGTAGAGTGTTGGTTTTGAGTTTGAGTGGACTATAAGGAGACGACACGATGAAACGATTGATTCCCATGCTGTTGACTTGGGCGGGAGTGCTGGTGTTGGCGGTGGTTTTGGGGGTGGTAGCCTCCGGCTGTTCAGGTGGGTCGGATTGGCAGCCGCCGCGGGACTTGTCGCTTACCGAGCAGAAATTGGTGCAGTCCTCCAACCGTTTTGGCTTTGGTTTCTTTCAGGAAATCGTGTCTCAGTCGGATGGAGGCAATTTGTTTGTCTCGCCGCTGTCGGTGTCGATGGCGCTGGGCATGACCTGGAATGGGGCGCGTGGTGATACCGAGGCCGGGATGCGCGAGTGTTTGGAATTCGGTGAGCTGGGCGCGGACGAGATCAACCAGGGTTATCGGGATTTAATCGATTTGCTTACCGGGCTCGATCCCAAGGTTCAGATGGAGATTGCCAATTCCATATGGTACCGGCAGGGCTTCGAGGTGCTGGCGGCATTTCTTGATACGGCCGTGAGCTACTTCGACGCCGTGGTCGAGGTCTTGGACTTTGGCGATCCGAATTCGGCCGATGTGATCAATGCCTGGGTGGCCGAAAAGACCCATGATCGGATCCCCAGCATCGTAGAAAAACCCTTGTCGGACGCGGCGGTGATGTTTCTGATAAACGCCATCTATTTCAAGGGCACCTGGGTGACCCAGTTTGACACCAAAGACACTCACGATGCCGCTTTCCATGCCCCGGCCGGGGATACCTCGGTCAAGATGATGACCATTGCCGAAGCCAAATTGCCAAGCATGGTTCGCGAGGATTTCTCGGCGGCCAGCCTGCCCTATGGTCAGGGTTTGTTTCAAATGACTATCTTGCTGCCTGCCGAGGGCAAAGACATCGATGAACTGATCTCTGAAATGAACCAGGAAAATTGGGATAACTGGCTTGCTCAGATGGCCGAGACTGAAATGGATCTCTATCTACCGCGTTTCGAGTTGGCCTACGAAGAGCTGCTCAACGACACCCTTATCGAGCTAGGTATGGGCGATGCTTTCAGCGACCAGGCCGATTTTTCCGGCATCAACCCTGCCGGCGGATTGCTCATCTCCAAGGTCAAACACAAGTCTTTCGTCAAGGTTAACGAAGAAGGCACCGAGGCTGCCGCCGTGACTTCGGTGCAAGTCGATCTCACCTCGGCCCCTGATGAGTTTCGGGTGGACCGGCCCTTCATCTTTGTCATCCACGACCGGCACAGCGGGGCCCTGTTGTTCATGGGCAAAATCGTCGATCCCTCTGCTTGATTCGGACTATAAGGTATGCTGTGCGAGCCAGGTTTTGATTTGCTGGTTCTCTTTGCCCTTGTACTTCATTCGCGCGTAGGCCTGCTGGGCTTTGCCGGCCAGGGCCCGGGCTCTGCGCTGGCAGGGTTGGTTGCCCGGGCAGCCGATTTGCCAGATAAGCTGGGCCAGGCAAAATTGGCTGCGCGGAACCACCACCGGTTCGCACTGGAGCTTGTCGCACAGGGATAGGGCGGCTTCGAGTTCCCGGCGGGCGGAGTTGCTTTTTTGCAGATGGGTCAAGGCGCAGCCGCGCCAGGAGCGCACACTGGCGATGCGGGGATGTTGCTTGGTGTAGGTCTTTGCGAAAATGCGCTGGGCCTCGATTAGGGATTTGTCGGCTTGTCGCCACTTTTGGGCGCCGACATAGACCGCGCCTAGATCTTCGTAACACCAGCCCAGGTCGGGATGATCGGCGCCCAGGGCGGCGGCGATTATCTGCCGGGCTCGGTTCAAGTGCTCCATGGCTTCTTGGGAGCGGCCCAGCCCGGCCATGATCCAGCCCAGGATCTCCAAGGTTTTACCCACCGCGGGATGATCGGGGCCCAAGGCGCTTTGACCCACCACCAGCGCGCGGCGGCTGGCTTTTTCGGCTTCGCCATAGCGGCCCATCTCCGAATAGGCCAGGGACAGATTGTCCAAAGTGGTGCCCACAAAGGGATGCTCGGGGCCCATGGTCTGTTCGTGGATAGCCAGGGCCTGGCTCAGATAGCGGGCGGCTTTTTCAGATTCACCGCGACGATTGAACAAGTAAGCCATGTTGTTGAGGCTGACGCCGATGGCCACGTTGGGAGCGTCATAGAGTTTTTCCCGCAAGGAAAGCGCTTGCCGATAGTGGGACAGGGCCTGATCATAGTCTCCCTTCTCGGTAAGGATACTGGCGGTGACGTTGTGCCAATCGGCTGAGAGTTTTGTGTCTTTTCCCAGGCGATCGACGATTCCCTTGGTGATCTGGCTCCATTGCATGCCTCGTTGAAAGTCTCCTTGCATGTCTCCGATCAAGTGCATCAAGTCCAGGCCGGTGAGTGCGCGTTGATAATCGTCGCCGGCGCTCTCGGCGATTTGCCAGGATTCCAGGTAGTTCTTTTCGGCCTCGGGATATTTGCCGAGTCGGAATTGTATCCGGGCTTGCAGATACAAAACCTCGGCCAGCAGCGGGGGGTACTGGGTGTTGCGAGCCTGGCCCAGGGCAACGGTGGCCTTCTGTAGGCCCAGGGAAAATTTACCGGTGTCATGATGAGCCTGGGCTTGGGCCTGCAGGGAACGAATTTTCTTTACTTGCTCTTGCATGGGGCCGGCGTCGGGGGGGGCGATGGGCAGAGACAAGAGTTTGCGATCGGCACAGCGAGTAAGCGAGGGCAAGGCGCTGACCGCGCGGCTGGCTCTTTCGACAATCTGGCGATCGACATTCTGACTAAACAGCTCCAGCAATGCCTGCATTTGATCGAGGCGGCGAGCCAGGCAAGCCATGCGCAGGTCCATCATTTGGGCCGATTGTTCGCCGCGAACCCGGGTGGCCTCGCAGGCCTCGGTGTGCATGGCCACCCACTGCTCGGCGTATTTTCCAAGCGCTTGTTCTACCCTTTGCTGGGTATCGGCGGCAAAGGCGACACCGGTGGCCAAAAAGGAATGGCGAATGGATTGGCGGCTGGCATCGTTCCAAGTTTGCGCCAGTATGTCCGAGGCGCCGTGGCACATGCCAAATCTGTGCGCTTGCCAGGCGAACACCGCGGCCAGTCCAGTGGCGAGCAATACCGTGACCGCGGCCATGGACAGCCAGCGTCGTCGTCTTCGGCGCGGATTCTTGTCCAGGGCCTGCAACAGGGCCTCCATGGACGCGAAGCGATCCTGCTTGCGCAGCGCCAATCCGCGCATGACGATTTTGCGCAGCCAGGCGGGTACGGCGGGGTCATGCGGGTTTTCAATTTGTCCGGAAGTGGTCAGGATCTTGATCTCTTTCGGGCTTTTGCCGGCATGAGGCCGGCGGCCATAAAGCAGGCGAAAGAGCGAAGCACAGAAGCTGTATTGATCGGAATATTCGTCCAGTTCCACCGACAGGTATTGCTCGGGCGCCATGTATCCCGGGGTTCCGA
Source organism: Deltaproteobacteria bacterium (assembly GCA_030591445.1). Taxonomy (GTDB): domain Bacteria; phylum Myxococcota; class B64-G9; order B64-G9; family B64-G9; genus JAUVBB01. Next base: position 1,861 of record JAUVBB010000239.1, on the reverse strand, counting down.
TCACGGACCCCTCGACTGTGAGTGGGGCCCGCAGGCGGCTGTCTTCGGACCAAGTCGTTTCCGAGGGAAAGGTCTGGCTGTCCGGATCCTCGGTATGCAGGGAATCTCGGGAGGAAGAAAGCGGGGTGGATTTCCAATCGTGCTGATGGTCGGTGGAATCCGGGTAGGCCAACGCGCGGGCCAGACCGAAATCCACCACCCGCACCCGGCCGTCATTGCCCCGGACGATGTTGTCCGGCTTGATGTCCCGGTGCACAATACCGGCACGATGGGCGGCGGCGATGCCCCGGCCGGCGGCCATCATGACCTGGATGATTTCTTCCTGCGATGGTTTGCTGTTCTTTTGCCACTGGTGCAGACTTTGTCCTTCTACCAGTTCCATGGCGACGTAGATATCCGCACCGAGGGTGCCTACATCGTAGGCCGCCACCACATTGGGATGGGAAAGTTGGGCCAAGGCCTGGGCTTCCCGGATCAAACGGGCGGTGGCGCGGGCGCCGCGTTTTTTCTTTCTGCGCTTGGAGCGCAACACCTTCAAGGCAATGCGGCGGTCAAGATCGGGATCGTAGGCCTTGTAAACGATGCCCATACCGCCCTCGCCCAACTTCTCGATGATTAAGTAGCGGCCCACCCGGCTACCTGGATGCAAGCCCAGTGCCTTGCGGGCCGGTTGCTCCTCACCCTTGAGTGGCATGGTCTCGCTGTCGCTAGCCAGGTCCAGCCCGCTGACTGCTTCTTCGTATGGTGGGTCCGCGTCACTCATGCTTTTGATGAATCTCCCCAGTGGCCGCGGTTTTTGAACGAGGTTACCCAAAACATGGCCACCGCCGTCATTTTGTGTCAATATGAACCATTCGTCACTTGAAAACGTACCATCCGAAAAGGAGAAGACACATGTTTCTTAAGAAGAACAAAATCTATCTGCTGGCTCTCTTGGCTCCCCTGGCTTGTTTCCTGGCCTCCTGCGGTAGCAGTGATGGGGGCAGCACGCATAGCTGCGCGGAAGTTTGTGCCCACATCGTCGAATGCGATACCAGTGAGACCGAAGCCACCTGCCTGGCCGATTGTTCGTCCTTCGAAGATATTATGCGCAGCGATGTTTTCGATGCCTTGGGCGTTTGCGTGATGGCGGCGGATTGTGCGGTTATTATGGATGGCGGCCCAGAAGCCTGCATGATGGGCCTGACGGATGCAGTCGATGATAGCGTTCTCGATAGCTTTATCACCTCGATATGCACCAAGGCCACCGAGTGCGGCGACCCAACCACTGTCGAAGACTGTGAGTACCAGATGAAAGATACCGACGATTTCGACATGTTCAAGTTGTTCAAGGACTCTGCTCTCAGCTGTGTGTCTTCCTGCATCACCGCTCTCGAATGTGCCTCCATGGCCGATGATTCCATCGAAAATTGCATGGTCGGATGTGGCATTGATATGAGTTAGTACCTTGTTGACGGGGAGGTGAGTACCGGTGAAGTCTGGGAAGATTCTGTTCTGGGTACTTGCCTGCTTTGGGGCAGGGTGCAGCGGTAGCGGCAGCAGTAGTCTTGATGCCGGTATCGATGCCGGTATTGACGCCGGGGTTGGCTGCGGTGAGGATTGCCTTGCCGGCTTGGGTGTTTCGAAAAGCCAGTTGGTCGACTTTCTGGGCGGCAGGCAGGGCGTGCTTGCCTGGGTCGATGCCGCCGGGCGAATCCAAGTGCTCGACTTTCGCCAAGACCAGCCGGTGTTGCGCAAGCTCTCGGATGACCTGAGTTGTGTAAATCCCCTGATCTCGCCGGACGGCAGCAGAATTGTTTACAGCCAGGGTTCGCCGAGTGCGACCAAGTTTATCTTTGTGCGTAGCCTCGACGGAGCCGAG
>JAUVBB010000576.1 GCA_030591445.1 Deltaproteobacteria bacterium | reverse complement strand
GTGCAAAGAGAGAAGAAGCCTCCCGTGCCCAAGGCACTCGATGATATTCCCGGCCTGGAAAATCTTGTGGGCAGCTGCAAGATGTGGGACCAGGGAGGGATCAAGCTCAGAAATATCCAGAAGGTCATCGATGAGAACTGACGGGTCATTTGTCCATGGAAGCTTGGACGGATGCCCATAAATCAATCTGTTGTCGATTAGAGTGGTACCTCATTATTAGCGGTTCCAACCAACGAAGGAGTCGGCATGAAAACAAGAACGTGGGTCTTGGTTCTGTTGTGGCTGGTCAATACCTTTGCTTGTACCGGTGACCGGGGTCCGGCGGGCCAAGATGGACAACCGGGAACGAATGGCCAAGACGGACTACCGGGCGAGGACGGACTACCAGGCCAAGACGGGCTACCGGGCGAGCCTGGACCCGAGGGACCGAGTGCCGATCCCAGTATCTCGGCGGTGACGCCAGCGCGGATTTTCTTGGGACGCACCGCTAAGCTGACCATCAGCGGGTTCAATTGCGATTGGAGTGATACCACCGCCGCCGACCTGGCATTCGGTGATGGGATTAGCGTCGATAGTTTGTCGGTGGCCAGTCCTACGTCGCTTTTGGTCACGGTGACGGTCGAGACCATCGCCGCGGTCGGCGCCCTCGCGGTAACTGTGCATAGCGGCGCATCCAGCCTTAGCTACCAGGGCATCGATGTTTTAGCCCCCCTGGTACTTGCCGACATCGTGGGCACGGTGGCCCAAGGATCGCGCTTCAAATTGACCTTGCGTAACCTTGATGTCGATCATCCACTGAGCGTCGTGGCGGCCGAGAATGTTGCTTATGCTTTTGCCGCGGAGGCGGGAGAGGGGGTAAGGCTTAATGTTATCAGTGTCCAGTCGAACGTTGTCCGCCTGGTAGCCCTGGTGGATGTTTTTGCTAGCCCGGGGGGCAGGGATTTTCGTTTAACTGATATGTTCACCGCGCAGGAGACCACCTTCGATTTGCCGGCGGTGTTTGATATCGCGGCCCGCTCGCCGGTACTGCTGCAGGCCAACCAACCCGCCAGTGCCGAACTTGTCGAAGCGGCGCAGTCTATTCTCTATCAGTTTGTTCCTCCGGCAACACCCAATCGGGTCTTTTTTTCCGTGGCCGGCGAGTCCGATCCCAATCAGATCCCGGGCCTGATCGTGCTGCCGGCCAGCGGTCGAATGGCAGAAGCCCTGCGTTATCCTTTCAATTACGGAAACACGGGCCCCTATCAGCGCTACACCGAAGACGACGATCCGATGTACCTGATTGCCCTCGATATCTATGATCACCATGGCTACACTCTGACCACCCACGCGGACATGCCCTATCCTCAACTGGGGGATCTTCGAAGCTGTCAAGAGGCGGCGGCGCTTGTCGCTCCCGCCCAGGTATACGGGCTGGAACTCAATGATATCGACGATCAAACCTGGTTTGCCATCACCACTGCTGCCGGCGATGAGGGCAAACAATTACGTCTGGTGACCAATTTCTTTTTCGACCATATTACGGACACGGTCTTACGCGTTTACGAAGGTACTTGCCCGGTAGTTCTTCCCGGAACCCCGTGGGCAGAAAGCAGCGATGTCGATATCAACGATGCCCTGCTGGCGCCAAACCTGGCCGGCAACCAGACCTACTACTTGCAGGTCTCGTACTCGCCGAGCGGCTTTGATGGAGGGCTCTATGCGCTCGATGTCTCTATCGAAGAGGCCGAACCCGCTTCCGGAAATACCTGTCTCGACGCCGACCCATTGACGCTGCCATTTGAAAGCAGCGAAGCTTTCCTGCTCGGCCCTGCAGCAGACGAAGACTGGTTTCACTTTACCACCGGCGCTGGCGACGACGGCGTTGTGCTAAAAGCGCAGACCACGCCCGGCGATCGCCTGACCGATTCCGCCATCGAACTGTTTTCTGACTGTGCCGGATCATCTCTGGCTTCGGCCGACATTGACAGCCATGACGTCCTGTTGAGCCCGCCCCTGGCGGCCGACACCGATTATTGGTTGCGGGTATCGGCTGGCAACAATTTCAACGAGCATTCTCGTTACCAGTTAAGTCTGCGCTTGATTCCACCGCAAGAAATCGAACCCAATGACGATTGCGACCAGGCCCAGGCACTTACACTGCCATTCATCTCTGAATTACCGCTTCATTTGGCCAGCATTGACGATCAAGACTGGTTTGAAATCACCGTGCCGGCAGCAGGCAAAGGCCTCACCATTCGTACCGCCCTGCCCTGGGAGATGTCCATGGCGATGTATACTGACACCGCGGTTGAATTGTACTACGGCGGCGCCTGTGATCGCCTCAATCTTCTGATGGCCAAGGACAATGACAGCTATCCCTACACCGAGGATTTTAGCTTCCGGCCCTTGCCCTATGCCGGCACCTACTTGATCCGGGTGACCGCCGGTTCTCACTACCTTGATGCCGGATCCGATCAGTATTCCTTGATGATCGAGCAAACCGACTGATTCTGTGCCGCCTCCGTCGATATCCCTGCAAATCTTTGCGGAGGCAGAATAAGGTTTTGTCTTTTTGTGAAAATCAGATAACTAGCTATTATGAAAAGTGTTTGCGTAAATGCGAATAGTTTTTGCGGCATTTGCGGCGCCGCGAAATTGCATAATATGGGCTCGGGGTGGGGACTGCGATACTTTCTCATCCACGGTTTTGTGTGCCCAGTTTCTTCGAGAGAAGATGAGCGATCTGTGACGCGGGGACGGCAGAGACTGTTCCTGACGCCCTTCTTGCTTAGATACGGTGGATGTCGAGGGCCAGGCCCAGGATGGGGCCGTAGAGAAGGTCGTGTTCTTCAAGCGGAATGGGTTGGTAGAGTTGGCCCAGCAGGCTTACTTGCTCGCTGAGATCAACTTCCACGCCCACTCCGGCCATTAGATAGACGGGGCCGGACTGGACTTCGGGGTCGATGCATTCGGGACAGAAGACTACTTCGTGGCTGAGCCGAACATTGGAGGGGTGGTTGCGGAAGGATAGACCACCGAAGAGGCGCACCCGGTCTAGATCAATGCCGGCCAGCATGCTGGCGCGAATGATGGGGACGCTTTGCACTTCCTGGTCGGTGTAGGTTTGGTCGGCGTAGGTACAGTTGGCTACGCACACCGCTTTGATCTGTGAGGGAATCATGCTGACTTGGGCTTCGAGGCTGCCGCCGAGGTACCAGCGGGGCGAAATGTGCCCGG
>JAUVBB010000281.1 GCA_030591445.1 Deltaproteobacteria bacterium | reverse complement strand
CCTCCTTTACTTTTCTGGTGCTGGCCTATGCGGCCGGCGCGGTCTTGTTCAAAACCTTCGTCCTGGCCGACTATCTGCGCATTCCGCACATCGAGGGGGCCGAGGAGCTGACGGTTTTCTGTGCCGCCATGATGGGCGCCGGTATTAGCTTCCTCTGGTACAACACCTATCCCGCCTCCGTGTTCATGGGCGACGTGGGTTCTTTATCGATGGGCGCGGCCCTGGGCACCATGGCGGTGCTCACCAAGAACGAACTGGTCTCGGCCATCATCCATGGGGTCTTCCTGATAGAGATCCTCTCGGTCATTATTCAAGTGATCTCTTTCAAATTGACGGGCAAGCGTGTTTTTCGGATGGCGCCGCTGCATCATCATTATGAACTCAAGGGCTGGGCGGAGCCCAAGATCATTGTTCGCTTTTGGATCATTTCCATGATGCTGGCCATGGTGGGTCTGGCCAGCCTGAAGTTGCGTTAGGGGAGTTGATGGTCGCGGTGGCAGACATGCTGACAAAGTTGGATCAGCAAAAAGTCCTGGTGGTGGGCCTGGCCCGCTCCGGCATCGCCGCGGCCAAGGTATTGGCCAAGGCCGGTGCCCGCGTGACCGGAACCGACCGTCAGGATAGTTGTGCCGGCAGCGACGAACTTGAGGCGCTAGGGGTCGAGCTGGCCCTGGGCGGCGATCGGGTAGATCAGTTGGCCGATACCGACTTGCTGGTGCTTAGCCCCGGGGTACCGCTGTCGGCAGCTTTGCCTGAAGCCGCCCGCCAACAGGGCATTGCGGTGCTGGGCGAGTTGGAGTTTGCCCAGCGGATGATTACGCAGCAAAGGCCTTTGCCTATGATCGCGGTTACGGGCACCAACGGAAAATCCACTACCGCGGCCTTGAGTGCTCACATCCTGCGCCAATCTGGTCGGCAGGTGTTTCTGGGCGGCAATATCGGCCTGCCCTTGTCCGAGCTATTGCTTGGCGATTGGGCCCAGACCGACCTTTCGGTAGTGGAAGTATCCAGCTTCCAGCTAGAGCATTTGGCCAGTCCAAAGGGCTTTGTGCCCTCGGTTGCCATCTGGATGAATCTGACCCCGGACCACCTGGATCGACACGGTGACATGCTGGCGTACGGTCAGACCAAGCGGCGCTTGTTCGCGGGCCAGGGCGCCGCCGACACTTGCGTGTTTTTTGCCGATGATGACCTGGTTGCCCAACACCTCCAGGGGCTGGCCGGTACCCGGCGCGGCTTTGGCCGTAGCGAGCAAGAATTGTCCCCGGGCGGGGTGCTGATTGAGGACCGGATTCTTCGCGTCCTGGGTGGCCAGACAAGTTTGGGGCTTCATAACGAACGGCTGGCCGGTGAGCACAATGCCGAAAACGCGGCGGCGGCGGTGGCGGCGACCTTGGCCGCGGGGGCGACGCTGGCAGAGATTCAGCAAGGGCTCGATTCGTATGCCGGTTTGCCCCATCGGCTGGAACCGGTCGGACAATGTGGCGGCGTCCGTTTTATCAATGACTCCAAGGGCACCAACGTGGATGCCACCGCCAAATCCCTGACCAGTTTTGCCGCGCCCCTGCTGTTGATCGCCGGCGGTCGCGGCAAGGGCACCGGCTATCGCAAGTTACGCCCGCTGGTCTCTAAGCATGTCCGCCACTTGATCTTGATCGGCGAAGAAGCCGATCACTTGCAGCGGGATTTGGCCGGTTGCGCCGAGATTCATCGCGCGGTCAGCATGGAGGCGGCGGTTTGCCAGGCGCATTCTTTGGCGGCGGCCGGTGAGGTGGTTTTGCTGAGCCCGGCCTGTGCTTCTTTCGATATGTTTCGCGACTATGCCCATCGCGGCCAATCTTTTGCAGAGGCCGTGGGCGCGTTGGAGGAGAATCCTTGAAGCCGGTCCAGGAAAAAGTAGATCTGCTCGACTCCCGGCCGGATTCGTGCGGAGGCACCGATCCGGTGCTCTTGTTCTCGGTACTGGCTTTGCTGGCCTTTGGTCTGGTCATGGTCTACAGCTCTAGTGCCGTTTATGCCCAGGATCGCACCGGCGATGCCCTGTATTTTGTCAAACGCCAATTTGTCAGTCTGCTGGTGGGTTTGACTCTGTTGGTCATCGCTTTTCGCTTGGGCTACCACCGCTTGGTTCGTTTTGCCTATCCCTTGTTGCTGTTGGCGGTGCTGCTGTTGATCCTGGTGCTGGTACCCGGTATTGGCTCGCGGGCTGGTGGCTCCTCACGATGGATTCGCTTTGGTTTCATTGGATTTCAGCCCGCGGAGTTGGCCAAGGTCGCCTTCGTGGTGTATTTGGCCTGGTCTTTGACCCGCAAGCGAGACCGGGTTCGGGCTTTTGCCGCCGGCTTCTTGCCCTATCTACTGGTCAGTGGCGTCTTCATTGTTCTGTTGCTAAGCCAGCCGGATTTTGGCACCGCCGCGGTGCTGACCATCTTGCTTTTCTTTATGCTTTTCGTGGCCGGCACCCGCATGGTCTATATTGTGGCGGCCGCTTTGGTGGCCTTGCCCATGGCCTACGGCCTGATCGCCGGATCCGAATACCGGATGCGGCGCCTGCTGGCATTTTTGGATCCCTGGGCGCATCGCTACGATATCGGCTATCAGATCAGCGAGAGTCTAATGAGCTTTGGTTCCGGCGGGCTCACCGGCGCTGGTTTGGGCGAAGGCAAACACAAACTGTTTTTCTTGCCGGCCGCGCACACCGATTTCATCTTCTCGGCCGTGGGCGAAGAGTTGGGCATGGTGGGGGCCGTTGCTCTGATCGCATTGTTTGCGGTTGTGATTTGGCGTGGCATTCGGGCGGCTTTGCGGGCCCCGGACTTGTTCGGTACCTACGTGGCTTTCGGCTTGACCATGCTGATTGCCTTGCATGTCTTGATCAATGTAGGGGTGGTGACCGGATTGTTGCCCACCAAGGGTTTGACCCTGCCCTTTGTGTCTTACGGCGGCAGTTCGTTGGTTTGTACCTTGTTGGCGGTTGGTATTTTACTGGACATTTCGGCGGCCGGAGAGAAGGGACCCGCGGCGCCGGAAGTGAAGTTGACCTGGCCCTAGGGCCTTAGCAGAAGGATTGGTGGATGAAGTGAAGATGCTCATTGCAGGCGGAGGAACCGGCGGTCATCTTTTCCCCGGTTTGGCATTGGCCGAAGAGCTCCTTCTGCGTAAACAAGGCCACCAGGTACTGTTTGTCGGCACCCGCCGGGGCATCGAGTTTCGCCAGGTACCGCGGGCGGGCTTCGATTTGGAACTCATCGAAGTGGGCGGTCTCAAGGGCAAAGGTCTGTGGGGCTGGATCCGCGGTCTGCTCCGTTTGCCGCGGGCGTTGTGGCAATCGCTGCGTATTTTGCGGCGCTTTGCTCCCGATGTGGTGGTGGGCGTGGGCGGTTATGCCTCGGGGCCGGTTTTGTTGAGCGCTGCGCTCAAACGTATGCCTACTGTGGTGCTAGAGCAAAACGCCTTGCCGGGCATGACCAACCGACTGTTGGGCAAGCTGGTGCGCCGAGTGCTGATAGCTTTTCCCCAGGCGCAGCCCTTTTTCCCGGCCCGCAAAGTGTCGCTCCTGGGCAATCCGGTGCGCCAGGCGCTGGCCGAAAATATTTTGCAGCACCGGCAAGAGTTGACAGGTTTGCGGGTGTTGGTGTTTGGCGGTTCCCAGGGCGCCCAAACTTTGAATCAAGTGGTGCCGGAAGCCATGGCCCTGGTCCAGGAGCAAGTGACCGACCTCGAGCTGATGCACCAGACCGGCGAGGCGCAGCGCGAAGCCGTCACCCGGCGCTACCAAGAACTTTCTCTCTCGGCCCAGGTCCTGGCCTTCATCGATGACATGGCCCAGGCTTACCGGCAGGCCGATCTGGTGATTTGTCGGGCCGGCGCCACCACGGTGGCCGAGTTGGCGCTGTGCCGACGAGCTTCGCTGTTGATTCCCTATCCATTAGCCGCCGACAACCACCAGGAAATCAACGCCCAAGCTTTGGTACAGGCTGGGGCCGCGGTCATGATCCGGGAAGCGGATCTTAGCGCCGAGAAATTGGCGGCCGAGGTAGTTGCGATTCTGGGGGATCGAGAGCGGCGAGAAAAGATGGAAAGCGCGGCGGCATCGGTGGGGCGACCCGAGGCAGCCCGCGATATTTGTGAAGTTTGCCTGGAGATGACCGGACTGGATCATGGCCCCCGAAGGGACGGTGTCTGATGCCGCTACGCAGAACCTACCGGGTTCATTTTGTCGGCATTGGCGGCATCGGTATGAGTGGTATCGCCGAGGTTCTGATCAACCTCGGTTATACCGTGACCGGTTCCGACCTGGCCCAAAGTGAAATGACCCTGCGGCTGGAAAACATGGGCGCGCAAATTCATGTCGGCCACGATGCCGATCATTTGGGCGAGACCGATGTGGTGGTGATTTCCAGTGCCGTGTCCGCGGACAACCCCGAAGTGCTGGCAGCCCGAAGCCGGGGGATTCCCGTGATTCCGCGCGCGGAGATGTTGGCCGAGCTCATGCGCATGAAGCACGGGATTGCGGTGGCCGGCTCCCATGGCAAAACCACCACCACCTCTATTCTGGCCTCGGTGCTGACCCAAGCCGGCATCGACCCCACCATTATCATCGGGGGCAAGCTCAACAGCCTGGGCTCCAATGCCCAGCTGGGTGAAGGCAAGTACCTGGTGGCCGAAGCCGACGAAAGCGACGGTTCCTTCCTGCAGTTGAGTCCCACCTATGCCATCATTACCAACATCGATGCCGAGCACTTGGATTACTACGGCGATCTCGATGCCATCAAAGACGCTTTTGTTAACTTTGCCAACAAGGTGCCCTTTTACGGTCTGGTGGTGGCCTGTCTGGATCATCCCCAAGTCCAGGAAATCTTGCCGCGCTTGAGCAAGCGGGTGGTGACCTATGGGATGTCCCCGCAGGCCGATTACCGCGCCGAAGATCCGGAATTTTCCAAGGGCCAGGTTGCTTTCAACGTTCGGCGTCGCGGTGAGCCACTGGGCCGGGTCTCGCTGAACATGATTGGCCAACACAATATGCTCAACGCTCTGGCCGCGGTGGTGGTGGCCGATGAGTTGCAGGTGCCCTTCGCGGTGGTGCAAGAGTCCTTGGCCGAATTTGCCGGGATTCAACGTCGTTTTACCATTCGCGGTCAAACCCAGGGCATCACGGTGGTGGATGACTACGGGCACCATCCGGAAGAGATCAAGACTACCCTGGATGGGGCTCGGCGTGCCTTTCAATGCCGAACGGTGGTGGTCTTCCAGCCCCACCGTTACACCCGCACCCGGGACCTGGGCCAACAGTTTACTTCGGCCTTCAACCTGGCTGACGAGGTGGTGGTGATGGATATCTATGCCGCCGGCGAGGAGCCTATCGAAGGGGTCAGTGCCCAGGTTTTGTTCGATGGCATTCGCAGTCACGGACACCGCAATGCCCATTATCTCTCGCAGCGGACCGACGTTGTGACCTGGTTGTTGGCCAATTGCCAGCCAGACGATTTGGTAATCACCATGGGCGCGGGCGATGTCTGGCGGGTGGGGGAAGAATTTTTAAGCCGTTTGCGCGAACGCGCGGAAGGAAAGGCATGAAGCGCGGGCCCAAAGATTGGCGCACCGGTTTTGCCGAGCGCTTTGATTGTCGCCTCCAGCGGGACGAGCCGCTCTGGCGCCATACCACTTACGCGGTCGGCGGCCCGACGCCCTTGATGGTCTGGTTGGACAAGGAAGAGCTCTTGGTCGAGGCCCGGCGCTATCTGGATGACTGTGGCGTTGGCGCGCGGGTGCTCGGTGGGGGCAGTAACGTTTTGATCGCCGATCAGGGTGTCGACGTGGTGGTGTTGCGCTTGTGCGGTCGTTTGGCGCGGGCCAAGCTGTTGGAGCGTTCGCGGCGCCTGATTGAAGTAGCGGTGGGGGCGGGCATGAATCTTTCGTCCTTGTTGGCCTGGGCGCGCAAGCAAGGGGCCGCCGGCTTGACCGGCTTGGCCGGCATCCCGGCAACAGTGGGTGGGGCAGTCAAGTGCAACGCCGGCACGCCGACTGTTGCCATGGCCGATCGTCTCATCGAAGTGCGCTTGCTGGAACGTGGTCGGCTGCGTTGGGTAGCGGCCGAGCGTCTGGGTTTTGGCTACCGGCGGTCCTCCATCGGTAGCCGGCGGGTGGTGGTCGCGGCCCGGTTACGTTTGCCCTGTTCGACCCAAGCCGCCATGCAGCGGGATCTGGTTCGGGCCTTGGCCGGGCGCAAACTTCAGCCCCGCTCGGTTCGTAGCGCCGGTTGTTTTTTCCGCAATCCGCCAGCGGATTCGGCCGGCCGCCTGATTGAACAGGCCGGTTGCAAGGGCTGGAGCGAGGGCGGGGCCCAAGTCTCGACTCGCCATGCCAATTTCATTGTTAATCAAAGCAGCGCCGCCGCCCGGGATATCTGGCGTTTATCCTTGCGGGTGTCGCGCCAAGTACGAAAAACCTTCGGGATCAAGCTGCAGCGCGAAGTGGAGTGTTGGGGAAGTTTTCAAGCAAGCCCAGCGCACCGGAGGGCCGGATGAAAAATAAGAAAATAGGCATGCTGATGGGCGGGCACAATGCCGAGCACGAAGTGTCGCTAGCCAGCGGCATCGCTCTGGCCAAAGCCTTGCGCGCCCGCGGCTACCAGATTTGTGAAATTGAGGTCGACGTCGACTTGCCGGCGGTGTTGCTTCGCGAATCCATTGCGGTGGCCTTTGTTGCCTTGCACGGGCGTTGGGGAGAAGACGGTTGTATCCAGGGCTTGTTGGAGACCATGCGCATTCCTTACACCGGTAGCGGGGTACTGGCTTCGGCCCTGTCCATGGACAAGGTAGTGGCCAAGAAAATGTTTCGGCATCAGCAATTGCCGGTGGCACTAGACCAAGTAGTGAGCCAATCGGCCTTGGCCGGTTTTGCCTCCCATCAGCTTCCCTTCGGTTTGCCAGTGGTGGTCAAGCCTTCTCGGGAAGGCTCCAGCGTGGGCATTAGCATTGTCCGCAAAGAAGCGGAGCTGGCGGCCGCGCTTAGCCAGGCCCAGAACCTGGCCGGCGATATCATGATTGAGCAATATGTCGAGGGCCGCGAAATCCAGGTGGGGGTGCTTGATGACCAGGCCTTGGGTGTGATTGAGATCGTGCCCGCCGAGGAATTTTACGATTACAAGGCCAAGTACCAAAGCGATGGCGTTACCCAATACTTGTATCCCGCCCCGCTGACCGCGGCCCAGACCGAAAGCGCGCTGGCCTTGGGGCTGGCCGCGCACCGGGCCCTGGGTTGTAGTGGCGTCAGCCGGGTCGACACTTTGCTTCGCCCCGACGGCGACTTTGTGCTGCTGGAGGTCAATACCATTCCGGGTATGACCGAGGCCAGCCTGATTCCAAAGATTGCCCAGGGGGTGGGGATTTCGTTTGCTGATTTGGCCGAGCGGCTTTTGCTGGGAGCCGCTTGCCGGGCTTGAAAGGACTTTGTTGATGGCGGGTAGAAACCGCAAACGGCCGTCACCGGCCGACCGAAAGAAAAGCCGAAGCCACCGGCTGCGGGCCTGGATTCTGGCACCGCTGCGGCTGATCTTGCTTTCGGTCTTGGGCGCGGGTTTGGGCTATGGCGGCTATCAAGTGGCTGTGTTTTTACGCAGCTCGCCGGCCTTGTCGGTGCGCTCGATCGAAGTGCGCGGCGCCGAGAAAACTCCGGTGGCCGAGCTGCTGCGCGCCGCCGATCTGGCCGAGGGCATGAATATCTTTTCGGTGGATGTGGACCGGATAAGAAAACAGCTGGAACGCTTGCCCTGGGTACGCCGGGTGCTGGCCCAGCGGGTGATTCCGAATGCGGTCGTGCTGGAAGTAGAAGAGCACCGGCCAGTGGCCATGATCAACCTGGCCGGTTTGTATTACCTGAACCGGGCCGGCGAGGTGTTCAAGCGCATCGCCCCGGGGGAGACGGTAGATTTTCCGCTGGTGACCGGTATCGCGCGCGCGCTCTTTAGCGAACATCCCGAACGCTGCCAGGAGCCCATTCGTCAGGCCTTGGCCTTGGTGGAGCAAGTGGGGCAGATTCCCTGCCTGGCCACCCACCAGGTGGCGGAAGTTCATTGGGACGAGTTGATGGGCTCCACCCTGATCTTGGATCCGGGAGCGCTGCGCATTCAGGTGAGTTCGGCCTTGGATTGGCAGCGCAGCGATGAATTGTGCCAGGTGCTGGCCGAAGTGAAACGGCGTGGGCTCGATGCCCATACGATTTTGTTGGATCAGGCAGATTACGGAATTCGGGCCACCATCCGCTTGGACAAAGCGGAAGCGTTGGCCTTGGCCAAAGAGAAAGATCCTTCTAAAAAAGGTGTTCGATAGGGAAGAGAGGTTTAACATGGCAAAGAACAGCGAACTGGTAGTGGGCCTGGATATTGGCACCACCAAGATCTGCGCGATTGTCGGCGAAATAGGTCCGGAAGGGGTGGACATCGTGGGCATCGGCAGTTCTCCCTCCCGTGGTTTGCGCAAGGGAGTGGTGATCAATATTGAAAGCACGGTCAACTCCATCAGACGCGCCATCGAGGAAGCGGAGATGATGGCCGGGTGTGAGATCAAGAGCACCTACGTGGGCATTGCCGGCGGGCACATCAAGGGCATCAACTCCCACGGCATCGTCGCGGTCAAGGACAAGGAGGTGCGTACCTCCGACATCCGCCGCGTGATCGACGCCGCCCGCGCGGTGGTGATTCCGCTCGATCGCGAGGTGATTCACATCTTGCCCCAGGAATACGTCATCGATAACCAGGACGGCATCAAAGAGCCCCTGGGCATGAGCGGGGTACGCCTGGAAGCCAAGGTGCACTTGGTCACCGGTGCTTGCTCCTCGGCCCAGAACTTGATCAAATGTGCCAACAAGACCGGCCTGGATGTCGCCGACATCGTGCTGCAACAATTGGCCTCGTCTCTGGCGGTGTTGACCGAAGACGAAAAAGATCTGGGAGTGGTGCTGATCGACATCGGGGGCGGTACCACCGATATCGCCATCTTCTCCGGTGGCAGCATCGTGCACACCGCGGTTTTGTCCCTGGGCGGCAATCAAGTAACCAACGACATCGCCGTGGGTTTGCGCACCCCGGCGCCCAAGGCCGAGAAACTCAAAATCAAGCACGGCTGTGCCATCGCTTCCATGGTGGACAAAGATGAAAACGTCGATGTCCCCTCGGTAGGTGGCCGCAACACTCGCGTTTTGTCCCGCCAGATCCTGTGCGAAATCATCGAGCCCCGGGTCGAGGAAATCTTTAGCCTGGTCCAGCGGGAAATCCAACGCTCGGGCTACGAAGATCTCTTGGCCTCCGGCGCGGTGATCACCGGCGGCACCAACATCATGGAAGGCATGCCCGAGTTGGCCGAAGACGTTCTGGGTATGCCCGTACGTCGCGGAATTCCAGAGGGCATCGGCGGCTTGACCGATGTGGTGCGCTCGCCCATCTATGCCACCGGCGTAGGACTGGTCTTGTACGGCAAAGATCACATGGGCAGCCGTTACTTTCCCATTCGCCAGGACAAGAATCTCTACCATCGAATCAAAGTGCGAATGAAGGGTTGGATGCACGACTTTTTCTAGAAAAACCGTTTTGGACCCCCGCGGACACCGGGAGCCGCGCGGGTCTGATTGCAAAAGGAGGCAAGGCCATGATCGAAT